>JAMXCZ010000062.1 GCA_024542975.1 Candidatus Omnitrophota bacterium | reverse complement strand
ATTAGCGTGTGATGCCCAAATCCCGTTAGCCGGGAACCCCGCCATCGCGGTCATAAGGGCACCCGTTTCCCAGCTTCCCATATGGAGGCTGATGGCGATTACCCCTCGCCCTAAGCCGAAAGCTTTTTTCAGATTTTCAGTACCTATAATCTCAGCTTCTTCCCTGAACCATTTTTCGTCAAATTTACGAAAGCGTAAAAAATCCACGATATTCCTGTAAAAACCGCGGCATATAATGCGCGTATATTTTTTTATAAGCCCATCTTTGAGGCCCAGCGCCATGCGGAGATTATTTCCGATCATTCTGCGGGTTTTTTTCGAGAATTTAAACATGATGTCACCCAATCTATCAGCAAAAAAATATACCAGCTTTGAAGGTATGGCGCAGCATGAAAACTGTACAATTGCGTATCCCCACCAACTGATATAATCTTTTGCGTAAATCCTGTTGGGTTTTTTCTTCATACTTTCATTTCCTGTCTTTTTCCCCTTCTTCCCCTAAAATAAAATAATTCATCATCATTTCACAGAATAGCAGTGTAAACCTTTCTTTTTCGTTCTCTGATATATGCGTATACTGAACGCCTGTGCGAAAGCATGGTTCTATCTTGGTTTTGGCTACTTCCTTGCACCACGCAACCTCAGCCATAACAGCTACCGGTTGAACGTCTCCCGGAAAATGTATTCTCAATTTGAGGCAGGTTCCTTTCTTAAGATAAGAATCAAAAGATAAGCCTAATCCGGTGCCGCTTATATTATCGCAATAAGTATTGTAAAATGTATTTTTTGAAGTTTTTTGAGGTAAGAACTTGTAATCTATTTTAATTGGAATAGGAAGACGCTGAGCTTTGCGTTTTTCACTGTAACCTTTTTTAACTTCAACTATAATGCTATCCATTTTTCCCGACAAAACTTAGATTATTCCTTCATACCCAATCAAGCATACCAAAATAGTATACCTGCTGATTTATTATAAAACAAATCAATTTTGCTAAGTTAAGCGCCTGTCCAATGATAGATCCATCATTTTTTCGCAGAGCATATCCATAAATCTTGTATCCTTTTGTGTTTTGTCGAATTTAAAGCCACACTTATATATCCCGGGCTTTATCTCCCGGCACCATGTTAGCCTGGCAGTGACAGTGCAGGGTTTAGGGTCATGATGCAAATATAGAGCAAGCAATATTCGCTCGGCGTTCTGTATGGGCTCATCTGTGATTAATCCTACGCCGATACCGCTCAAGTCGTTGTATACCACCGGCTTCCATGGCCCTTTCTTTTCAATTCGTTTGTACTGAACAAAGATCTTATTGTATAGCCTTTCTGCCAACCGTCTTATTTTATACCGCTTAGTACTCTTAAGTTTTTTCATTTCTCTGCCCTCTTTTCTGTATTTTGCTATTTCAACATTCTTTTTAAAACTTTTTAATAGTCGGGATAAAAAAATGCCCACAGCTTTACCCGTGGATTACAACCATTTTGCCCTTTCGCTACTTCTTTATATATAGTATAGCATGTGAACGGAAGATATGCAAACAGCGCTAACCAACTTTTTTAAGGCTTAACAAATGGGTTTGATGTTTGTGCCCAGGAAGTGGTTGTGGTCGGGGTTTAGGCCTTGGATCCAGCCGTTTTTGAAACCAAGATTTTCTACTTCTTTTACAACGGTTTCGTATTCTTTTTGGGTTATGCGCCTTGTGATTTGCGGATGGCTTTTTGCTTTGTAGGTTGGGTGGTATTGGCTCATTACGCTTATGTAGATTTCATCCGAAATTGACTCCTTTAGGAATCTTAGAGTGTCTATTGTGCCGGATATATTGTTAGGAAGGATTAAGAGCCGCACTATGATCCCCTTTTGCGCTATCCCCTTCTCGTCCAATTTAAGCGCGCCGGCCTGGCGAGACATTTCTCTGATTATGCGCCTGTTATTTTCGGCGTACCGGGGCGCGAAAGAATACTTTTTGGCCCTGCCGCTATTATGATATCGCGCGTCCGGTAAATATATGTCCACAATTCCGTCGAGCAATTTTATAAGTTCCACGCTGTCGTAACCGCCGGTGTTGTAGACAATAGGTATCGCCAATGACTTTTTTAGCGCGATCCCGAGCGCTTCTACGATCTCGGAGGCGTAATGGGTTGGGCTTACGAGGTTTATGTTGTGGCATCCGAGGCGCTGGAGTTTCAGCATTCTTTCTGCAAGGCCGTCAATTTCTATCTCTTCGAAGCCGCTTCCCTGGCTGAATGTGTGGTTTTGGCAGTACAGGCACTTCATATTGCAATGCGCAAAGAAAATGGTGCCTGAGCCGTTTACGCCTGAAAGCGGAGGCTCTTCGCCGTGATGGGGAGAGTAGCTGTAGACACAGGGCCTACGCGCGGCGTCGCACGCGCCTTTTTCACCTTTATGTCGATCTACGGCGCACTCGCGCGCACAGAGCTTGCAGGGGCTTGCGAGAGCGCGCAATTTGGGTAGGACACGCTCTATGGTTGAAAGCTTGTTCATCCGGCAAATCTTTAGGCCTTGCTTCTCGAGGTTAGATTTTTGTCTATAAAATCGATGATTTTATTCTGAGCTTTTGTGTCAAGGTTTGAGAACGTTACCCCCATTCCGGGGTAGGCATGTGGCTGGAGTTCCTTGTCGGCAAGCCATATAACTGTGCCCATCAGGGTGAGAGGTGTCCCGCTACCCTTACCGAATTCTATTTCCATGTAGATTTCAGAAGAGACAGGATAGGTATTTTCAGTGAATATGTAGAGGCCCTCGCCGCTCACGTTTAATATTTTACCCTTAAGGAGCCTGTTTGAAGCGGAGAGGCCCACCTTGTATTTTATCGGGATACTTACATCGATTCTTTTAAATCTCCTTCTCAGGGGAAGTTTATCGACTTTGTTCGACAGATCAAACCCTTTAATGGCGCTTTTTTCGTCGGGATATATTTCGAATGTTTTTTCGAGCTTCGCGGCCTCGAAAAGTTGTTTTATATGTACCGGTACACAGCAGAACTTTATTGCGCCTTTTTGGTTTATGGCATTCTTATAGGTTATGGCCAATAACGAGAGGCCGTTATAGTCGACCATGCGCACATTCGTAAAATTGCATAGAATCTTTTTTACACCCTCGCGCAAAAGCTGCCCTGTTTTTTCGATGAGTAGGGCCGAATTTATATCGATTTTCCCGGTTATGTAGAGAATCGCTGTATTGTCTTCGAATCTTTGGCGTATTTCCATCTTGCAAATATCCCCGTTCTCCCGGTGATTAATCACCCCTTACAAATATGGTTTTTATTCCTCTCTTTACTCTATTTATGTCTTTACTCATCCCGCCTATGGTTTCACCGCAACCCGTGATAACCAAAGCCAGCAAAACCAAAATCAATGACAGCCCCACATATTTTTTCATGTTTCACTCCTATGTCAATTTTTTACCAATTCCCGCGCGGGATCAAGAGGCTCGCTTTTACGCCTTATTTCGAAGTGCAAATGCGACACAATGTCGGAAGAGCCGGCATTGCCTGTTTTGCCGATAAAACCTATTACATCGCCCTGCCGGACCCACTGCAATTTTTTTACGGCAAATTCAGAAAGGTGCCCGTAGCGTGTCTGCCAATGCCCGGGGTGGTTTATCAGCACAAGCTTTCCGTATCCGTCCGGCACATTCGAGATTCTTGCCCAACCGCTTTTGGCGGCATACACGGGACTACCCAATTTCGCCGCAAGATCCAGTCCCAGGTGTTTTCTGTTGCCGTTTCTTTTTGCCCCGAACCAGCCGTCGCCTTGTTCGTCGTTTCTAATCGGAAGGCCTTGAGCGCCGCTTAGCTCTTCGCTTACCTCTATCGGTACAGCAAAAAAAGGTTCTTTTAGGTTATAGACAAAAGGAAAGAAAACCTCATGCAACAGAAGTATGAACGCCAGGATTGAAGGGATAGCGAGAGACAAGCCGAGGACGTTTTTTTTCGTCATTTTTCGATGATTTTCTCGATGTTGGACAATTTACCGTAACAGATGAGAGTGTCCCCCAGTGTTATGCGGTCCGTTGCTTTTGGGGTAGGAATGACCGCATTTTCTCTCTCGATTGCCAGGATCAGTATGTCGTTTTCCCTGAAATTCGATTCGCTCAATGCCTTGCCCAGGTCCTGGCAATTTTCTTTTATGCTGACTTCCGCAATTCCGTAGTTTTTAGCTATGCGCACAATTTCCTCAATGGGCCTTCTCCTGAAAGGCGGGGACTTTTCGAGCCGTAATTCGATTTTGTCATTAAGAAATTTGGCCACGCCTTTGTGCGTGAAGATCTTAAATAAAACAAAGAGTACCGAGAGGACTATGCTGACATTCAGAAGCAACCCCGTTACATTGCTGCGGCCGAATGATATTACTATCGTCGTGATTACGGTTATAAGGCCGGCGTTGCCTAGAACCATGAGAACCATTACGATTTTTCTACGGGTATTGTTTTCAAGGACAAATTCAGAATCCTTCGTGGTAAATCCGGTGCCTGTAAACGCAGATAGAGCCTGGAAGTGAGCTTTTTTTTCCTCAAAGCCGGTCATCTTAAGCGCAATTGTGGCGATTTTTACGATGAAAGCCGAGATGGCGATTACCAATAAAACGGGAACGACATACACTATGCTCCCCATAGAAACCTCCTAATCGTAGTACGGTTTTGCAAAAATCCCGGAAATTTTAGTTTGTGACACGGAAGGCCGGTCGCTATAGCCACTTTTTCTTTTTAAAAAATAAAAGCATTCCGCCGGCTATCGCGACCATTACTGAGATTATTGCAAGGTACCCGTATCGCCATTCAATTTCAGGCATAAAACGAAAATTCATGCCGTAGATACCGCTTATCAAGGTAAGCGGCATCATTATCGTGGCGATTATGGTAAGCACTTTCATGATCTCGTTTAGCTTATTGGATGCAGCCGACGTATAACCGTCCAGGGCGCTGGTCAACATGTCACGATAGGTATCAAGACTGTCATTTATCCTCGCAAGGAGGTCTGAGACATCACGGAAGTAAAACGAAAGTTTGGTCGGTATGATCGGCACATATGAGCCCCTTGCGATGAAATTCATGGTTTCCCTCTGCGGCCCGAGAATCCGGCGAAGTATCATGACGTTCTCCTTTAGGTCAAAAATTTTATTTAGCGTTGAAGGGCCGGCATTTTTGAATATGGCCTCTTCCGTCTTCTCTATCTCTCCGTCCAGTTTTTCCAGTATGGGGAAATAGTTGTCTACCAGTGTGTCTGCCAGAAAATAGAAAAGGTACGCTGCCCCCCGGGAAATAATACCGCTATTTTTTATGCACCTCTCCCATGTGCTCGATACGCTGGCTATAGGTTTTAGATGCACCGTCACAACGTAATTTTCGCCTACAAAACTGTCAAGCTCAAGCGAAGTAGCCTTGTCCTTGTGCGCCGCTATAATTGCGGCGTGGAGAACTATAAACAGATAATTGTCGTACCGGTCTATCTTAGGCCGCTGGATCGTTGTCATAGAATCCTCTATGGCAAGCGGATGGAATGAGAAATGCTTTTCGAGGAACTGCATGTCCTTTTCAGTAGGTTTCTGGATGTCCACCCATACGTTTACATCCTTTTTCCCCAAGTACGAGGTAATATCTTCCTGTCTTTTCAGGACTGCCGCTCTTTCGTCTTTTTTTTGCACAAGAATATTTATCATGGCGTTACCGATTTATTAAGATCCTTCACTCGCTTTCGCTCGCTCAGGATGAGCCCTCTGACAAGAAAAACACACCGAGGGCTCATTTAAGTATGCTCGACACAATCTGGCTTACTGTCTTTCCGTCGGAGCGTCCCTTCACCTTTTCCATGACAGCTTTCATAACGCGCCCCATATCTTTTTTGCTGCTGGCCCCGGTTTCACGCACCGCTTCTTCAACTATTTTTTTGAGCTCCTCGGGCGAACATTGTTCCGGCATATAATTTTTAAGTATGGCCAATTCTTTTTTTTCTTTTTCAACAAGATCTTGTCGTTTGCCTTTTTCAAACTGCTCAATGGAGTCTTTGTGCTGTTTGATCTGCCGCCGGACGATTTTTATTACTTCTATGTCCGATAGCTCTTTTTTGTTCTCGTCTATTTTGAGATTGTTCATTTCGGCTTTTAGCATTCGGAGGGTTGAAACCTTGATCGCATCCCGCGCCTTCATAGCTTTTTTAATCTCAGTCTCGATCTGTACCTCTAAAGCCATTGTTACTGTCCTCCTATAAAGCCTATTGCGGGCATTTTACAGTCCCCTTCTTCGGGAAAGCCCTCTTATACCATGGCAGGTAATCAATGATCAGCTTTCCGTCAAGATGGTCTATTTCATGCTGCATGGCCTTTGCAGCCAGGCCGCTAAAACTTTTCTTGATCCGTTTTCCGTCTTCATTGGTGAACGAAATCGTGATTCGTTCGGGCCTACGTACCTCGACGAGCTTTCCGGGGATGCTCAAGCATCCCTCTTCGAACGGCGAGGCGCTCTTGCTTTTTTCGATTATATCGGGATTAGCTATTTTAAGTAATCCGTCGCCTGCATCCAGCACAATAAGCCTCTTCGAGATGCCGACCTGCGGCGCAGCAAGCCCTATGCCTTTAGTGGCATACATCGTCTTTCCCATGAATTCAAGGAGCTGTTTTTCCTCGGCCCCTACCGTTCTTACTTCTTTGGCTCTCTTTCGGAGCGCAGCATCCGGGTATATCCTCACTCTTAACGGGGCCATTTTACTTTTTAACGATTTCGTTGTTTTCGTTAACGTAGACAATTTTTGTTTTCAGGCTCTGGATTTCTTTTGCCTCTAAAAATGCCTTTGACAGGATAATTACGCTGTCGCCCGGCGAGCCCAAACGCGCGGCCGGCCCGTAAAAAACAATGTCTCCCGAATTTGCCTTTTCTTCGATCACATAAGTTTCGAAGCGGGCGCCGTTCTGGAAATTTACGATTTGCACAATTTCGTTCGGATAGATATTGGCGGCGTCCATCAGTTTTTTATCCACGCCTATGCTGCCTTCGTAATGGAGCTCTGTTTTTGTAACCCGCGCCTTATGTATTTTTGATTTGCACATTAGTCTTAGCATATGAATTTCCTATTCTTCTACGATAGTGGTGAGGCGCTCCCCGTCGAAATACAGTTTTTTGGTTTTAGAAAGATAACCGGCATTTACAGGGAGAGTCCCGTACCTGCCGACGTAAACCCACTCTTCCCTTTTGCCTTCCCACTTATCCTTGTTTTCTACTTGATTGACCCGGTCAGGCCCTCCCCAGAGGCTCTTGACTTCATCTTTTGTCATTCCGGTTTTTACAGAATCGGTGCCTAGCGGACGTTTCAAAATGTATCCGGGCGTAGGTGGCGTAATATCCGCGCAGCCGCACAAAAAAAGCAAACTTAAAACGAGTGATAGCTTAAATGCATTCACTTGTTATTCTCCTTTCCTGCCGGCTTCCCGCCCGCGCTCATATAGAAGATCGCAAAAATATTTAAGAAAGGTATTCTTATTGTCTTCCTCAATGTCGGTAAACTCGCACCCTATGTCTATGGGTGAGTCTGCTTCGGGAGAGGCCTTCCTCTTCCAGACAACCTTAGCCTTTGCATGTACAGGGCTTAGGGCATTGGGTATTTCTATCCGCAGTTCAAGAATGTCGCTTATCTCGAAACAATCGTTTTTATTCTCAAACCGCAGCCCGAGCGGAGAAATATCCTTGGTTTTAGTTTGACAGACCTCATTGCCCTTGGTTATTATCCGTATCGCCACCGGGGTCTGTATTCGTAAATATTGCCTTCTTTCCTGGGTCATTTTACTACCTCCATACTTTCCGTATATTGCAGCCAGTATATCATAATAATAATACGCAGTCAAGGCAGCATGGGGTCAGATGCATAATATTTGAAGAGCTACGCTACACCCCTCCGGTTCGGCAGGCAGGGAAGCCCACCTGCCGGTAGAGAGGCCCGTACTTGGCGCGCGAATTTTGGCTTCAGCTAACCCATCCAGGAGAATACACAAAAATAGG
>JAMXCZ010000061.1 GCA_024542975.1 Candidatus Omnitrophota bacterium | reverse complement strand
ATACGATCAAGCCGTACATATTTTCAGCGCTTATCGCAACGATTCTGCTTGTTGCATTCCTGAAGCTAACGAAAACGGGCAAGGTAATAACCGTTTTAACGGCTATTGTCTTTAGCGCGATGCTTCTATGCGCGCCGGCTATGCACCGCCTTGCGAAATCTGAAATCGGGTTTCAAATATTTACATTGGCAAAGCAACAGAGGGCTTTTGCAATATCAGATGATAGCGGTTATCTTCTTTATCCCAGCCACCTCTATCAGGAGGACTATGATTATGATAGATTTCGTTATAGCTTCCGGGATCTTACCGGAGGATATCTGAAAGGATGGATGTATGTGCTTTTTTCGCCTTTTCCGTGGAAAATCGAATCAAACCTCCAGTTTATGGCTTATCCCCAAACAGTATTGGTGTATTTTGCGATACCGTTTGTTTTGTACGGATTTTATATCGGCTACAGAAAAGACAAGTTGCAAACCATTTTGATATTCGGATATGCGTTCACGGTGTTTTCTTTATTGGCTTTAGCGCAGGGTAACGTGGGCGCTCTATTCAGGCACAAGGATATGGTAATGCCGTTTCTTATCATTTACTTTGCCGGAGGCTTAGTTGATCTGAAACTCAAAAGTCAAACTTCAAAACCACAACCCAAAGTTAAAAACTGATGAAAAAGGCAAGGGTTCTCTATATAACGTATAACGGCGTTTGTGAAAGTATATTTCAGTCACAGTGCCTTCCGTATCTCAAAGGCCTAAGAAAGGCAGGGTACGGCATAACGCTTCTTTCATACGAAAGAGGCGCTATAGAGGACGCCGAGCATGCGGAACTCCTGGGAAATCTGGGCATAAAATGGTATAAACTTAAGTACCATAAAAAACCCAGGATTATTGCCTCCGGTTATGATTTCTTGCTGGGGATGACAGTATCTTTTTTCATAACTTTAACCGGTAAAATATCCATTATCCATGCAAGGGCCACGCACGGCGCTATTATAGGCATGCCGGCCGCTAAGTTCTTAAGGAGGAAATTTATTTTTGATACCCGGGGCCTGGACTCCGAAGAATATGTAGACGGTAATTTAATCGCCAAAAATTCATTTTTGCATAACGCACTCTTTAGAATAGAAAAGTATCTTTTTTCCAGGTCAGATTCAATAGTTCTTCTTAGCCATAATGCCAAGGCGCTTCTTACCGAGAAGGGCCTTGGAAGATATTTGTGCGAAAAGTCTACGCATGTTATCCCATGCGTAACAGATCTCGATCTATTTAATGCTAATGTAAACAAGACAGTTAGGGAAAATGGCAGCATCAAATTTCTTTACGTGGGGTCAGTAGGAACCTGGTACATGATTGAAGAGATGTTTGATTTCTTTCTGAGAGCCAAAAATAGATTGAAGGGCTCAAAATTCACCATTTTTACGCAATCCGATAGAAATACAATGCGCCTGGCAGAAAAAATGATAAAAGCCCGGGATGCCGTTCGGATTAAATTCGCCGAATACAAATCTATGCCCGGGCACATATCCGATTCGGACGTGGGGCTATGCTTTATAAAGCCTGTTTCGTCAAAAAGGGCTTCCTCCCCTACGAAAGTAGGGGAATATCTGGCGTGCGGCCTGCCGGTTGTCATAAATTCAGGGATAGGCGATACGGAAGATCTCATACGAAACAATGGGGTGGGGGTTGTTGTGGATGATTTTTCTGGCTCCCGGTATGATAAAGCAATTTTTGAATTGGAAAACTTATTAAAAGATAAAGATGTTTTTAAAAGATGCAGGTTGACGGCGGAGAAGCATTTTTCGCTTAACGATGCCGTAAACACCTATGATATAATATACAGCAATCTGACCGCGGCGGGGAGATCGGGGAGATGAAGTTCGAGCATGTAAACTGTAATATATGCGGGCTGGACAGGGCAAGAGATATCGGCAAAAGGAAAAGCCCGAACCGCGATCCTGGACTTGAAACAAACATAGCCAGATGCACGCATTGCGGGCTTTTATACCCTAATCCCATGCCGCTTTTCACAAAAGCCGAAATGCAGGGTAATTTTAAAAGCCCGGAAAAATATTTTTCTCCGAACCTAGAAACGCGCCTTAAGTTTTTTAGAAACGTTTTATGCGAATTGGAAAAAATGAAACCCGGAAAAGGGCGCATGCTGGATGTTGGCTGCGGAAGAGGCGAGTTTTTGTACGTAGCGCGCGAAAAAGGCTGGAAGGCAATCGGCACTGATATTTCAGAAGCATTTGTGGATTATGCAAGAAGTAAGTTTAGTGTCGATGCATTAACGGGAGACCTGGAAGATATAGACCTCGAACGGAATAGTTTTGATGCCGCAAGTTTGATTTCCGTAATCCAGTATGTGCAAAACCCCTCCGGCACACTTAAGAAGATCAATTCGGTGCTTAAAGAGAACGGGATTCTTTATATAGAGGTTACAAATGAGGATGCGCTTGTTTTTAAGATCGGAGATTTTTTTAAGAATCTCAAAGAGAAAAGAAAGATTACGACGCGTCTTTCGCCCTTGTTCCCCAGCTTTCAGATTTACGGGTTCGGCAAAGAATCTCTTAAGAACGCTCTTGAATCTGCCGGTTTTAAGGTGTGCCGCGTTAAAACCGGCGGCTTATTCGGCGGCGGCCGGCTCCCGGGCCGGGGTCCGGGGAACGCCATGTTGAATTTTGCCAGAAAGATCGTGATTTTTATAGGAGGCCTTACAGGCAATGGGCATCTCATCTTTTGCATAGCGAAGAAGGGTAGGATGGAATGATACAGGTTGCGAGGCCTCTTCTTGGGAAAGCGGAACTGGATAGCGTAGACAGGGTTCTTAAAACAGGTTGGCTTGGAATGGGGGATAAGGTTTTTCAGTTTGAAACGAAACTAAAGGAGATGTTCAAAAGGAAGCATGCCATTTGCGTAAATACGGGAACGACGGCACTTCATCTGGCTCTGGATGCCATAGGTCTAAAAAAAGGCGATGAGGTCATTGTTCCGTCGTTTACCTTCGTAGCCACGGTGCAGCCCATCGTCATGTGCGGCGGGATTCCCCGATTTTGCGACATCCGCACGGAAGATTTAAATATGGATGTCCGGCACGCCGGGAAACTCATTTCGAAAAAAACGAAGGCCATAATTCCGGTGCATTACGGCGGAGCGCCTTGCAATATGAGCGAAATATTAAAATTGGCAAAAAAGCACCGCCTACGTGTCATTGAAGATGCTGCCCATGCCTTTGGTTCGAGGTATAACGGAAGGCTCATCGGTTCTTTCGGTGACATAACCTGCTTCAGCTTCGATCCTATAAAGACTATAACTTGTGGTGAAGGCGGCGCCATATTACTGGACGATAGGGGGCTTTCGGAAACGGTAACCAAGAAGAGGATGCTGGGTATCGATAAGGATACGTGGAGCCGGTACAAACATAAGAGGAGCTGGTTTTACGAGGTACATATGAAAGGCTACAGGTATCATATGGGCAATATGAATGCGGCAATAGGAATTGCCCAATTGGCCAAATTTAAAAAATTCGCCAAGAAAAGGAAACAAATCGCAAAGTTTTACGATGATAAATTGTCCAATTTGGGGGCTGTTAGGATTATCAAGCGAAATTACTCAAGTATAACGCCGTTTAACTATACCATTTTGGCGGAAGAGCGCGATAGGCTCATGGAATTTCTTAACGGGAAAGGTATTATTACGGCGATAAATTACATTCCAAATCATCTGCAACCTTTTTTTAAGCGCAATAAGGCAAGCCTTCCCAACACGGAATCGGTGTATGAAAAGATCTTATCCATACCCCTACACGCAGCCTTAAGACTTAGAGACGCAGAATTTGTCGCAGAAACCATAAAAGATTTTTACAGGAAAAAAATATGAAAGTACTGTTTGTTATCTCAGGAACAAAGCGCGTTGCGGCTTCTCGCTACAGGGTGTACCAGTATTTGCCCCATCTGGAAGAGAAGGGCATAAGGACAAGCGTTTTTTCCAGCACAAGCGATTTTATGACAAAGCTTGCCATACGTTCACCGGAATTAAGCGAGGCAAAAAGATTTCTCTACTACATAGCCCTTTTTATCGAGAGGTTCTTACGTTTCTGGCCCATATTTTTTATGGCCCCAAAATTCGACCTGATATTTCTCCAGCGAGTTACCTTTCCTTTTGGCCTGGGCAGGATACTTCGTTTTAGGAATAAAAAAATAATATTCGACATAGATGACGCTATTTTCCTTCCCGATACCGTCAAGTATAATACGATTACGAGATGGAAAGGCGCTGTCAAAGAGAGAGAGGTTAGGGACATATTGAAATCAAGCCGGACCGTCATCGTAGAAAACGAATACATTAAGGACTATGTCTCAAGATTTTGTAAGAAGACTTATAAGATACGGGGGCCGATTGACACGGAGAGATATTTCATAAAAGAAACGGATCCCGGCCGCAAAAAAGGGGAGGTTGTGCTCGGATGGATCGGTTCGCCGGCTACAACATCTTACCTTAAAATGCTCAACCCCGTTTTTTCCAAACTGTTGGCTTGTTTTAGCAACATAAAGATCATGCTCATAGGCGCGGGAAATTATAGTTTTCCCGATAAAAGAGTCGTTAAAAAGGAATGGCAGTATGAAACCGAGGTGGATTTACTCCAGGGCTTCGATGTGGGCCTCATGCCTATGCCTGATGACAACTGGACCAGGGGCAAGCTCGGCTGCAAAATGCTGCAATACATGGCCGTCGGGATTCCGTCTGTGGCGTCGTTCACGTCTACAAATGAGGAATTGATAAGAAACGGTGAAAATGGGTTTTTAGTAAAGAGCGAATCCGAATGGATCAGTGTATTGTCCAATTTGATAGAGAATAAGGAATTCAGAAATAAAATTGGCCACGCAGGCCGAAGGACTGTCGAAGACGTATGTTCGGTTGCGAAAAATACGCCTCGGCTCCTTAAAATCTTTGAGTCACTGAAGGACTAAATGCGGCGACTTTATAAAAAAACCATAATATTTTGCTTGGTATTTGCGTCAGGAGTTCTTTTATTTAATGTTCCCGTTCCAACCCGGCAGGGGATGGATGGTGCAGTGTCCACAAGGTTTATCCCGTTATATGTCAAACTGTGCGGGTTTTTCTACCGGAATTATCATTATAGGGATCTCTCTCGTCGGATTACCGGGGCGACCGAAGGGGATTTTGACAAAGTTACTGTTATTTATGCCTGGACCGTCAAGCATATCAGAGAACACCCGGCCGGATTTACGGTTGTAGACGACCACATATGGGATATCGTGGTACGGGGGTACGGCTTGAACGATCAAATGGCAGATGTCTTTGTGACACTGGCAAGCTATGCGGGTTATGAGGCCTTTTGGCGTAAATTGCGGGTAGGTGTGTCCGCAAAGGTTATAATCCTGTCATTTGTCAGAATTGGTAACAAGTGGTATGTTTTTGACATACGTGGCAGAAAATCTTTTTTACAAGGGGATGCTTTAAACGCGCGTTCATCCTACGGGCCGACATATGGTGAGTACATTGAAACTATGGATGGGAGCGAGTTTGCCTCGCGCATAAGAAGGCCTGATAAACAGAAGATATTTCCAAGGCTTGTTTACGAGATTCGAAAAGTGTTTGGCCGGGAACCTGGAGAAGTGGAAAAATAAAAATGAACATACTACTCATTAATCCCTCACAGGATAGGGTTTACGGAAAAAAGATGATGCCTGCTTACCCTGCCCTCGGACTTGTATATGTGGGAACGGTTTTAAAAAAAGAAGGACATAATGTAAGGCTTCTCGACGTTGATACCGAAGATATTAAAGAGGCGGAATACAGAGATATCTTTAAGAGTTTTAACCCCGATGCTGTAGGTATTACAAGCGTAACCCCTACGTTTAAAAATGCCGTCAAATGGGGAACTCTTTCAAAAAAAATCAAAAATATACCCGTCGTGTTAGGGGGCATACACGCAACTATTGCGCCCGAGGAAGTGATAAAAGAAGGTCCCATTGATATAATCGTGATAGGCGAAGGGGAATTGACGGTGGTAGAATTATTTAATTGTTTATCACAGGGAAGCGCAGGGTTGGAGGCCATCAAGGGTATTTGGTTTAAGCGTGGAAACAAGATCGTCTCTAATGAAAGAAGGCCCATGATCGAAGACCTGGATTCGCTGCCTTTCCCCGACAGGACGTTACTTAAAAAACCGTATAAGTTCATACCTCCGGATGCGACTAAGCTGCCGATTGCATCGATAATAACGTCAAGGGGTTGCCCTGGCAGCTGCACTTTTTGCTGTACGAAACATATTTTTTCAAAACGCTTTCGAGCGCGAAGCGCACACAACATTAGCCTTGAGGTAAAAGCCCTCGTGGCAGAGGGAATCAAGGAAATCCACATATCAGACGACACATTTACGCTGGTGAAACCCCGGGTCCTGGATTTTGTCCAAGCTATGAAAAAGGAAAAATTCAATGTGGACTTCCGGTTTATGAACGGATTGAGGGCAGATTTTGTGGACAAAGACATATTGCGGGCCTGCAAAGAAATAGGGGTAAAGACGGTAGGGTATGGAGTTGAATCAGGGAATAAGAATGTCTTAAAGAATATAAAGAAAAATATATCGCTCGATGTTACGCGCAACGCTTTTAAGATATCCAAGGAACTAGGATTTGAAACATGGGCTTTTTTGATATTCGGGTTACCGGGCGACACAAAGGAGACAATAAAAGAAACGATACGCTTCGTTAAAGAGCTCGATCCGGACTCCGCAAATAAAATTCTCTGAAAGCCCTCTTTTGCCAATATACCATTTCCTCCGGAGTGAGTCCAGGCAGCCTGTGAACGGGCTTTGTTTGTATTATATTGTATGTTCGGCGGGAAGAAATGATACCTTACTTTGTGCCTACCATAGGGCGTAGTGAAAAGAAAGCAGTGAGCCGCGCACTTTCCAAAAAGGGCATAAAGGGAAATGGAGAACTCTGCCGAGAGGCCGAAGAGAAGCTTAAAGGTATGCTGGGTGCGTCATCGGTCTTTCTTACGACTTCGGGAACGCATGCGCTGGAGCTTGCTCTCATGGCATTGCGTATAAAAAAAGGGGATGAGGTAATTTGCCCAAGTTTTACATTCGTATCGACTGCCAATGCGATCATAAGACAGGGCGCCAGGCCCGTGTTCGCTGAAATAGAAAAATCAACTCTTAACATGGACCTGGATAGCCTGATGGGACGCATAACGAAAAGGACCCGTGCCATAATACCCGTCCACTACGGGGGATTTTCCTGCGACATAGAGCGACTGGTTGCTGTGTCATCCAAACGAGGCATTCATGTCGTTGAGGATGCTGCGCAGGCTATCGGCGCGAGGTTTAACGAGAGGCATCTTGGGACATTCGGTGATCTGGGATGCATCAGTTTCCACAGCACTAAAAATATCACCTGCGGTGAAGGCGGCGCTATTGTGGTGAACAGAAAAAACCTGCAAAACACGATCAAAATTATGCGCGAAAAAGGCACCAACCGTTTCCTCTATTTACAAGGTAAAATAAAAAAGTATACCTGGATTGATATCGGTTCGAGCTTCGTTGTGCCGGATATGCTTGCGGCGCTCCTTTCAGCCCAACTTGACAGGTTACACGCCATTAATAAAAAAAGACGCGCGATTTTTGAATTATACGAAAAGGGACTTAGGGCTCTTGAAAAGAAGGGGCTCATTGCACTGCCTCATCCAAATAAAAATTCTTACGGGAATGGGCACATTTTTTGGATTCTTTTGCGAAAAGGCTTATCCCGCGACAACGTTATTAAAAAATTGAGAAAAAGGGGTATCGAGTGCACACATCATTATGTACCGCTTCATAGCTCGCCGTTTGGCTCTAAATACCTGGGATACCGGCCGGGCGATTTTCCAATTACCGAAGAAGTCGCGAAAGGGCTTATAAGGTTGCCGTTGCATACTTATCTTTCTTACAGCGATATTCGGCACATAATAGCCAATGTTGCCGAACTATTGGAGGGGCGGGGGTAAGATGCCGGAAAAAGTTGATTTGAGCTTGATTTTGGCCTGT
>JAMXCZ010000060.1 GCA_024542975.1 Candidatus Omnitrophota bacterium | reverse complement strand
CTTTGTTAGGGTATAAAAAGTTAGCTGAAAGGGACCCATTTTTCTCGAATATATGGTATACTATATGTGTACATAGATGGGCATCCAGAATGAATATAATTATGCACAAAGCGAGCAAGGAATGAAAAAGAAAGAATATTTTTTTAAATACAAATTTAAGGCTTTAAAAAAGTCTTTTGTAACTATCCGAAACAATATATAGGAGGCTAAATCATGGGACAAAAAACCGTAAGGCTTGGCAAGGTAATAGTATCATTATCTATAGTTACGGTAATGCAGTTTTTACCGGCATGGCACACTTTTGCAGACCTTCCGGCAAGTGGCGCTTATATACCTGCGCCGCATTTTGCGCACACGCAACGCATGTTGAAGGAATCCGTCCCGGCAAACTATAATATAGAGGAAGCCGTCTTAAACGTGATCGATAATACGCTTCTTGGGCTCGCGCGAGAACAACATCGCATATACAGTGAATACCTGTCGCTAAAAGGCCAGGCGTTAAAAGCGCAGGAACGGCAATACGCTAAAAAAATGAATACCGCTTCAACATCTTCCATAACCTATCTAAGGAAAACCCTCAAAAACATGGCTACACCATTTACCATGTCGAAAAACCGGCACAATTTTAAGGCGTTATTTGTGCTTGAAAAAGAGACCATAAAACCGCGTTAAAATCTTACCTTTCCAAACATTTTGTGATATAATTTTTGTAGAAGATAAATGAATTATTTGAGTCCCTCCCGGATTATATTAAGTGGAGGGATGCGCATGGGAAAGATGAGTTAAAATGCACCCTCCGGACAAAGAGTTAGTAAAAAAAGCAAAACGCAAAGATAAGAACGCTTTTACTTTGCTCGTTGACAGGTATAGCGACAGGATTTTTTCGTATCTCTATAGGTATGTAGGCGATTACCAGAAGGCGGAGGACCTGACCATAGAGACCTTTTTGAACGCCTACACAAGGATACGCACTTACAGGGAAATGGGCAAATTTTCGGCGTGGCTCTACATGATAGCCACGAATTGCGCAAAAAAGGAATTGCAGAAACGGAAGCGCTTAAAAGAAGTATCGATAGACAGGCCTTTTATTGCGAATGAGAGTATAACTTTAAAGGATCTTATCTCGGACGAACGCTCAAGGCCTGATTACAACGCGCGGCAGGCCGAATTTAAAGAGTTCATTTACAAGATAATAGCAAACTTGGACAAAAAATATAAAGACGTGCTTCTTTTGTGCGATGTCGAAGGATTATCATATAGGGAGGTGGCCAGGGCGCTACGATGCAACGTGATAACAGTCGGCACAAGGATAAGGCGCGCGCGTACATTACTCTATAAATCCCTTAAGAGATATGGCTACAAATTTTAAAATTTGGAGAAACAAAAAATGAATTTCGAAAATGACTTAAAATTACAAGATAGGATAAAAAAGCTTCTTAAAGACCCGCCGCAGCATAAATTTTCTGATGCCAAAAAAAGAGAATTAATTGGACGCCTTTATGAAGTAAAAGAAGAAAAAAAGAATCTGGTGTATTTTGAGCCGTTTAAATTTGCGCCTGTCTACGCTAGCGTCTTGGCTACCGCGCTCATTATTTTTGGCTACGCGCATTTCTTCTCGCCGCTCTACCCTGTGGTATCTGGCACGAAAGGCGCTCTTGAGGTCTACCGGTCCGGAGAAGAAAGATGGATAACCGTCCAAAAACCGAAACTGCGTTTGCGCGAAAACGATATCGTCAAAACCTCCGGGGAGAGCGTAGCGGACATAGTGATTCCCAATCTTTATCACGTGAGGCTTAAGGGCAATTCCGAAATCAGGCTGGCAAAGGCAGGCCCGAGGATATCGGCGGAAAGCATCAAGTATGACCTCATCCGCGGAAAAGCATTCGTTTATTACAAAAAAGGAAAGAGCCGGAGAAAAAAGTTTGAAATAAATACACCCGAAGCCGGGATTTCCGTTGTGGGAACCGAATTTATGGTTAAAACAATGCGCGGCGCACAAAGTACCTGGGTAGGCGTTTTGGACGGCGTTGTCCGGGTTACGGGCCGCGATATAAAAGGCCCGCTTGCGAAACCGAAACTGAAAACCGTACGCGTAAAAGCAGGCGAGAAAGCCACCGTACGAAAAGGGAAAGCCCCTGCAAGGCCGAAGAGGCTATTGGAAAAGGAACTCTTGGAACTCGAAGAATTATATCGAATCGGTGAAAAACCGCAGGTCGCGCTTTTGATAAGCACTGGAAGAAACCGCGTAAGGGAACTCTTATCGTTTACCCCACTTTATATCTCCGCTGAAATGAGCGGCATTTTACCCGAAAAAATCGAAAAAATTGCAAAAATATTTAACAAGGCCGTAAAAGAAGGCTCAAAAGCGAAACATATCGAAAGCATAAAAGAATTCGAACGTCTCGTAAAATATCACCCTAACCCCAAATATGATGTGCAATTTTTGCTGTTCATCGGAGCGTATTACGAGTATCTGGATGAACACCTGGAAGCAATAGATGCCTTCCAGAGAATTATAGTCAAATACCCGAAATCCAACCTCAGGAGCCTGGCGCAATGCGCCATAGGACTTATCTACGAGGAAAAGCTCAATGCTCCCTCAAACGCCCGAATATCCTACAAGAAAATCCTTTCAGAATACCCCCAAAGCCCCGAAACCACAGAAGCAAAACGCGCCCTGGTGCGCCTCGCCGGCAACCGCTAATCTTTAGGGGGCGTCCCCAGGCCCCATAACGCCTTCTACCGCAATGAGTTACGACCCGTAATATTCCACTCACCGAAATGTAAAAAAAGTGTAATATTTTTGAATTATTTGCGCTTTAACAAGATTATATAATTAGAAGATAATGTAAAGGGAAAAGGAGCGTATGGGCTATTTTTTGGGAAGTTATTTCAAGCCTTTAAAAAGAAACGAAAAAAAGCTTGGCATGCGAAAAACAAAGAGTAGGGTGAGCTAACAATGATAAAATGCCAAGACCAACATAGCAGCTATCATATATATATTAAAGCGATATCTTGGATTTTAATATTTGTGTTTATATGGAACCAAATCGCCTACGCGGGCGATTTTTTTTCTTTTAAACCAATACCCATAAATCCCGCAATAGATGCCGCGCGCCAATCCGCGCTAAGAGGCGCGCCCGGCGTTACCGACGAAACGGTTGTTACTAATTACGATCTATTTAGCTATAAGAAGCGGCAGAGCGGAATACACAAGCTTTTGCCTACCAAAAGAGAAGCGGAACAGAGCGGAGGTTTTTCTCCCGCGTACCTTAAGCGCCAGCAGAATAAACACGAGGACGTGATACGCCAGAAAGAAGCCGTAGACGACCTCATAGAACTTCTCATAAACCGCAAGCCGCGCGATGACGTTGCGCTCCCCCTCAAGAAAAAAATAGGCGGAGAAGACGATACCGCAAAACCCTACGATTACTCTCTCACAGACCTCGATGAGTTCGAAATACCCCACACACTCACCGATTTTATAAACCCCACAGATCTCACCGAGACTCACAAATATGACATAACGATGATGAATATAGACGAATGGATGGCCGGCGCCAAGTCGGAAACGGATGATGACGGAGTCTCGTATTGGCTTGGCCACGGCGAAGGAACACCGGATGAGGATCGCTTGATCATGAAGGTCCTGTACATAGGTTCCGGGGATTCAAGAAAGATAGACAAGATCTATCTCGGATACAGGCTTATGGTAAGCGGAGAATATGAGGCCAAATACGTAATTGAGTACACTTACAGGGGCGAAGATATAGAGGCCACTTACAAATACGACATATCGGAAGGCGGACACAGGCTTGTTGAGGAAAATCTTTACGAAGGCTCGGGCGAAAACAATCGTATCAAAAAAACGATTTATTACGGGAAAACAGGCAAAGTTATAAACAGGCGCGATTTCAAATATGATGATGACGGCGCGCTTAAGGAAGTGCTTCTCTATGAGACGGATTCCAAAGAAGAGGACGAAGGTGAACTTATCCAGAGAACGGTTTTTGCAGGAGAGAAAGGCAAAGAACTCGCGGATTACTCGCAGACGTTTTACGAAGGAGAGGCGACCGAGACAACTGTTTATTATTACAAAGGGGGAAAGCGCGCAAAAGACGCAGCCGAATACCACCGCTATTCAAAATCAAAACAGATAACCTATAGGGGCAATGCGTTGGCTGACAAAGACGGCGATGGCATTATTGACGAGGGCAGTGTTGACGAGGACGGAGACGGAATTGATGATAATGCCAGGAAGCTCTCTATGCTTGTATATGATTCTGTGGGAAGGCTCGCAAACGAGGAAATGGCCGATTATATGGTCCTTTATGCCGACGGCGATATTGTTGTGCGGACGATCGTATATCTCTATGGCGGAAAAAGGGCGAAGGATTCTAATTATCGCGAACCCATGTCAAGCGCGGTTACATACTACGGAAATCTCGATAGAAACGGAAACGGGACTATAGACCCCACTGAGCTGGCTCAAGGTGTAAAAGCATCTGAAACGTTCTACGATACCTTGTACCGCCTCAAAGGCGAAGAGGTCCAGGACTATACCGTAAGCTATTTGATAGATGGCGAAACCGTAGCGGCGACGACCATATACTTCTACGAAGGTGGAAAGCGCGCCAAAGACGCTTCGAATGAAAACAGAATGGAAAAATCCATAACCTATTGGGGAAAAGTCGACGAAAACGATAATGGCTTTCTTGATGAAAATGACCTTGCAAAGGCGAAAAAGAAATCCGAGACCTTTTACCGGTTTAAGGCAGACGCAAAACGCGGGGAAGAATTAGCGGACATAACCTTAAACTACGCCCGAGACGGCGAAACCGTAAAAGATACGACCGTCTATTTCTACAAAGGGAATCGCAGAGCAGACGAAGCAGGGCACCGGATGGGCCTCGAAAGAAGCGCCACTTTCTGGGGTGATGCCGCAGAAGGGATCGAACTTATTTATGAAGGCGGAGAATATAACATTGATAACATAATCGACTTTATAGCCATGCGGTTCGGCATCGAGATAGGTCAGGGCGCTGATGAGTTCAGGGATGCCCTTCTTTGGGCAATCGCATTAGGAGATGATAATCTCATACAGGCCATCTTAAGTACAATTTTCACCATGGATCCGGCAAACGTTTACAAGATGGAAGATATTCTCGATGCCCTTTTAACTGTTCTGGGTGGCGACAGCGAACTTTTACTTCTTCTTTATTCTCTGGATATAAGCGGCGCAACGAAAGTGGAAGATGCCATAAGAACGATGCTTGAAGAGGCCGGCATGAGCGCAGAGTATGCCGCGCTTTCCCAGCTTATAATTTCGCTAAAAACCAGCTCGACGCTCGGAGAATTCATAGATAACCTAATCAGCGATGCGAAAGGGGAAGGCCGCAAAGAAGAGCTAGCATCTCTCTTGCTTAAAATAGGCCTTGGAAGGGAAGGGTCATTCCAAGAGCTGAAAGATAAATTGAAAAGCATGACAAGCAATACGGCGCTCGAGCAGATATTGGATGAAAGTGACACAATCGAAACGCTTATACAAAAAGCGAAAGACGCGGATCCAGAGCTACTTGAAGAACTTTTGGCCCTTTTGGGCGAGCAAATAAAAGACCCATCTTACTACATTCAGGTTCTAATAGACAAAATGAAAACAAGCGTCGAAGACAGGGAAATGGTGGAATTAAAAACTATTCTCGAAACACTTGAATCGAATATCGCAGTCAGCCCCGCCCTGTGCCCTACACTCGAAGCCTTTATGGCCGAACTCAAGCTAAGAGTAGCGAATGAAAACTCTGCAGTTCTTTCTAAAGACCTTTTGTCTGTTTTTCTCGAACTCGGATTTGATATGTCAGATTCCCTGCCAGGTTTTATTAATGGCCTTATAAAGCTGGCCGAATCGGTCGTATGGTCGGATAAGCTCCGCAATTTCTTAGACAATTTAGACCAAAATCCCGGCAGCTACACAGGCCTCAACGGTTTCATCAACTATGTAATTGCAGAAGCGGGCAGGCAGGATTCCACAGGCCTACTTCGGGGTGAACTCATAGGTTTGCTTTCTACATCCATGATAAACCCATTTGACTATGTCCAGGGACTCGCAAGCGAACTTCTTATGTTAATGGCAGGCGACAAGTATTCTGTTCAGAGCTTGATCATGCTTCTTACGACTATTGATTTAACCGACGGCATAACAAAACCGGAAGACCTTCTCTATACCATGATATTCACCGCGGGCGGTACGGGCTTAAACGAACTCAAGAACTTATTGAGAGATGTAGACAGCACAACTGCAAGCGATTTGTTGAATGATGTTATAGGGCTTTCTTTGCAGAATTTCCTGGCAGTTTTAGTAGACCTGAATGAGAGCCCTCTTCTCCATAACTTCTTGAACGGATTAAATCTTTCGGGTGAGGATATGGATACGATAGAAGAACTCTTGACGTATCTTGCGGTAGATGCGAAAGAACTGCTTGCCGAAAACGATTATGGATACCTACAAACTCTGTTGGCTGAGATTGCGGAGGAGAGGGGAGTAGCCTTAGTTCTAAGCCGCCTGGTTGCGCGACTGCTTACCCTTGTAGATAAAGGGCGAGTAGAAGACGCGGCGTTTCTTAGCGCTTTGATCAAGCTTAAGGAGGGCATTCCCTCAGATTTGATATATTTATTGTTTAGTGAAATCGAACCTGATGCGCTTGAGCCGCTACTCAAAGTTATACTTAACGGCCAGACGGATTTACTGAATCTGCTTCTTAAAGTAGACCGTACGTTGGAGGCAGAGCTTCGTGAATTTCTTTTGGAAATTAACCCCGCAGACTATCTTAATAATCCATCCGGTCTTAGAGATGAATTAATGCAAATGGCCATAGGTGAAGAACCTCACAATGAAGCTGATCCGGAATTTGCTGCGATATTCAATCTTATCAAAAATACAAAAGTCACAGACAAAATTGAAACCCCGAACGATTATTTAAAAGCACTGGACAGTAACGCTTTCTTAATGGAGCTCATGGCAGTCCATTCGGACGATGACTATGGCGATGGCAATTCGGGAAATGATGTGCCGGATTTAATCGAGATAATGCTGGGCCATGACCCCGAAGACGACAAAGACTTCCCCGTATCATTTACCTACCGTCACGAGATAAAAGACGGCGCAAAACTGAAGGGCCAGACTTTCTTTTATATTGATTCGGAAGCCGGAGCGACACCGAAGTCCGTAGCAGATTTTACTTTAAACTACGATAGGAATGGCGAAATCGTAAAAGATACCACTATTTACTATTACGAAGACCTCGAAGACGGCCCTATCGATGTGAGAGCCGACGATGCTGATTCAGATCGGAGAAAAACGAGGGCTATTACGTATAAGGGTGATTCGAGAAGTTCGATTTTGGATTACGATAAGGACGGCTTGCCGGATTATCTCGAATCTTTTACAGGCGATTATGACGGAGATGGACTGTACGATTTTGAAGACCCTGTTTCGCATGAACACGAAGGATATGGAAACGATAAAGACTGGTACGAGGATACAAGAGGCACAGTGCCGACGGATGATGACGACGAAGACATAGGCGACGGAAGCGGCAATGTCGTGGGAGATGGCATTCGTGATGATGCCGTAAGGAAGACGGAGACATTTTATGCCATAAGGGATGACAGGTTGCGTTATACCATGCCGGGAGACGAGGTGGCGGATTATACGTATTCGTATGCGCCGGACGGCGCTGCCGTGAGAGATACAACCGTTTACGCTTACGAAATTCCGAAAAATAATAATGCTCCCTTTTTTGAAAACGGGCTTCGCGCCGGATATTCATTCATAAGCTCGCGCAAGTTAAAAACGATAACATATTTCGGAGATACAATAGATTCATTACAAGAAGACGGCATAGTTCGAGATGCGGTCAAAAAAACAGTCACCTACTATTATTTCGACAGCCTCATACAGGCAGGCGAGGAAATCGCTGACTACGCGCATAACTATGTGAATCGGGAGGGTGCTGCAAATACGATAAAATCAACTTCGATCTTCTTCTACGGGATAGATAAGAGAGCCTCCGACGCAAACCCTCTAACCGACGCCATGACAAAGTCCGAGTCCTATAGAGGAGAGGTAACAGACGT
>JAMXCZ010000059.1 GCA_024542975.1 Candidatus Omnitrophota bacterium | reverse complement strand
CGTTAAAAGAATAGATTTTAAGAATTTCTTTTTTAAAAATCCCACTCCTCATCTGGAGTGGGATTTTTTTATTTCTTGAGCAACGGAAATTCTTATGCTATAGTATGGTATTATTATGGTACAGATACGAAGGTATATTACTTTATTTTTAGTTGCTGCTTTTTTGCTTTCCGGGTGCGCATACCACGCTGATATTCTGAAATTACCGCAGGAGCCGCTTTATAACCAGACGGTGATGTTCAATAATGTGCAGTACCTGCCGCTTTTGAGATTCTGCTCGTATTATAATCTGGACTGGGACTGGGACCTGGTTTCGCAGAAAATCAAACTTGAGAAGGGCAAGGATATTGTAATATTGAGGCCGAATTCCAGGCTTGCGCTTTTGAACGATAAGCCTATAAAATTGGAGCATCTCGTAGCGTACAGGGACGGCGCGGCATACATATCCGCCGAATCCGCTGCTTTTTTAGCGAGGGAGGTATTTGCGGCGGAAAAGCGCGCAGTTCCGGTTTCGAAGCATTATGGAATAAAGACCATTGTAATAGACCCGGGCCACGGAGGGAAAGACTTCGGAGCCGTAGGTAAATACAAAACCCGGGAGAAAAATATAGTCCTCGATGTCTCTAAAAGGCTGAAGAAACACTTAAAGCGTAAAAATCTCAATATTATTTTAACGAGGGAGAAGGACGTGTTTGTTTCCTTGAAAGGCAGGGCAAGGCTTGCTAACAGCAAAGGCGCTGACCTTTTCATAAGCGTGCATGCCAATGCCTCAAGGTTCTCGCGCGCAAGAGGCTTTGAGGTGTTTTACCTTTCCGAAGCGACGGACGATAAAGCCCGGGCTATGGCCGCTGCCGAAAACGAATCACTCAAATTTGAAAATGATGAAATTGCAGAAAGCGAAGATCTTTCTACAGCAACGACCATATGGGACCTGAAACTCAAAGATAACAGGCGGGAATCAAAAGGGCTTGCATATTACATATACAATATAACCTCAGACCGGATGCGCATGAAAAAGCGGGGCGTCAAGGGCGCGAATTTTGCGGTATTGCGGGGCGCGAGGATGCCGGCTGTCCTTGTCGAACTCGGATTTCTGACTAATTCAAGGGAAGCGTCTAAATTAAAAAAATCTTATTACAGAGAGCAAATCGCAGAGGCTATTTCCCGATCTATTCTGGCTTACAAGCGGGAATACGAGAAAAACAACGGATTTTCGAGATAGATGGATAAAAGACCCATAGGGATATTTGATTCGGGTGTAGGCGGCTTAACCGTTGTCGATAAATTCTTTCGCCTTTTACCGAACGAAAGAATCGTGTATTTGGGCGATACGGCAAGGGTGCCTTACGGCAATAAATCCAAAGAGACTGTTACCCGCTTTTCCAAAGAGATAATTGCTTTTCTTTTGCGATTTAAAGTAAAGCTTATTGTTGTTGCGTGCAATACTGTTTCAAGCCTCTGTCTTCCCGCGCTCCAAAAATCGTGCCCTGTTCCGGTTCTTGGCGTTATAAAGCCGGGAGTTTTGGAGGCGGTCCGGGCGAGCAGGACGAGGCGCATAGGGGTAATCGGCACGCAGGCTACGATATTAAGCGGCGTGTATAAAAATGAAATAAAAGCCGTATCGAAAAAGGCTTTTGTAGCGCAAAAGGCCTGCCCGCTCTTTGTGCCGCTCGTAGAAAACATGTGGCTCAACGGGGAAATAACATTAAAAATCGCAAGACAGTATCTCTCGCCGATTTTGGCCGAAAGGATCGACAGCCTGGTTTTGGGCTGCACGCATTATCCGCTTTTGAAAAATGTAATACGAAAAATTGTGGGGAAGAATGTTACGCTAGTTGACTCTTCCGAGGCCGTGACAAAATATGCCGGGCTTCTGCTCGCGAACAGGAAATTGCTGGCCGGAGCAGGCTCGGCGAGCGCCAGGTTTTTCGCAACAGATGCTCAAGCGAGCTTTGCGGAACTTGCCAGGGTATTCCTGGGGAAAAAAATAAAAGCGAAAAAAGTCATTCTTTAAATTATGAGAAAAATCAACGTAAATAGGATAAAGGACATTGTCGAGGGGCTTTGCATAGAGGCCAATATGGAGTTGCGTGGCGACATATACAGGGCCATAAAAAACGCTTTTAAGAAAGAGACAAATAAAAAAGCGAAGCGCATCTTAAAAATCCTGCTTGAAAACGCCGATATCGCAAAAAAAGAATATCGCCCGCTTTGCCAGGACACAGGTATTGTTTCGGTCTACCTGGAACTGGGGCAGAATGTTTCGCTTGTGGGAGGGGGTTTAAAAAGCGCCGTTAATGCAGGTGTCCGGGCAGGCTACAAGAAGGGCTTGCTCCGGAAATCCATCGTGAAAAGCCCGATTTTGAGGATTAACACCGCTACTAATGCGCCTTGTGTTATGCATACGGATATCGTGAAGGGCGAGAAGTTAAAAATAACTGTCATGCCCAAAGGTTTCGGGAGCGAGAACAAGAGCGGTCTTGCGATGTTGAATCCCACGGACGGGGAAAAGGAAATAATGTCTTTTGTTGTTGAGACCGTGAAACAAGCCGGGCCGGATGCTTGCCCGCCTTATATTCTCGGAATCGGCCTGGGGGGGACTTTCGACAAAGCGGCGATACTCGCCAAACAGGCGCTTGCCCTGCCTATCGACAAAATGACCCCGAAAAAGCACTTGAAAAAACTGGAGAGCGCTATATTGCAGGAAGTGAATAAGCTTCGTATCGGCCCGATGGGGCTCGGTGGAAATGCCACATGCCTCGGAGTGCGTATCCTGGAGTACCCGACGCATATTGCAGGCCTGCCGGTTGCCGTAAACGTAGGGTGCCATGCCACCCGAAGCGCAAGTCGAACTATATGAAGAAAGTAACAACGCCATTGACGAAACAAGCGCGCGTGAAGCTGAAATGCGGGGAAGAGGTGCTGCTTTCAGGCACGATTTATACGGCCCGCGATGCGGCGCATAAAGAATTGGTCCGCCTCATTAACGAGAAAAAGAAATTGCCTTTTGAATTAAAAGATGCGGTGATATATTATGCGGGCCCGACGCCTGAGAGGGCGGACGGCTCTTTTGGGTCCTGCGGGCCTACGACAAGTTCCCGCATGGACAAATTCACTCCTGCTTTGCTGGATAAGGGTATTGCGGCTACGATAGGCAAGGGTTCCCGCTCGCCGGTAGCGAGGAATTCAATAAAAAAAAACAAAGCAATTTACTTTTTGGCCATCGGAGGGGCGGGGGCGTACCTGGCAAAAAGGATAACGTCTTCCGTAACTATCGCATTCAAAAAACTGGGGCCCGAAGCTATTTATAAACTAAAAGTCAAAGACCTGCCTTTGATCGTAGGCATTGATTCGGGAGGATGTGACATTTATGCGTAAGAAAAAGAGCGACATGCGGAAAATTAAGATTACCCCCGGTTTTATGGAATTTGCGGAGGGGTCGTGTTTGTTCGAAATAGGAAATACAAAGGTTGTATGTACCGCCTCTGTGGAGGAAGGGGTGCCTTTCTTTTTGAGGGGCAAGGGCACCGGTTGGGTGACTGCGGAATACGGCATGCTTCCGCGTTCATGCAAAACAAGGACTGTGCGGGAGGTCTCAAGGGGCAGGCTCGGCGGCAGAACCCAGGAAATCCAGCGCCTGATAGGCAGGTCCCTTCGGGCTATTACCGATTTGAAATCCCTGGGTGAGCGCACGGTAAAGATAGATGCCGATGTGATACAGGCAGACGGAGGTACCCGTTGCGCAAGTATTACGGGATGCTTCATAGCGCTTGCTATGGCGCTGGAAGGACTAAAGGAAAAAAATGTGATCTATACAAACCCCATATCCGACTATGTGGCTGCGATTAGCGTCGGTATAGTAAACGGGAAAGAAAAGCTGGACTTAAATTACGATGAAGATTACGGAGCAAGCGTTGATATGAATGTCGTAATGACAGGGTCGGGGAAGCTCGTAGAGATCCAGGGCACGGCCGAAAAAGAGCCGTTTTCCGTGGGAGAGTTGAATCGCTTGGTTGGCCTTGCAAAAAAAGGCATAGATAAACTTTTGGCGGCCCAGAAAAAAGTATTAAACCTTAAGACATGAAACAACTTGTAATAGCCACGACAAACAGTAATAAAAAAAAGGAACTGGAGAAACTTTTGCGCGGGCTTAAGGTAAAGGTGCTTGGCTTGTCTGATGTAAATATAGAGGTCCCTCCTGTAACAGAAGACGGTAAGACATTCAGGCAAAATGCCGTAAAGAAGGCCCTGACTTTTTCGCGCTTTATCAATGGCCTTATCCTTGCGGATGATTCGGGCCTTGTGGTCGAGGCGCTGGACGGAAAACCGGGAGTGCGTTCTGCGCGTTTTGCGTATACCGGGGCGAAAGACGAGGAAAACAACGCGAAGCTCCTAAAACTCATGGAAACAATTCCTGCCGATAAAAGGCAGGCCACT
The DNA here is from genome assembly GCA_024542975.1 of Candidatus Omnitrophota bacterium. GTDB lineage: Bacteria > Omnitrophota > Gorgyraeia > JABMRN01 > RBG-13-46-9 > JAMXCZ01. The sequence continues at coordinate 3,721 of JAMXCZ010000059.1, read as the reverse complement.
TTTGTATGTGTTGCGGCTATTGCGGAAGACGGTGTTTTGCTCGGGACGCAGGAAGGGCAGTGTAAAGGGTCTATCGGGGTTGAAGTGAAGGGAAATAACGGTTTCGGCTACGATCCGCTTTTTACTCCCGATGGGTATAATCGCACGTTTGCGGAATTCAAACCGGCGTTTAAAAACAGAATAAGCCACCGCGCCGAAGCGCTAAAGAAAGTCAAAACGATCATTCGAGGATATCTTTAAGAAGTTTTTGTAGGCCGCCCTTTAAGATATTTTCTATCCCGCCCAAGTATTCAAATTTCCATTTCGGCTTGTCAAGCGTGCCTGTCAGACGCGCTTTACTTATAAATTTACCGAATTGCACGACTATGTCCTGCAAGCTTCCCTGGAGGCCCCCTCCGCCCGTTAAGTTTTGCGAAATTTTATTTTCGACTTCAAAATCCAGATTTTTATCAAAATCTATGTAGCCTCTGGCGCTTATACTTATCGCCTCGCCCGTAAGGACTAGATTATCGGTCATAACCCTTCTATTTGCGACGTAGAAGTCGGCGGATCCGCCTGTTATATTGACCTTTCGCAGTTCAGGGAAAACACGCCGGAAATATCCGTAGATATTGCCGAGAAGTGGCGTGAGAAGCGGCATAGGGCCGAGATTTGCATTTTGCGCTATTATCCTACCCCGGCCTTCCATTGAATCTGCGTTTTTTGCCTTACCCTGGAGAGAAAACTCGGAGGAGACAACCCCTCTTACATTTTTACCCTTAAGCGGCGTATTTTTAATCAGCGGCCGTATGTCCATGGCGCTAAGCTTGCAATTCAGTTTGTAAGGAAGGCGCTTGTCCGTGAGGTCAAGCATTGCCGAAGAGTTTAAAACGCCCCCATAGAGGCGAGCGTTAAAAAGGGGCATGTTTACTACGCCGTCTTTTATACGGGTATCCATGCGCAGGGCCTTTAATTTTACATTACCTATTTTCAGTGATTCGGCGTTGGATTTTATGCCTAATTCGAAAGCTTGTATGTTGCGCAAATCGGTTTTAAAATATACGGAATTTTCAAGGACACCCTCGAGCCTTAAGCCCCGGAGTGACTTTTTGAGATCAGGTGGAACAAAAAACTCTATGTCTTTTACGTCAACATTTGCTTTGCCGTATAAAGAAAGGGTAGCGCCGTCCGTTCCGTCCCGGGAAGTAAGTTCTCCCACAAGGTCGAATCTCGAACTGAAAGCAGTTCCTTCCAATTTTGAAATTTTATAAATGTCGTTCTTTTTGTCGATATTTACGGTAAGGCCGATTTTTTGAGAAGAGACGACGATCACAGAAGACAGCTCTCCGAGGGGGTTGCTTACGGTAAAATGTAACTTGCAGGCCTCACCGTTTATAGAAAGGCTTAAGTTGGAAGACTTTATAGAGCCTGGCGAAAAGGTTATGGTTCCGCTTAAGTCCTTCAAATCCACTGCGGCAGTTTTTGCGGAGAAATTATAAAACCTTATACTTTTAATCGCTTTGAGCGCGCCTTCCGGAGAGGTTGCTTCCACATTTGTTTTTATTTCCACGCCAAGGACCCCGTTAAAGGAATTGCCGGCGCCGCGCGCATCATAGACCGTGATCATAGGGGAAAACGTTTTGTAGAAAAGCAGCTTTATAACCGAGAATTTTACAAAACAGCGAGAAATCGACAGGAGCCTGTCTTCGCGAAGTTCATTTTTGTAGAAAGACACGCCCGTTAAGCAGATTCCCTTCATGGGAACGTATGAAACGGCATCTATCGCGAGGTTCATACGGCCGGATGATTCAACCCTTTCTATAAGCAAGGCCTTGAACCGGTTTAGGATGAGCAGCTTCCCGGCATATAGAATGGTTACGGCGCTTGTAGCAGCTAAAATTATGAGGAGTACTATTGTAAACCTGCGAATTTTCATATATGGCCTCTTCAAGTGTAATTATAAATTATATGCGCTATCTTTGCAACACTTGATTTTAAAGAAACCCTATGTTACACTTAAATCGTATGAGTAAAAGAACAGCCATAGCGATAAGCGTTTTTTTAGTACTTACAACTGTTTTTACGGTCGGCCATTTCAAAAAACGCGAAGCCGACTATAATCGCCAAAGAGCCGCTTTAATAGAAGAAAAGGCCGAATTGGAAGGCGCGATAAAGTCCCTGCGTGAAGATGTTGCGCGTAAAATGAAGGCATTGGCACCGCTTACAAGCAGGGTAGTCGAATTGGAAAAAAGGCTGGACTCGAGAAATGCGGTATCCCGGCGTTCCGATACCCAAGCAGCCGGCCGCTCTAAAACGAAAAAAAACGGCGAAATACTGCTCATCGATAAAAACTGCAACCTGGTAATCATTGACCTGGGCCGAAGAGAAGGCGTAAAAGAGAACGACCGCCTTAAAATACTGAAAGACGGAGAAGAGATAGCAGAGGCCACGATTATCGGCGTGCGTTACAGGGCCTCAGCCGCGTTCGTAGACGAAATAGAACACCGCCACAACATCCGCAGCATACAGAAGGGCGACGAGGTCCTAATCTCGGAGTAAAATAAGGACAATAAAAAACAGTAGGGGAGGTTTAAACCTCCCCTACTGTTTTTTATATTTGGGGTTCCCTGATGGGCATATAATCAGAGAGGTTTCATGCCCCTTCACCACCCGGGTTGGACTCGAACTACTTATCTCGGAATGATAGATAAATTTATCTCTAACGTAAGACTAGTTTCAAGCAGCTTTATCTTCTTCTATATATTTAAATTGGTAACTTGCCTTCGAAAGTTTATTAAATAATATCTTATCCTGAATAAGTATAGGAGATGTGTCAATAATCTTCGAAAAGCCTTCCCAGATACCAAACCAACCCAGGGGCATGAATATAATACCCAGAATTTCGATTGTAATTTCCTTAAATAATTGAAAATATGTGCTTACCGTAAGAAAACCCAGGGCACAGATTCCCATAATAACAAAAACAATCCCTCTTTTTCTTATGCGGCTAAGATCCTTCTGCCTTTGCATAAATTTGTGTTTAAAATGTTTTTTTAACCTTTGGATAACCGCTTTTTCTGATTCGGCATTTTTGAGTGAAATTGGTGCATAGATGCTAACAAGAAAAGCACCTTTGCGTGTTTCGCGATATCTTTTTTTAAGTTCTGCTATAAAATCTTCTGAAAGTGCGCGAACACTCAAAGGACGAGGATCAAAATCAGAAAAGATATCATCCCATGTATCAATTGCTATTGATATTTCTTTTATGTCCTTGATTCTCTGCTGAGTTCCTTTTGCTTTATCTGCATTTTGCATTATAATTTCGCTCCTTTATTTTCTAACTCTTAGATAGCTTCGCTATAAGGACTTCAATCCGGGGAATGTAACTAGAGCCAGTATTAAACCAAGTGCGATGAGTACGATAATCAAAATTACTATAGACAGCCTACCTGAACGCAATGGAGTGTAACCGAACCCTTTTACGAACTGCGCTGCCACATCTCGCCGTTCCTTACGCGCATCTTTAGGTAGATTTGGTACGCGAGTAAAGAGTCGTCCCAACGTAGCATTCAGCCGCATATGCACATTTACTGCCCAACCTGAGGCTTCCAAGAGGACGCTCATATCCCTTTTACGTATCTTGATAAAACCCATGATTATGCCTGGTAACAAAATGACGACTGCTATTCCCGCTAATGCAACCAGGATATGGGTTGGTTTTACCTGGGAGAGAGCCTTGGTA
>JAMXCZ010000058.1 GCA_024542975.1 Candidatus Omnitrophota bacterium | reverse complement strand
CCGGTCCGCCGAAGGCCCCACCCGCGCTACCTCCGCCGCCGCCTTCGCCGCCGCCTGTGAGATAGGAAGGAAAATTGATATGTCAAACATAGTTGTTGTTGGAGCCCAGTGGGGAGACGAAGGCAAAGGGAAAGTAATAGATATACTCGCCCGAGGCTTTGATTATATCGTGAGATACCAGGGCGGCAATAACGCGGGGCACACGGTAGTCATAGGCGAGGAGAAATTTATACTGCATCTCGTGCCATCTGGGATCCTAAATGAAAAAAAGATCTGCATCATAGGAAACGGCGTCGTAGTAGACCCAAAGGCCCTGATCGAAGAGATCGACAAGCTGGAATCAAAAAGAATCGATGTAACAGGGAGGCTTTTTGTTTCCGACAACGCGCATATGATCTTGCCGTATCACCGCGTAATCGACGAGCTAAAGGAGATAAAAAAAGGAAAATCAAAGATCGGCACGACAAAAAGGGGAATAGGCCCGTGCTACGCAGACAAGGTGTCGCGTTCCGGGATACGCCTTATAGATTTTCTAAACGACAGGATTTTCAGAGAAAAACTCAAAAGCAATATAGAGGAGAAGAACAAAATATTAAAAACGTTATATGGATTCCGCGGCTTTAATTTCGACAAAATATACGCCGAATACGCGCAGTACAGGAAGAGAATAGAAGATCTTGTCGTTGATACCACTCTCCTTGTGAATGTCGCTATGGAAAAACGGAAATCCGTTCTTTTTGAGGGGGCCCAGGGGACGATGCTTGACGTGGATTTCGGGACCTACCCCTTTGTCACTTCGAGCAATACCACCTCCGGTGGCGCTTGTACCGGCTCGGGAGTCGGGCCTACACGGATAACGAAAGTGATCGGAGTTGTTAAGGCTTATACCACAAGGGTTGGCGAGGGGCCGTTTCCCACGGAATTTACGTGCGAGATGATGGACGAGATACAGCGCCGGGGCGCGGAATTCGGAGCAACGACGGGGAGGCCCCGAAGGTGCGGCTGGTTTGACGCGTGTCTCGTCAGGCACTCCGTGATGGTAAACGGAATATCCGAGATTGTCGTTACAAAATTGGATGTCCTGGACAAATTGAAAAAAATAAAAATATGCGTTGGCTACAATTACAAAAACAAGGCCTACGAACGCTTTACGGGAGACATAGATACGCTGAATGATTGTACGCCGGTTTATGAAGAAGTGGACGGCTGGAATCGCGATACGACGAATATTACATCTTTTTTGAAATTACCCAAAAACGCAAAACATTACTTAAAAAGAATTCAGAAGATCCTGAAGACAAAGATCATACTTATATCCGTGGGCTCAGAACGCAAGCAGACAATAACAGTTGAGTAGTCCCCCTCTAACCAGGTTAGAGGGGGACCAAAAGGAATGTAAATGCTGATTCTCGCGCCGATTAGCTCAATTATAGCGCTTTTATTTGCCGGTTACCTTGTATATAGGATAATGAAATTTTCGCCCGGCGATGAAAATATGGTAAAGATCCAGCGGGCGATCCAGGAGGGTGCAAGTTCCTATATAAAAAGGCAGTATTCGGTTATAGCGATTTTCTTTGCAGCTATATTTGTTCTTTTACTCTTTTTGTCAAAGAAGGGGTATCTGCCTATTTTCGTACCGTTTGCTTTTCTGACAGGTGGATTTTTCAGTGCCCTTGCCGGATTCATAGGCATGAAAGTTGCAACCGAGGCCAATGTGCGAACAACCAACGCCGCGCGCGTGAGCCTGAATAAAGGCCTCGGGGTTGCATTTTCAAGCGGGAGCGTAATGGGGCTTACGGTCGTGGGCCTCGGGCTTCTTGATCTCTCCGCGTGGTATTATTTTCTCGAATATTGGTATACGCACACACATATATTATGGTTCACACATACCGATATAATATTGGATGTTGGCCGGCGGATACAGCAAATAACAGCTACGATGCTTACCTTCGAAATGGGCGCGAGCCTGATGGCGCTTTTCGCGCGTGTGGGAGGCGGGATTTACACAAAAGCCGCTGACGTCGGTGCGGACCTTGTAGGCAAAGTGGAGGCCGGGATACCCGAGGATGACCTGCGCAACCCCGCCGTTATTGCGGACAATGTAGGGGACAACGTGGGCGACGTGGCGGGCATGGGAGCCGACCTCTACGAATCCTACGTCGGGTCCATCGTTGCAACTATGGTCCTGGCCGTAGCCGGCGGGTTCGGCCTTAAAGGCGTTATGATACCTCTTCTTATGGCTTCGGTAGGGGTTATAGCGAGTATTGCAGGAACATTTTTTGTGAAAACCAAAGAGAAGGCGGAGCAGGGGGAACTCCTGTCTGCCCTACGCCGCGGTATTTTCGTGAGCGCTATTTTAGTAGCCGCAGCTTCATTTTTTATAATAAAAACACTTTTGCCGGGCAATATCGGTGTTTACTGGGCCGTTATCGTCGGGCTTTTGGCAGGCCTCATCATAGGTTTCTCAACCGAATTTTTTACTTCCGCAAAATATGCGCCTACGCGCTCAATTGCCGATTCTTCTCTCTCCGGCGGTGCGCCGGTCATGATAAGCGGGATTTCCGTAGGAATGTTCTCGACCGCAATTCCCGTCCTGACGATAGGAGCGGCGATCCTCGCCAGTTATTTTTTGGCGAGCGCAGGATGCGCTGAAGCGGTCAAATTCAACGCCGGCCTTTACGGCGTAGGGATCGCGGCCGTCGGGATGCTTTCCACCCTCGGCATCACGCTCGCGACAGACGCCTATGGGCCCGTTGCCGACAATGCCGGCGGCATCGCAGAGATGTCGCATCAGGCGCCCATAGTGCGCGAGCGTACGGATGCGCTGGATTCTTTGGGTAATACAACAGCGGCTACAGGAAAAGGTTTTGCGATCGGGAGCGCAGCGCTTACGGCCCTCGCGTTGATAGCCGCATTCAAAGACGAAATACATCATCTGGGAACGGAACTCTCGGTGAGCCTTTTAAATCCATACGTTTTAGTAGGGCTTTTCATAGGGGCGATGCTTCCCTTCTTTTTTGCATCCCTTACGATGAAGGCCGTAAGCCGCGCCGCGCAGAGCATAGTCACCGAAGTAAGGCGCCAGTTTAGAGAGATAAAAGGCCTCATGGAAGGCCGTACGAGCCCTGATTACGCAAGTTGCGTTACAATATGCACGAAAGCCGCTCAGAAGGAAATGATAGTTCCGAGCCTTATTGCGATTGCAAGCCCCATTGTGGTGGGACTGCTTCTCGGTCCTGAATCAATTATCGGACTTTTAAGCGGGGCTTTGGCGTCGGGTTTTGTCCTGGCAATTTTTATGGCCAATTCAGGGGGCGCCTGGGATAACGCCAAGAAATACGTAGAAAGAGGCGCCCATGGAGGAAAAAATTCTCCCGCGCATAAGGCATTGGTCATGGGAGATACGGTAGGCGACCCTTTTAAAGACACCTCAGGGCCAAGCCTCAATATTCTGATAAAGCTTATGTCCATGGTTTCAGTTGTGTTCGCGTCGTTTATACTGGCACACAGTCTTATAAAATAACAAAAAGGCCCGTCATTGCGACGAAACAATCTCAAGAAATAACCCAAGGAGGTTTGTATGAAAAGATTAATAGTGTTAGTAATGCTCTTGGCGCTGATTACGACATCCGGTTGCGCTTTTCGTTTTTACAAAAAAAACCCCAGGGACAAAGAAACGATCGATCAGCTTGCAAGTGAAGTGAAAAACTTAAAAAAATTAAGGGCCGAAGAAAGACGCCAGTTTGTAGAAATAGAGAAGGCGCTCCGGAAAGAGCTTAAAGGCCAGAAGGTCAAGCTCGACATGGAAAAGAGGGGGCTCGTCATAACGCTGGCGGACAATATACTCTTTGATTCCGGCAAGGCAAAGATCAAAGCGGAGGCGTATCCGGTGCTCGAGAAGATCGCGGATGTTATAACGTCATATGCAGCCGATAAGAGTATAGGTGTGGAAGGGCACACCGACAATATTCCTATTCAACATTCGCCCTGGAAGTCAAACAGGGAGCTCTCTACGTCGAGGGCAAACAATGTTTACCACTATCTTATCGCAAAAGGCGGCATGCATCCCGCGAAATTAACCACCATAGGGTATGGCGAATTTCGGCCGATTGCGACAAATAATACCTCATCCGGCCGCGCGAAAAACAGGCGCGTTGAAATAGTGATCCTTCCGCAGTATCTCAAAAAACCCGCAAGCGAAATTAAGGGTAAAAATTGGGTAAAATAGACGCCTCAAAACTGCCCAAGCATATAGCCGTCATAATGGACGGCAATGGCAAATGGGCTTTGAGGCACCATTTACCCAAGGTCTTAGGCCACGCCGAAGGCGCCAAAGCCGTCGACAGTATTACCGAAGACTGCCGGGCGTTGGGCATCAGGGCGCTCACGCTTTACGCCCTGTCTACCGAAAACTGGAAAAGGCCGAAAAAAGAAATAAACGCCCTTATGAGGCTGCTTTATGACTACCTTGAAAAAAAGTATGAAAAGCTAAAAAAGAATAATATCAGGCTTAACGCAATCGGGCGTATCGAAAGGTTTCCCGAAAAAGTAAGAGAGAAACTTCTTTGGGTCATGCAGAAGACCTCCGCAAACGACGGGATGACGCTCACGCTTGCCTTAAATTACGGTGGTAGGCAGGAGATCGCGGATGCGGCAAAAACCGTCGCTCTAAAAACGAAGTCGGGTGATATCAACCCCGAGAATATTACCGAGGACTTTTTTAACCGGTTCCTTTATACAAAGGGCCTTCCGGAAGTAGACCTTTTGATAAGAACGAGCGGGGAGATGAGAGTGAGTAATTTTCTGTTGTGGCAGATTTCCTACGCGGAATTTTACGTAACAAAAAAATTATGGCCGGATTTCAACCGCGCAGAACTCGAAAAAGCGATTATAGATTACCAGTCGAGGAATAGGCGCTATGGGGGATAGCATTCTAAAGCGCATCGTGACTTCGCTTCTCGTTGTCTTCGCAGCTTACGCCGTAACATTTCTCCTTCCCGACTGGACCTTCTGTTTGCTTACAATCCTTTTCATAGGTATGGCACTCCACGAATTTTTTTCCATAATAGAAAAAAAAGGCCTTACCGTTTATAAATATTTCGGAACCATAGTAGGTATGCTTATTCCCATAGGCATATTCCTTCATTTGGGTGGAGGGTACGCAAATCTGGAGCCGCTTTTTATCGTGATGGCATGCCTTTTTTCGTTTGTCCGGGAGCTCGCGATAAGAGAGAAAAAAAATGATCATCTCACGAGAGTCGCCCTTACGCTTTTCGCGCTTTTCTACATAAGCTGGTTTTTTTCTTTTTTCATAAAAATTAAATTTCTCGAAGACGGCGCGTATCTGGTAGCCTTCCTCATACTTGTAACAAAAGTCGGCGACGTCGGAGCCTATTTTATAGGAAAAAAGTTCGGCAGGCATCCGTTAATTCCGCGGATAAGCCCAAAAAAGACCAGGGAGGGCGCGATTGGCGGCCTTGCCTTGAGTGTTCTTGTAGCGTTCCTGCTGAGAGGGTTCCTTCCCACCGCGCCGCTTTACCATGCAATTCTCCTGGGGATACTTCTGGGCATAGTAGGGCAGGTAGGCGACCTCGCCGAAAGCCTTTTTAAGAGAGACTTCGAGGTAAAAGACGCAAGCTCGAATCTCCCGGGCCTAGGCGGCGTGCTCGACGTAATAGACAGCCTCCTATTCACAACTCCAATTTTCTATTTTTATATCAAGCTCTTGCTTTGAAACGTGTTGTCATGAAAAAAGTAGTTATCTTAGGGTCGACCGGGTCGGTTGGAGTAAATGCGCTTCGTGTCATTGCGCGGCACAGAGATGCGTTCAAGGTTGTCGGGCTTACGGCAAACACTAACGCCGAGTTGCTTGCCGGACAGGCGAATAGTTTTAAACCGCGGCTTCTCGGGATAGGCGACCCTTCGCAGTATGCCCGGGTGAAAAGCGCGCTCAAAACGCCAAAGCGCGTCCTCAAAGGAATAGAGGGATTGATTGAGATAGCGTCTATGAAGGAGGCGGATATCGTTCTGGTTGCTATGAGCGGAACCGCTTGCATACGCCCTCTCATAGCAGCCATAGGGGCGAAAAAAAGGATTGCGCTCGCTAACAAAGAGGCAATAGTGAGCGCCGGGCCCATTGTCATGGGCATGGCGCGCTCGCTGGGCGTAGAAATTATTCCCGTAGACTCAGAACATAATTCCATATTCCAGTGCATAAGATCAGAAAACAAAGAGAGCATCAAAAAAATTTTTCTGATGGGAACGGGCGGCCCATTAAAGAACATTGCAAGAAATATATTCGACAGATTAAATCCATCCCGCATTCTGGCGCACCCTATATGGAAAATGGGAAAGAAGATATCCGTCGATTCAGCTACGATGATGAACAAAGGGCTCGAGGTCATAGAGGCGAGCTATCTTTTCGGCATGGATACGAAAAAGATCGAGGTGTTGCTTCATCCCGAGGCGATCATACATTCCATGGTGGAGTTTAAGGATGGTAATATAATGGCAAATCTTTTCTATCCCGATATGAGGTTTCCGATTTTCTACGCCTTGAATTATCCCGAGAGGCGCGTGTCCCACCTTCCGCGCCTGGATTTCTCAAAGATGCGGAATATTACGTTTGACATGCCCAATCACAGGAAATTTCCGGCCCTCGAGCTTTGCTATTATGCGGCGCGGAGGGGCGGCACGTATCCGGCCGCTTTAAACAGCGCAAATGAAGAGGCCGTAAAGCTCTATCTTGAAGGAAAGATCAGGTTTACGAGGGTCGTAGATGCCATAAAGAAAGTGCTCAAACGCCACAAAAACACGCCTTCGCCTTCGATCGGCGATATCCTGAATGTCGATAGGTGGGCGAAAGAGGAGGTAAAAAGACTGTGCTAACGGCTTTATTTGTCTTTATAGTTTTCAGCATACTGATTATCGTCCACGAGCTCGGCCATATGTTCGTAGCAAAGAAGGTGGGTGTTGGGGTCGAGAAATTTTCTCTTGGGTTTGGCAGGAAGCTTTTTAGCGTTAATCGGGGCGGTACAGAGTACATCATGTCAATCTTTCCCTTCGGAGGCTATGTAAAACTCGCGGGCGATAATCCGCTGGAATGTAAAGGCGCGCCGGAAGAATTTTTTTCAAAATCCGTTTTTAAACGTTTTTTAATAATCGTAAGTGGCCCGGTAACAAATTATATCTTCGCATTTTTAATTTTTACGGCTATTTTTATAATTGGCGTGCCAACTCGTACGACTACCGTGGGAAGGCTTCTCCCTGATTATCCGGCTGAAACGCACGGCATCAGGGAAGGTGACCGCATTTTTGAAATAGAGGGAAAAAAGGTAGAGTACTGGGACGATTTAGTTGCAATCGTGCGCAAAAACGTAGCAGAGGTTCCGTTAAGATTTAAAATTGAAAGACAGGGAAAGGTCCTTGACTTCGACATCGCCCCCAAGGTTATAAAAACTAAAAATATATTCAAACAGGAAACACGAATAGGCATGATAGGGATTGCGCCCAGGGAAGAGATAGTGCTTGTAAGGCACAACCTATTCGAGGCTGTTTACCTCGGCGGTGAAAGGCTTATTACGCTTTCAGCCGTTACGTGCAAGGGGTTGTGGCTTCTTGTTACCGGTGGGCTTCCGGTGAGAGAATCCGTAACAGGCCCTATCGGCATAGCCTTTCTTATAGGAAAAGCTGCGAAATTGGGCATTCTCCATCTTCTCGTCCTGATGGCGCACATAAACGTTGCGCTCGCCATTTTCAACCTGCTCCCTTTTCCGATACTGGATGGCGGGCATATCGCATTTCTGGTTATCGAAAAATTACGCGGTAAACCCGTGAGCCTTAAAACGCAGGAAATTGTCGGCCAGGTGGCGCTTTATGCGCTAATTGCTTTTGCGTTGTTCGTAAGTTGGAACGATATAACGAAGCTCGCATCGTTCCGGAAGTAAGAGAGGGGACGTCCCCATATTTATGATGAAACGGCGAAAGACACGGATAGTTAAGGTTGGGAACGTAAAGGTTGGTGGGGGGAGTCCTATTGCTATTCAGTCTATGGCTAAGACGGATACGCGGGATGTTCGGGAGACGGTGTCTGAAATACGGGGGCTTGAAAAGGCCGGCTGCGAGATTGTGCGGGTGGCGGTTAAGGATAGGGAGGCTGCGCAGGCAATTAAAGCGATAAAACAGAAGATAAAAATTCCGCTTGTTGCGGACATACACTTTGATTACCGCCTTGCGCTTCTCTCCATAAAAATGGGCGCAGATAAGATCCGCATAAACCCGGGGAACATATCCCGCCCGGACCACTTGGCTGCGATAATCAAAGCCGCGAAAAAACAAAAAATTCC
>JAMXCZ010000005.1 GCA_024542975.1 Candidatus Omnitrophota bacterium | reverse complement strand
AAAACCAAAATAAGGAAACTCTATACATTTCTCCTGTCAGAGTGGATCTTCGGCCGGAATTTTTGCAATGCACCCCGGAGCCATACCCTTACCGGGGCGCGCAGCGAAGTGACGTAACCCTTCAAATATTATACTGTTGAAGAGAATTTTCTTTACATTTGGTTGCGATGTGGTATAATTTTTCCGTTAGCGTGGTTAATAAGTAGAGAGGTAGGATATGGGCAAGTTTTTGGGAATTATAGTAGGCGCGATACTCGCGTTTGTCGGTATTTTACTTCTGATAGCATGGTGGTACGAATTTTTGTTTATTGCAAGAGGCATTGTTCCGGCCTTGCTCATATGCGGCGGCGTTCTTGCTCTTTTTGCCGGATTAAGCGAGCTTAAGGATACGATTAAAAGCAAACTATAGAAGCGCTTTTCTTTCCGCTCCAGTTTTAAGAAATTCACCCCTCCGAAACACAACTAATAGTATTTCTCGATTGTAAAAATACCATATATTGTGGAAATCACCTTGACATTTCTCACTCTGCATGATATATTTACTTCGATTCACGATCCGGAACTTATAAATTTTTTTATCGGAGGAAAGAAAAAAATGGAAGAAAGTACACTCAAACTTTCGGAAAACGCCATCAAGGTTTTGAAAAGAAGGTACCTGGCTAAGGATGAAACGGGCAAACCTGTTGAGGCGCCCGAGGAGATGTTCCGCCGCGTCGCAAAAAATATTGCCCGGGCGGATTTATTGTATGATAAAAACAACGACACAACAAAAGCCGAAGAAAAGTTTTTCGCGACAATGACAAATCTGGAATTCCTTCCGAATTCACCGACTCTTATGAACGCCGGACGTGAGCTTCAACAACTTTCCGCTTGTTTCGTTTTAGACATTAATGATTCGATGGAATCCATCTTCGAAACAATAAAGCAAACCAGCTTAATCCATAAATCCGGCGGCGGTACCGGTTTTAGTTTTTCAAAATTACGGTCGAAAAATAGTCAGGTAAAAAGTACAGGCGGCGTAGCCAGCGGGCCGGTTTCTTTTCTTAAAGTATTCAATTCCGCGACACAGGCCGTAAAACAGGGCGGGTGTGTTGATTATAATACAATTATCTCTACAGAAAGGGGATTGCGCCCAATAAAAGACTTAGGTAGATCCACCGAAAATAGTTATCAAGATATTCACCTAAAAATTCCTACCGATAATGGCATGAAGATAGCCGAACAATGGTATAACAATGGAAATAAACTTGTAAAGACTCTCACAACCCGTCATGGGTTTAAGTTTGCAGGAACACTGAATCATAAAATAAGAGTTATCGATAGAGGTGGTAATTATGTTTGGAAAGAACTGATAAACATGCGTGAAGGTGATTGGGTTGCATTGCAAAAAAATACATTTATAGGCAAAAAATTTGTATTTCCTCAATTTGATAGGAAGTTTCATTTCAATACAAAGCTTTGTAACCTTCCGAAAAAAATGAATGAAGGCCTGGCGGAATTAATAGGTTATTTTGTAGGCGATGGCTGCTATCATAAAGGGAAATTAATGCTTTCCATTTCACATGATTCTATTGATTTAAAAAAGTATTTCGATGAGATTATGCGAATTAATTTTGGAATAAGCAGTAGATATGAGCAGAAAAAAGATGATAGGAGCATAAGCCACATATATCACAGCCAAATGCTTGTAGAATGGTTGAAATTTGTCGGTATACAAAAAAATGGCTCTTATTCTGTGACAATACCCAAACCAATATTGGAAGGGGATAGAATCTGCGCAGAAGCATTTTTGCGAGGTTTGTTTGAAGCTGACGGTACAATGCATGAAGAGGGCTATCCTACCGTGTCTTCAATTTCACGAGACTTGATTGACCAAGTCCAAATTTTATTTCTCAGCTTAGGAATTCCTTCTCGCATCGCCAGTAACACAAAAAGAGAAACATCTTTTGGAAAAAATACCTTATATCAATTGAGAATTTCGACACCTGACGGCTTAAGACTTTTCAAAGAAAAAATCGGTTTCATAAGCAAAAGAAAACACGTCAAGTTAGATCTTATAAAAGAAAAGCTTTTTACCCAAAATGATATTATACCCAATCAATCAATGAAATTTCGCAAGTTCTATGAATCGCTGATACTTAAACCGCGGAATAAGTTTTACAGAAAGGTATACCATTATCTAGATGATATAGGTGGCACGCGTAACCTCACAAAACAAAGGCTTGAGACCCTTGTTGAGGAATACCCCTTTTTACAAGAGAGTTTTCTCAATGAGTTTTTGCTCAACAATCAATACTACGATGAAGTACAAACAGTTAGTTACGGTAAAACGTTAACGCTTGACCTGGTTGTTGCCGATTCTCATACTTATATTGCCAACGGATTTATCTCACACAATACACGCCGCGGTGCAAACATGGGGATTTTATGCATTGACCATCCGGATATTCTGGAATTTATTACATGCAAAGAGAATGATAAAGAAATAACCAATTTTAATATTTCCGTGACTGTTACGGAAGATTTTATAGAAAAGGTAAAAAAGAATGAAGATTACGACCTCATAGATCCCCATTCTAAGAAACCAATAAAAAAATTAAATGCAAGAGACGTTTTCAATCTTATAGTAAAAATGGCCTGGAAAAACGGTGAACCCGGAATTATTTTTATCGATAAAATGAACGAGTTTAATCCGACTCCCAAAATCGGATTGTACGAATCAACTAATCCCTGCGGTGAACAGATACTTTTACCGTATGAATCGTGCAATCTTGGCTCGGTAAATCTTTCCAGGATGGTTGCGGGCGGTGAGATTGATTGGGGCAAACTTGCCGGGACCGTGGAAACCGCGGTCCATTTTCTCGACAACGTTATCGATATGAACAGATTCCCGCTCGCGAGAATCGAAGAAATGACGAAGGCAAACCGCAAAATAGGCCTGGGAGTGATGGGTTTCGCCGATATGCTGATCGCTTTGGGAATACCCTATAATTCCGACGAAGGCACAGCCCTCGCCAATAAGGTAATGTCTTTCATATCAACCGAAGCGGAAAAGGCATCATGCAAGCTTGCCGAGGAAAGAGGAGCCTTCCCTAATATTAAAGACAGTATCTATGACAAACCGGACAGCCCGAAATTGAGAAATGCTACATTGACCACTATAGCGCCGACCGGGACATTAAGTATTATTGCGGACTGTTCCAGTGGCATAGAGCCCATATTCGCTATAGCGTACTATAAAGAGGTAATGGATAAAGACCGCCTTCCCGAAGTTAACCGCGCCTTTCGTAAAATAGCGAAAGATCGAGGATTCTGGAGTGAAGAGTTCATGAAAGAAGTTACTGAGAAGGGTAGTATACAGGAATTTCCGGAAATACCCCCTGATATCAAAAAAATCTTTGTTACGTCCCATGATATTTCTCCCGAATGGCACATAAAGATGCAGGCGGCGTTTCAGAGGCATACGCACAACGCCGTTTCTAAAACTGTGAATTTTCCGCATGATGCGACAGAGGAGGACATAGAGAAGGTGTATATGCTGGCGCACAAAACGGGTTGTAAGGGCGTTACGGTATACAGAGACAGGTCGAGAATGGAACAGGTGCTTAATATAGAAAAGAAGGATAAGATCGAGAAGGCTGTGATTTCCGAAATCGTTCCGCGGCCGAGGCCTAACGTTACGCATGGCACGACTACAAAAATAGCTACGGGATGCGGAAACCTATACATTACTATCAACGAAGATGAGGAGGGCCTGCCTTTCGAGGTTTTTATGCAGATGGGAAAAGCGGGCGGTTGCGCGATGAGCCAACTTGAGGCTATCGGCCGGCTCCTGTCACTGGCCCTGCGAAGCGGGATAAGCCTCACCGCGATTATAGAACAGTTGAGGGGCATAAGGTGCCCGTCTCCGAGCTGGGAAAAAGGCGGCAGGATATTTTCCTGCTCGGATGCCATAGCGCGCGTGATAGAAAGGCATCTTACTAAAACGGAAAAACCCCGGGCAGAGAAAGAGCCGCCGAAAACCGGTACGGGCCTCTCGGTGAAAAGCGAAACATTCCTGCGGGATGAGAAAACCGGTGATGTAGCACTGAAGACAAAAAAGAGAGCAGGCAACATTGTCGGCGTTTGCCCCGACTGTGGCGGCGCACTTTGGCATGCCGAAGGATGCATGGTCTGCAAAGCCTGCGGCTACTCTAAATGCGGGTAAAATGAAAATAGCGATAGTGGGCTTTCCCGGCTCGGGCAAGTCAACATGCTTTAAGGCCATTACCCGTAAGAAAAAAGAAGAATTCGAAACTCTGGATCCCACCAAAGCGCATCTCGGCGCCGTAAAGGTTTCTGACCCGAGATTAGAGAAATTAAAAAGCATATTCCACCCCAAAAAACTTACGCACGCCGAAATAATATTCGAAGACCTGCCGGGTTTTCACCTTCCCGGGATTAAGGAAATAGAGGCCATTATGGGAGTTTTGGGATTATTTTCGGGGCGCAACCCGGTAAAGGATATAGTGGATCTGGATGCCGAGTTTATGCTATCCGACTTGGAGATAATCAGCCGCCGGCTTCCCGGATTGGGCAAGGAATTAAAACAGGAAGAATCCGCGGAGAAAAAACTCGAATATGAAACCCTGGTTAAATGCAAAAAATGCCTGGAAGAGGACACGCCTTTGCGCGTTTTGGATTTGACAATTGAAGAAGAAAAGTCGATACGCGGGTTTCAGTTTTTATCGAGGAAGCCCATCTTTCTTCTCGGAAACATCGATGAAAATCAAGCCTCGGGCGATATTGTAAAAAAAATGAAAGACTTCTGCAAAGAGAAAGGCCTGAAATGCGTAGAATTTTGCGCCAAACTCGAAGCCGAGATTGCGGACCTGGAAGAGTCGGAGAGGGGCGCTTTTTTAAAGGAGCTTGGCATGGAAGAGATGGCGGGGGAAAAGATGCTCAAGCTTGCCTACAGCGCGCTCGGCTATATAACGTTTTTTACCGTTAAGGGGGATGAGACAAAGGCCTGGCCTGTAAGGGAGGGTATCCGGGCAATCGCTGCAGCCGGAAAAATCCATTCTGACATAGAGAAAGGATTTATAAAAGCCGAGATCGTCAATTTTGATGACCTTGTGTCTTGCGGTTCCAGGGAAGAAGCCAGGAAAAAAGGGTTGTTGAAATTGGAATCGAAAGAGTATAGAATAAAGGATGGCGATATAGTTGATTTTCGGTTCGGCAAATAGCGGTATCAAAATGAAAATATTTATTCCAACAATTCTAATTTTATGTTTTTTTCTCGCCGGCTGCGAGCAACTGGATGAAGGCGCGCGAGACATGGTCCTTGAAAAAGACCCGTCGTTCCGAAAGGTGCTCAATGAGAAAAAGCGCTTAAGTGAAAAAATAGTGTCGCTGCGGGAAAATTTCAAGGAAAAAAAAGACGCACTCTCGCAAAAGATACGCGCTCTCAAGGAGGAGCTGGAGGCCGGGGAATCCGAGGTGGAGGAGCGAATCGCGTCGATAAAAAAAGAAATAGGCCCGAAAATAGAAGCGTTAAGGATCGGCGCCCGCGAGGCGCGCGTAGAATATGGCGAGAAGGCCAGAATTCTCAAAGCTTCCATCAGCAAACTGGCAAACATACAGAAGCTTTTAAAAAGGAAAAAGGAATTTGCGCTTTCCGGGGACGAAATATCCATATGGAATAAGCGCTCCTCCGACCTGGAAGATGAGATAGACACCGTCAAAAAAGACCTCGACCGCCTGCGAAATAAAACCAGCCTTCTAAAAATCGAGATCAAAATCCTTAATGAATAAAGGGGACAGAGTAGAGTATTTAAACTCATTCGTCGATTACGAGAAGATCGGGCATAAAGCCCGTGAATCTTTCGATCTTGACAGGATGCGTCGCCTCGCGGGTATTTTTGGTAATCCCGAGAGGAGTTTTCCGGCCATTCACGTCGCCGGAACAAAAGGCAAGGGTTCGACAGCTTCTTTTATCGCGAATATACTGGAAGAGGCCGGCTTTCGCGTAGGGCTTTACACGTCTCCTCATGTTACGGACGCGCGCGAGAGGATAAAAATAAATAGCGAAACAATAAGCGAGCCCGATCTTGCTCATCAGGCGGGTATTGCCCGACAGTTGCTGGAAGAGAATGAACCGGGTTTTGATCCGACATATTTTGAAATTTATACAGCCATTGCCTTTAACTATTTCAGGGAAAAAAAGATCGATTACGGCGTGATAGAGGCGGGTTTGGGCGGGAGGCTTGATGCGACAAACATTGTCGAACCCGCAGTTTCGATTATTACGCCCATAAGTTACGATCACGTCCGCATATTGGGGAATACCCTGGCAGATATTGCCTCTGAAAAAAGCGGCATCATAAAACGAGGCGCAACAGTAGTAAGCGCCCCCCAGGAAGCCGAAGCGCTCAGCGTGATCCGCATGGCGTGTGAATCCTCAGGCGTTCGGCTCGTCTTGGTAGGGAGGGATGTTGGCATCAAAGAGGTGCGCGGAGATTACGAAAAAGAAATATTCAATGTTCGCGGCGCGTTCGAAGATTACAGGAATTGCAGAATTCATTTAATAGGCAGGCATCAGACAATAAACGCAACCTCCGCAATAGCGGCGGCAGAATGCTTAAGAGAAAAAGGGGTAGCGATTTCCGGGGAAAACATAAAGAATGGAATAGAGAAAACGCGTATTCCCGCGAGGTGCGAAGTAATAGGTAAAAAGCCGTATATCATTATCGATGGAGCGCAAAACAAAGCAAGCGCGCGCGCTTTAAAAGAAACCATCCGAAGAAATTTTAAATACGAAAAACTTATTCTGGTATTGGGCGCCTCGAAAGGCAAAGACATAAAAGGCATGTGCGAAGAACTTGTTCCGGTAGCCGACCGCATAATTTTGACAAAGGCAAAAAGCGAGCGCGGAGAAGAACCGGCCGCGATCGGAGAGTTTATGCAGAATAAGGTTGCGGCAACTACCGACTCTGTAGAGAAAGCAATAAAAGAAGCCGAAAAAACCGCAGGCGCGGAGGACGCAATAGTAGTCACCGGCTCCTTTTACGTAGCAGCAGAGGCAAGAAGGGGGACGTCCCCATATATATGAGAAAAAAGGCGCTTTTGGTTAATGTGGATGATACGATTGCTGCAGTTTCTACACCTGTTGGCGAGGGTGGGATAGGTATAGTGCGTCTGAGTGGAAGAAAGGCACTTTCGATAGCGGACAGGATTTTCGTGTCCAAAAACGGCACGAAACCCTCTGAGTGCATGACCTATACGGTGCATTACGGGCATATTATGGATTCCCGCCTACCTGCCGGACAGGCAGGCTTTCGCGGGAATGACAGCATTGTAGACGAGGTTATACTAACCGTTATGCGCGCGCCCAAGAGTTACACAAAGGAGGATGTAGTCGAGATAAACTGCCACGGCGGGGTGGTCTCCTTGAGGAGAGTCTTGGATTTGCTCTTAAGCGCGGGCGCAAGGCTTGCCGGGCCGGGTGAGTTTACAAAGAGGGCATTTATTAACGGGAGAATAGACCTTGCGCAGGCAGAGGCGGTCCTCGACATTATCAAATCCAGGACCGAAGGCTCTCTCAAAGTTGCTCTCGGGCACCTGGAGGGCGAATTGTCCCGGAAGATAACTGCCCTAAGGGATGAGTTGCTCGACGTATTAAGCGAGATAGAAGCCGGGATCGATTTTTCGGATGAAGACATAGAGCCTGCCTCCGGTAAGGAGCTTTACCGGAGATTGGGCAGCGCATTAAAAGAAATCAAAGATCTTATAGATAATTCATGGCAGGGCATGGTCCTAAAAGAAGGAATACTTTCTGTCATATGCGGTAAGCCGAATGTCGGAAAATCCTCATTGATGAACGCGCTTCTCAGAAGAAATCGGGTTATTGTAACACCCTCACCCGGCACGACCCGTGACGCCATAGAGGAAGAGATAAACTTAAAAGGCATTCCAGTAAGGGTAGTTGATACGGCAGGCATATCCCGGCCGAAGGGCATTGCAGAAAAACATGGTATAAAAAAATCCAAATCATACATCAATAAAGCCGACCTCATTCTTTTTATGCTTGATTTAAGCAGGCCGTGGACGAAAGCGGATAGCGATATCTTAAGCGCCATTAAAAGGAAAAATTTTATAACAATTGCCAACAAAAGCGATCTAAAAAGAAAACTGAATATACATAAAATACGGGGATTTCCGCCTGATGGCGAGATAATCGAGGCCTCTTTACTGCGGAATAAAAATGTGGGGCACATAGAGGAAAAAATACTGCGCAAGGTCTGGCGCGGAGAGATAATGCACCCGGAGGCCACATTTATAAGCAATTTAAGGCACAAAAAAGACCTGGAAATGGCGGCGAAAAGCCTTGGAAGAGCACGGGGGGCGTTCAAGAAAAGACAGGGCTTCACACCGGAGATAGCCGCCTCTAACCTCAGGGAGGCTGTGTTTTTCCTCGGGTCAATCCTTGGCGACGCAATAGAGCCGGACATATTGGAAAGAGTATTCTCCAAGTTCTGCGTAGGCAAGTAACAACGCAAAACTGTTGCATCAGCCTCTCTTATATACTATAATAATAGGCTATATGAAAGCAGTGACAAAGGATATATTTGTGGCATTTGTCGGCAACAAGGTGTTTTTCGTTACCCTTTATGCCTGGCTTATTACGCAGACTCTCAAGGTGATAATCGGTGTGATACGGGAGAGGCGTTTTAACTTCCGATGGTTCGTGGGTACCGGCGGAATGCCGAGCTCGCATGCTGCTACGGTAAGCGCTCTTTCTACTGCTGTCGGGCTTCACTCTGGATTCGGGTCTGGTCTGTTCGTGGTGGCGATCACCTTTTCGGCCATAGTGATATTTGATGCCCAGGGTGTCAGGCGCGCAAGCGGCAAGCAGGCAGAAGTGTTGAATAAAATGCTCGAAGATATCTACTGGAAACACCGTATCAGGGAAGACCAGCTGAAAGAACTTCTGGGGCATGCGCCGTTGGAAGTCATAGTAGGCATTGCAGCGGGTATTGCGCTTGCACTTTTGCTCTGGTAAAGAAAATTTCTCAAACAAAAATACACATCTCGAAAGGGGATTAAAATGAATAAAAAATTTGCTGCAATCGTTATTATAGCGGCATTGGGCGTAATTCTGCTCTCTACGGGTGTCAAAAATATTGTTACGCAAAAAGGCGAGCTCCTGGTCAATAAAGCGGATCTCAAAAACAAAAAGTCCCTTTTGGTCATGGCGCATGATTATGAGGCGAAAAGAAAATATCTGAAAACACTCACAGTGCTTAAGGGATTGATAGAGGAATTTCCCGGCTCCCCCGAGGCCATGAAGGCCGAGCGGGACATAGAAAGGCTCAATATAAATATCCTGTTTTCCGATATTGCGACCGATGATAGCATTTCTTACGAGATAAAGCCGGGTGATACATTGGGTGGCATAGCCTTCCGACATAATACGACGGTTGAACTGCTCAAAAAAGCCAACGGTCTTGAAACAAATTTAATACTCCCGGGAAAACATCTGAAAGTGACCACAGCCAAATTCGCCATCCATGTGGATAAAGCCACAAATCAATTGGTGCTTAAAAAAGATACGGGCGAAATAATAAAAACCTACGCTGTTTCTACGGGCAAAGATTTCATTACACCTACGGGGACATTTAAAATAGAAGAGAAGCTTGTAAGCCCCGTATGGTATAAGGTCGGCGCTATTGTTGAACCTGATAGCGCAGAATACGCACTGGGCTTGCGTTGGATGGGACTTTCCGTGGAGGGTTACGGCATACACGGCACGAATGATGAAAGCTCGATCGGGAAATACATTACAAAGGGATGCGTTAGAATGAGGAATGAGGACGTAATAGAGCTTTATGCTATAGTTCCGTCGGGTATAGAAGTCACCATCGTGGAGTGATAACATGGCTAACGGGTTGGATTTCGAGCGTCCGATATTGGAGCTCGAAAGAAAAATAGATGGGCTTCGGAATTTTACCTCCAAAGAAGACATAGACCTCTCCGGCGAGATAAAAAAGCTTGAAGACAGGCTTAAGAAAGTAAAGCTTGAGATCTTCAAGAATCTTACCCCCTGGCAACGTGTTCAGATCGCAAGGCACCCCAAAAGGCTTTATACACTCGATTATATAGACCTCATAATGACCGACTTTATAGAACTACACGGTGACAGGCTATACGGTGATGACAAGGCGATGATCGCGGGTTTCGCGAAGATCGATCAGAAGAAAGTGGCTGTCATTGGGCACCAGAAGGGCAAGGATACCAAGGAGAATCTGCTTCGCAACTTTGGGAGCGCGCACCCCGAAGGTTACAGGAAGGCCATGAGGGTGATGGAACTTGCGGAAAAATTCAAATTGCCGATAATCATATTTATTGATACGCCCGGCGCGTATCCGGGCATAGGCGCTGAGGAGAGGGGCCAGGCGGAAGCCATTGCGACAAACATGTTTAAGATGTGCACGCTCAAGACTCCGATAATCGTTTTTGTGATAGGCGAGGGCGGCTCCGGAGGCGCCTTGGGGATCGGTGTGGGGGACAGGGTTTATGTGCTCGAGTACGCGTATTACTCGGTTATATCTCCGGAAGGGTGCGCGGCTATTTTGTGGAAGGAACGAGCAAAAGCTCCCCAGGCCGCCGAGTGCCTGAAGCTTACGGCAAAAAATTTAAGCGACCTAGGTATCATAGACGATGTAATAAAAGAGCCGCTGGGCGGCGCCCACAGGGACCCGCAGGAGATGATAGAAAATATTAAAATTGTCATGAAAAGGGACCTGGCCGAATTGTCGGAAAAAGACACAAGTAAACTCGTCTCGGAACGCTATAAGAAATTTAGAAAAATGGGAGTTTTTTCCAGCTCTTCGAACGGCGGATCGGGCGCAAGGTAAAAGTAGATGAAAATCCCAAGCGACATAAAACACGTATGGAAGGCAAGTGAAGAAGCCGTAAAAGCGCTTATCTAAAAGAGGCGAAAAAATAGGACACAACGGATTATGATAGGTGCATATGCAATAAGCACAGCCCAACACGCGAAAAAAGTGTTGGGTTTATTTTTTGATACGGTCTACTGGATTATCGTAGGCCCGGCCAAGGGCAAATTTGCCAAAAGGGCGAGCATCTTCGAGCAGATGGTTTTTATCGGCGTAAGATCCGTTATCATCGTCTTTTTCGTCGCGTTTTTCACGGGGATCGTAATAGCGATGCAGTCGGCATATCAGCTTGCGCAACTCGGCGGCACGATCTACGTGGCCGCGATGGTCTCTGTCACTATGGCGCGTGAACTCGGGCCGGTTCTTACTGCGCTTGTCGTGGCCGGCAGGATCGGCGCGGCCATAACGGCAGAGCTCGGGACGATGAAGGTTTCCGAGCAGATCGAGGCGCTGGATGTTCTGGCGCTTAACCCGGTGCGCTTTCTCGTGGTGCCGAGGTTTCTCGCGCTTCTTATAATGCTTCCGTGCCTTACGGTGATGAGTGACCTTGTAGGGATGGTAGGCGGGTTTCTTGTGGGGGTATACAATCTGGGACTTAACCCCTACAGGTATATAGATGTTTCCTTCGAATTCCTTGTCTGGAGGGATATATGGACAGGCGTACTTAAAAGCGTTGTGTTTGCTATCACTATCGCGATTATAGGATGCTATATGGGCCTCAATACGACAGGCGGCGCCGAGGGCGTAGGAAAGTATACTACCTTAAGCGTAGTTACGAGCTTTATTCTGATAGTATTATTCGATTGCATTTTGACCGGTGTCTTCTATTTTTCGAACATGTAATATGGTGGGAGCTAGCGAGTTATGGATAAAGAAATAGCGGTAAAAACAGAGGGGCTTGTTAAGAAATTCGACACTATGACCGTTCTTGACGGTGTCGATATTGAGATTTATAAGGGTGAGACATTTGTCATAATGGGGGGTTCCGGGTGCGGCAAAAGCACACTTTTGAGGCATATGATAAGCACCATGAAGCCCGACAGAGGCAAGGTGTTTCTCCTGGGGAAGGAGATAACCGGCCTCGGCGAAGATGAGTTGGATAAAATAAAGAAAAAGATCGGCATGTCATTTCAGGGGTCGGCGCTTTTTGATTCCATGACCGTAGGCGAAAACGTGAGCCTGCCCCTCAGGGAGCATACGAAGCTCGCGGATAGCGTAATAGAAATCGTAGTCAAGATGAAACTCGAGCTTGTGGGATTACGCGGCTTCGAGAACCTCATGCCGAGCCAACTCTCAGGCGGCATGAAAAAACGGGTGGGGCTTGCGCGCGCCATAGTGATGGATCCTGAAATAGTTTTTTACGATGAGCCGACATCCGGCCTTGACCCGATAGTAGCCGGCGTCATAGACAAGCTCATAATAGACTTATCGAAAAAACTTTCCATAACCACCGTAGTTGTGACGCACGACATGGGAAGCGTTTTCCGAATAGCCGACCGGATAGCTATGCTTTACGAGGGCAAGGTCGTAGAGGTCGGCACGAAGGATGAGATCAAGAACAGTAAAAACGGGATTGTGAAACAATTCATATCCGGCAATCCGGACGGGCCGATCAGGTTTTTTAAGCAGAAGGACGATTACCTGGAACAGTTGATCAAATAAATAACGGGGGGCTATATGAAAAACTATACAAACGAGGTGAAAACCGGGCTTACTATTATTGCCGCAATCCTGGTAAGCATATTTTTATGGTCGAAGACAACAAATTTTTATTCGGATACATACAAACTGAAGACGCGCTTTACGGCCGCAAACGGCATTAAGGAAAATGCCATAGTCGCCCTCGCCGGTATAGAGGTAGGCCGGGTGGAAAGCATCAAATTCATCTATGAGCCGAAGACAAAGGTTGAACTTGTGCTTGTCTTAGACAGTAAGGCGAAGGTCCGGTCGGATTCTATCGCGTTTATCGGAACGAGCGGGTTCATCGGGGACGCCTTTGTCGGCATTACCACCGGGAGCGCAAACGAATTCCTCAAAAATAATGCCACCCTCGCAAGCGAGGACCCGGTAGAAATGAGAGAGCTTATGAAACGCGCCGACGGAATCGCAAAAAACCTCGATATAGTTTTAGCCGACGTAAAGACGATCGTCTCGGACAATAAAGACAAGATCGATGGTATTGTGGTGAATCTGGAAGAGACCACAGCCAATTTCAATGCCTTTAGCGCCGATATAAAGAAACATCCGTGGAAACTTCTTTTTAAGGGAAAGGCGAGAAGAAAAGGAGACAGGCCCTGAGATGCTTCGAAATCTTAATTGCTCAGGATTAAATTTCATTCGCAAATTTTTGGTCCTTCGGCAATGGAAAATGCTCCCATAGGTCGCATTTTCAAAATTGCCTCAGGATTAAATTTGCATTCGCAAATTTAGTGCCGAAGGAGGGAGTCGAACCCTCATGATCTTGCGATCAACGGCTTTTGAGGCCGCCGCGTCTGCCAGTTCCGCCACTTCGGCAATTATCAATCCTCCCATAGATCGGATTGATTGCATTGCCTCAGCATCAAATTTGCTTCGCAAATTTGGCACTTCGGCTTGGAACATAATATAGCACACCAACTTCTAATCCTCAAGCCAAAACCCAATACATACCGCTTACAATGCCCGAGCCGCGGCATGCTCGGCCTTCCAGCGTTCCTTGAAGGTTGTGTTTACGCCGGCTTTTTGTATGTCCGGAAGCTCGAGCCGGAGTTTTCTGCCATCGAATACCTCATCAAGCGAGAGTTTGCCTTCTGCTACGAGGCGGAGATTCTTTTCAAGTTCGCGATTTACGTAACTCGCAGCAGGCCTCGCTGTCATTATGCTTCCTGCCTTCGCAATTCTTTGTATGGCTTTCTCTATGTCTTCGCGCGCCCCTTCATTTACAGCATCTACGAAGTCAGCGCAGAAATCCCCCATAAAGACCTGTTGCCAGAGCAAGGTGTGGTTACCTTTCAGGCCCACAAGGCGGGCCGTATCCTGCATAGCGGTGAAGAAACGGCCGTATCGTTCGAGTTCTTCGGGAGTAGCCTTATCGACGTCTCTATCTAATATTGTGAACGCAATAGTCCTTTCCCTTGCGCCTGCTTTTGCAAGATCAGCCTGAAACGCTTCCAACCTATCTAAATTATCCGGTGAAAGGCTTCCGTCATCAACGCAGACAAAAACGTTCTCGCCCAACAAAAGCCGCGCCCTGCTTCGAAGCACGTTCGCAGCCTGTATACCGTCGCTAAGCTCGTCCGGCTTCACACGTAAAACAACCCCCAAAGCGTCCGGCTTGCCCGTAAGGCCCGCCGCAATAAGCTCGTATAATTCCGGTATGGACTCTTCCAAATCTCGAAGGCTTGCCTTCGTCCCCGCTGTCTTAAGCCGCGCTTTTCTCCTATCCAACTTCCCGGTTTCTAACCGCTCCTCCGGAATCGCATAAAACTTCGTATCCATTTCGCCCCTTAGGCCAGCCCCTATGTTCGGGTATTTTACTTTTTTTACTTGCGCTGACTTGTAAGCTGTAACCAAAATTTTATTTTTTCCACTAAACTGGCTATATGTTAAGTCAACAACGATCTTATCATGTACAAGGCCAACAAAATGTTCTGTCCACATCGTAGAAGACTCATAAGGTTTTTTCAGAATAGAGGCAGAAATACTCGGAAACACTTCTCTAAATGCTTCACAGAAAACTTCACTTGCCGGTTTACACATATGACTTAACGGAGTATTTGCAAATGACTTTATATGAAGGAAGGCTTTCTTCCAATCTCTCAATGCTTTAAACAATCTTTCCCTATCTCTATTTAGTGTCTCACTCAAAATCTCAACGTCAATTATTTCATCAGGTGCGATCTTGCGGAGTAGCTCAATTATTAATAGCTTAAACTTCCCTCGTTCTTTAGAGGCAGCCTCGCTTCCCCGGGCAGGCTTACTTTGAGATGCTTCATCCCCCGGCGCGCTTTCGAGGATTCTTTCCGTGTCGTCCGGAGTTATCATGCCGCCTTCGGTGCCGGGGCCGGTTTCTTTGGTTTGAAATAGGATGTAAGTTCCGCCCTGGAGTATTGCGCTTTTAGCTGGCGCAGCGAGCAGCGAGATTTCGTGCCTTGGCAAGATGCCCTGTCGCAGATTTTCTTTAGTTATGTCTTGAGGGACACCATTGGTTGCTACCGGAGGAAATTCGAGCCTTTCCAGAAATTTTTCACTATCCGGCGGCCTTGCCCGGTCTATATAGATGTACCCGCCGTTTCTAATGTGTGAGAATACTCTTGCGTAGAAGCGATCCTTATTATCCAACTCATGCGATAGGGCCCCTGCATATCCCGGAAGCTTTACAACAATAAGGTCTATTTGCCCCTCCAGGGCTTTTAAGTATTCCGGATTCAAATAATCGCAGTAATGGAAATATAGCGTAATTTCCCGTCCCGTATTTTTGTTGCGCATTTTTATTTGCCAGCTTTCTCCCCATTCGGGTTGTTTGACCTCGTCTGCTGGCAGGAAATCCTGTTTAAGACTGCCCCTTATAAGAATTTCGAGGTATTTAATTACTACCTCAGGCCTTGCAGCGTAATCAACCAAATGAAGCTCTTCAATGGTATCTATATTTGATATGAGGCTGTTGATGGTTGCCATATCGAGTCCGGAAGCAGGGTAGAGCACTTTTTTTACATCGCCGCGGGGAATCGCCTTCCATACCATTTCTCCTTGAGGGATTTGCATAGGCCGAGGTGTATCAAAAGATGGAACGTCCCCCTCTTTTGTATCTCCTTGTGACTCAAGGGGTTGCGGAGGGTCATTTTTCGCTTCCTCCAGCCAATACCCTTGAGCAACGCTTTCAAGAAGTTCATAATCCTCCGTATCGTTAGCAATTTCCAGCCTATCCCTCGTTTCTTCTATCAAAGCATCAATGGGTATATCCGGCCTCTCCGCCAATATTGCTGATATAGTATATTGCGGCTCGTACTGCACAGGTGAGCTTGGGGGTGAGGGACTTTTGCTGCTGTGGTCCGTCTTTTCGTTTATCCTGCCACCCGCGGGAGAATTCTTTTGAGCAGGTTTTTTCACAAAGATTACATCTTTCGCGTAAATTACGTTAAGCGTGCTGCCAAGAATGATCGGCCTACCCGACCTCGATTTTACCAGCACATCCGCGCCTTCAAGGTCTGGTCTTCCGATATCAAAGCGCGATCCGTTTCGTAAAGTGATTTTTCCCTCTGAGACTGTATGCATTTCGGCAGTTCGTGTAAGTTTATTCTTTCCCGCATTATAATGCAATATCTCTTGTCCGTCATGAAAGAGCCGGTATCCGGACAGTTCGTTATCACCGTCGAATGGCTCTCGGGATACTGCTTTGCCGGCAAATTCTGGCGCAAGCATGTAGGCTGTACCGTGCCACCAGATTACACAGTCTTCGGGCACGTTGAAAAACACGCCATATTCGGTTGTGATACCGGCACAGGCCTTGTATCCTGCTATAACTCTTCCTATGCTTGACTTACGTGTGGCATTAATTTCTTTCACTCCGGATTCCATCATTCTTATTGTATGTGCGGTAACGGTATCTCTCAGGGGATTTAATTGTGGAGTCAAGGATATCGCCTCGCCAAATACCTTCCGTGATAAACCGATGCTTTCACGCTGTGCCGCAAGACGCAATCCTCCCATTCTTATCTCAAGTGCGATAGCGTTTACCATAATACGATAAGGAATCACGCGTATGCTATTTTCCATCTGCGTTACATCTTCCGGAAGAATCGGAGAGTCAGGATCTAATTCTTTCCCAAAGTCTAAAGGTGTTCCCGGTTCTGAATAATACTGAGTATATTCGTCGTGTATTGTTTTGAGACGGTCCGGGAATTTCTCGAGAACTACTTGACGGGCTGCCAACACAACTTTTTCGGGTATCAAAGCGCCCGCGTTAAGCCATGAGCTAATGCTAGTTTCCGCGTACGGCTTAGCACGAACGCGATTCCCAAGAAGCGTGCCATAATCGATATCAGTTAAACCAAGCACTTTTTTTATCAGGCTTAGCTCCTGGGGTGGTGGCATGTGGTATTCAAATTTTCCAGAGAGCAAACTCGTAATAGCTTTTAATGCGAGTTTCTCGTCGCTTTCACCGGTTTCTTCTTCGACAATTTGACGAACTTTTGTTGAGGTAACTTGAACATCCGTGCTTGCCGTGACTTTATGAGTAAAATCAATATAGCGATCCGGTGTTATTCTATCGGCGCGTAAGTATTGTATAAAGAAAGAGGACAGGTTATCTCTGGGAGTTCTATCCGCGTCTTCTCCAAATTCATTTTCAAGAAATACAGTATATCTGTGCCAGGCATTCAGTTTAATTAAGCATGCCAGTTTTAAGCAAAAATCATCGAAATCATATTCTTCAGCATCTTCGTCGGTATACAGGAATTCCTCCAAACGGTGTAGGTTAGTAAAGATATATGACAGATCTCCCATGATTTCATTCGGAAATTGTGGATAGTATAATCGGTCCAGCGCATCATAGATGTTCGAAATCATAAATACCGGATCGCGATGCGGCCCGAGCGGTATTTCGTCAGCTACTATTGTGTCGGCTTGTGCCACAACGTGCTCTGAAGCCGCGCTTTCTACCACAAGTGTACCGGTTCCCTGTTCCAGCTCGCCTCCGATCGGAAAAGTAATCGTAAAGGTCGTGCCCTTACCGGGTTCAGCGTAAGCCTGGATTGTGCCATTGTTTCTATGGACCAGGTCCCTTGTTTGTTCGAGCCCGCGGCCACCACCTTCTTTCTCGGAACTGACGCGGCCGCCTCTGTTGAAAGCTTCTACTTTGTCTTGTGGCATGCCTTCTCCATTATCGGATATGCGAATTGTGCAGGTGTTTTCTATGACAGCGATTTCGGCTGTTACTTCAGTCGCTTTTCCATGCTCCCTTGCATTTCTTAGTAAATTGGTAAAGACCCTGTAAATTTGGCCTTCGTTTCCTGTTGGATTAGGTGTTTTGGGAACATCATTTATTCGAAATGAAGTACCACGTTCTTCTAATTCTATACATGAGGCAATGTTTAATAACTCACGTATGTTTACAGGTTGCCTCTCATGCGGATCCAAAAGAGAATTCAAAATCAATTCCGCAGCTATACAGCGATTTTCAAAAAATCGCGCAGCTTTTTCTGAAAAATTTTTCACTGTTTTCTCAAATTCAACCCGCAATCGTTTAATATTTGCAGGGGTTAATAGCCCTATGAGTCTTTTGGAAGATTCTTTGAATGGATCTATCATCCCATTCAGATTGCCTTTTCTGTCCCCACTCGCATATTCTTTAATAGCGCGGCCACTGTCTCCCACCGCCATGCAAGCATCGCCTACTTGATTAGAAAGCTCAATTGTGGCTTTTTCTGTATCCGGAGATCTGGAGTATAGGGCAGTATCATTCTTTATCACACCCAATATATTCCCTAAATCATGACGAATACCCAAAATCTCCTCTGCTTCCAAGAGCGCCGTAGCGGTTCCTTCGTCTGTATCGTATTGCGACACAACCTCAAGCGGTGTTGTTAGCGTCTCCTGCGTTGGCTCGAGCGCTGCCGTGTTCTCCGCTTCTTCGGGTTTTTCTTCACTCGCAATCGGGGCAATGCCGAATTCGGCGAGCTCGGGAGAAAGTTCACCGAGTTCCTGTTTCTTACGGTCCAGATGCGCCATAGCTTCCTTCGCATATGCGGTGGCACGTCTTACTTTCTCGAGCTCTGCTTTCATGTCCGGTATTGTGCCTGCAAGCGACCCTTGCCCTAGTTCGTTACGGCATTTCCCCGCGACTATGCGCCAGGCACGCGCATGCAGCATTTCGAAAAGTATCTGTACCTGGAACGGCAGGTATCCGAGCTCTTTTGAGGCTTCTACTGGATTGTCGCGAAGCCACACGAGTTTAGCCATGCTTATATCTAGATTCTCTGCTGCTACTGCGGCGGCAAGATTATATTCCTGCTCTTCGTGCATGATTCGGAGCTTGACTTCGATATTATCCACACCTTCTGTGGCAACCCAGATTATGCCTTCTCTATAATTGACGTGGCCATAGAAGGGTTCTCCATTCACCCTTCCTAATTCTTTAACGGGCAGCTTTACTACCCGTAGCGCTTTTCCATCAAAAGCTTCAATTGCTATATCAGGATCTGCGAGCTTTTCAAATGCAATTTGCATGTCGCGGGGCACGTCTTCGCCCGGCTTAAGAGTAGGCACGGTTAGCCACAACTCGAAGGCTCTAACATCCTCTTCGTTAAGTCGTCCCTCTGTGATTAAATCCGGGATGCACTCCCAAAGCGTGTTTACCAATTCGGCGTTTACGGTTTCCTCCCCGCCCCTGTGCGGCATTATGCCCTGCTCTGTCGGGCCGAGGCCTTCTTCGGCCGTGTCTTCGCCGGGAGGCGTTTGCCCACTTAAACCACCCCCTCTTCTATCCCGAGCGACGAATTCTTGGCCGGAATAGAGTATTTCCTCAAGAGGAATCCCATGCTCAAGTTCGTCTATTAATGCGAGGCATGATTCAATGGTTGAGCTATCTTCTAATATAAACGAAAGTAATGCCGCCGTTTCTTCCCTGTCGCAGCGCGCATGCCCTTTTTTTGTTTTTCGCATAACCCGGAGCTTTACATCAGTTCCTTCTATAACGAACAGAAAATCTATATATATTGCGATTGTTGAATTTTGCGACATGAGACGTTTGCAGTCAAGCGCACGGGGATTACCGCTATATTGTTTTACGGGATTGACCTGTTTAAGAACATGCGTGTCTTCGTCCAATCTATAGTATTCAGTGTTGATCCTACTTATCAACGACTCAGTATCACCAAGAGTGAATGTGTCCATGCCAAGCCTGCGCTGTTTTTTAGCGTTGATATCACCAGCCTCTTGGAATTGACGCCAGATGCGGTATGACCTGGCCAATCCCGCGAGATTAGGCAATGGCTTTGGCGTGCTATCGTCCTGCATTTCGCGCTGGTAGTCATCGAGAAACATTTGCAGATAATCGAGCATACCTTCTACGTCAGCTATGGTATCGAATGTGCCGCGGAACCTTTTCTTATTGCCTTTATCTGTGAGATATTCGAGGACGAGTTCTGGACTTCCTTCGGTAACGAGTTCCGGGAATTCCTCAAGAGCTTCCCTGATCATCCGGTCCCAAAAGAACGGGGCTGTTCCGCCGGACCCTTTGCCGAACTCTGCACCACCGCCCGTTGGATCATGTCCTGCATCTCTGGCTTGCATCTCCATTTCCTGTATATGCTTACCGCGGAGATAGAGGACGATAAGCCTAATTTGCTCTTGTGCCAGAATGGGATACGATGTCCTTAATAGGGTAAGCCATGTTGTTATTGTCAAATGATCTGCCTGTTTTTCAAGGTCGAGATAATACATCGGATGGACCCTATCTGCATGGAATACATTCGTCAAAATATAGTCCAACTCTTTGAGAGTTAGATTGGGGCCCAGGGTATTGAGTTGTTCGAGAAGGCTCCCAGAAGTCGGCGTTAATTCAGAACCGAAAGTTTCATTATGTCGTATCTCACCTGCGCGTCTGTCCAGTCTCTGGGCGTTCTCGAGAACTAATTCGAAAATAACAGACGCAGAAGTCTCTAGCATTGCCAATGGAGGTGCTTTTCTTTGTAACCTCAATTTTGCGTAGTTGGGGTCAAGCCCTTCTTTGCCATTTGACTCTTTGTAGGAAAGAACTTGCGAAAGCATGAAAAAAATATGAACACTAGCAGGTACAATGTCTTTCATTACTTGCGCACCATTTAACCAGGCATCAAAATAAATCGTACCTATGTCCCGAAAGTCAATAGTGAATATTGTCCGAGGATCGCCTCCACTTTCGACAAAAAACTTGTAACTATCTCTCGCTAAAGATGTCTGTTTTGGATCATAGATCCCGGCTTTCGCGGATTCAATAAGCGCTTTTACTTGATCTGTGCATTCAAGATATTCCGGTGCCATATTTTCCGCGACATTATGTATAATTGCTTCACGGTTCTCTCGTAAAAATTCTGTGAGCTTCTGATGTTCAGGTTTATCCAGCGTATCTAGCAGGTGAGCCACAGCTAGTTTCCTTCTTCCTCTATGATCAGGCTCTTTCAATAATATATTCCGGATACAAGACTCAAGCAGATCGACATTATCATTTAATGTGGCATCAGAATCTTTAGACAATTGTGATGGCTCATCCGCAGCAATAAGACCCTTTGCTTCCCTGCAAATACTCATTGCATAGACTGCAAGATCATGCCTGTTTGTCATGGCGTGTCTAATCTCTTCATAAATCCTAGGTATGTCAAGAAATACCTGTGGTAATCCTGTGTATGGACTTTTAACAGTGTAATCTTTCCCCATAGTAAGACCAGGACTTAAGGATGGGTCAGAATATTTCAGGCATGTTCGATATGCTTCAAGTAAATCTCTCTCTCCGATATTATTGTCAATAAGCCAGTCGATTAAACGATTTAGAGTCTGCAGGACACTCGCCCGTGTTGGTTGAATTTGCCAGCTTGCCCCCTCCGGCCCGAGCGGATGCTCGTATGCAGTACTATCGCTGCTCGCGAAATCACGGCGGGCTTCGCGCTCGAGGCGCATGCGGTCGGCGCGGGTGATGCGCCAGAAGGGGGCGCCGAGGGCAAGGGTACTCATGCCGGGAATAATGACCGGCGCTAAACGTACTCGATCACCCGCAAATTTTTCATCTGTAGGGATCATAACTAACCATGCCCTGTGAACTTCGTTTAACGGCACAGCTTCTCCGAGATCAAGGTTATATTTTTCAACAGTTTCTTTAGTAATCTCAAGGAGAATTGCAGGAATACCAGACGTGGAATATTTTGTGGAATAGCGGATAGCAGCCATCGCATTTGTCCAACGCCCCGGATGGGAAGCCGGATTTGTTCCAATTTGCTGATCTGCGAGTACTCTCGAAAATACTACTCGACCCATACTGTAAAATCTATGTCCGCCCAAAAACCATTCTTTTATTCTTTTCTTATAATTTTGAATAGGCGCATATTCCGCAATTTCTACGGCCTCATCCCAGCTATTCACAATCGACAGAGTTGGTGCTTTTGAGTCGGTGCTTATTTGTTTTGTCAATAATCTCGCTGCCTCATCGTAGCGTTCTTCGCTTACCGCTTTCGCTACCGCCGTCGCAAGCTCGTGCACGCGTTCACCGTTTCCGCGTACACAGGCGGAAATGAGTTCGTGGAAGACGAGCTCGGCTATGACTTTGTTTCGTTCTGCTACGTTTTTCCCGTAGTCCAGGCCGCGTGCCTCCATTATGCGCTTTACCTCTACCAGCGATACGTTAATTCCGCACCCGCCTGCGTGGGAGTGGCGGAAGGTGGGCCAGTTGACAACGTTACATCGGCTGTAGATGGGTTTCCAGTTTTCATCGTAATCCACGAGCGCGATTTCCTCGCCGTCAGGAGATGTTGCGACATTAGTTTCGAGTAAGTCTTTGAGCTCCTCCTCCAGCCTTTCCGCAACGTTACCTCCGATTTGCTCGAGCCAGCTCGTAAGTATCGAAATCGGGCCATCGGGTTCGTCGGGTATGCGCTCTACGATGCCCGCTTCCGGGGTCTTCCTGTGCGCCCGGTTTGCTTCCCAAAGCGGCACATCCTGCATCGCGTTCATCGCACCGCGCGTGAGGGGGCGAAGGGAGGTGATGGCAAAGCGCCTGGGGTCTTTTCGGAAGGCTATGAGGTCGCAGTCTCTGGTATTTGCAAAAGATTCCGTATCTACACCGAATATAGCTTCGATATCCGACTGTTCTGTGACTCTGTAACTTCTGTCATCTTTGAAAGTCCTTAGAAATCTCTCTATTATCGCCTGCCGTCTTTTAGAGTGAAATGGCAAGAAGTGACCATTTGTTACATAGATGAAAAGTTCTCGTACGCCTCCCAGCATGTATTTTGGTACTATAAACGCGATCGGATCAAACTTCTTTGCCAAGAAGGCTAGTTTCATTTCCAGTAATTTTCGCATATTGCCTTGCTCTCCTAGCGCTCTAGCATATTCAGAAGTCTCCCGCCCCATCTTTATAGAAATAAAACCTTCTCTCGTAAAAGATAGCCCATGTGCTATTTGTTGTCCGTTAACAAAAAATAACTCGGATGTTCCTAAAAAACCATTTTTCAAAAGCCTCTGTTCGTATAAACAAAGATATAGGTTTTCTTTTCCCGCATTATCTTTTGCCTTCCGTATTAGCAGAAAAGTCTCACCCTGCCTGCTTTCCTCATGGGTTAATTCCAGTGTATCTCGCATTGTTGGGCTAAACAGCTGCTTGTCCGGCCATATTTTGCAGTCTAGATATTCGTCTTCTATATGACTACATAATTCCTCGAAAGATACAGTGCTAAGGTCGGTTGCAGTATAATCAGTTTCTGGCAAAAGCTCTGCAGGTTCTTGTACGAACCTATAGGCTTCATCTTCACTACCAAAAACCTCTTCTACGAATTGACGATAAGTATCTGTGTTTATGTGCGGCATATTATCGTCTATGCCGGGCTCAGGTTCTGTGCAGAATTCCGCAGGCGGCATAGCCATCTCAGCGGTTGGCGTTAAGGTGAGTTCCACCGCCTCGAACTTGCCGTATCCTCCCGTGTAATCGAGCGGCCGGAGCGAATGGTCGAGGTTAGCGAATTCGGACGTATCGTACTCGTATTCGCCGCCTCTTGTTCTCTTGCATGTAACCCTTGCGCGATGTTCGCCTTCCCCGTCCTTTACTTCTAAGATAAACTCTTTTCCCTCTCGAGCGGTTTGCCAGAAGGCTGATCCAAGTGTTTCAATTTCATCCTCGCCTGGCTCGATACCTACCTCGCGCAAGGCGCTCTGCACTGCCTCTTCCGCTTGCTGCGTAAAACGGTCGGTTTGTTTTACCGTGCCGCCCCTGAAGGCAACACGAATGTCGGATTCAGGGTTCCAGGGGTTAAAGTTCTGCACCTCAAATGCGAAGAGGGGAGATGCAGCGCCGCATACAATGCCGCTTATCATGAATGGCATATCTACATCTATTCCCGTAAAACCCTTTACGATGAGAGTTACTATAAAAATAAGCCCGGATATTAGAAATGGCGATGACACGATAAGAGGCGACATAATAGCAACAAACCTCGGGTGCTTTAGGCCCCTTTCTCTGTCTTTCGCTATATA
Source organism: Candidatus Omnitrophota bacterium (assembly GCA_024542975.1). GTDB lineage: Bacteria > Omnitrophota > Gorgyraeia > JABMRN01 > RBG-13-46-9 > JAMXCZ01. Next base: position 25,667 of record JAMXCZ010000005.1, on the reverse strand, counting down.
CTTCCCTCCTACTACGTATCTACGGCCTGTTTTCGTATCTTCTACTACGATTACTTTTATTTCTCCGGCTTCGCCTCCCGAAATCCAATCGAAAAACTTATGCCGCCACTCGTGGAAATATGCGACACAATATGCTATGCCAAATCCAATCTCCCACCACGGCATAACGCGTTGTATGAAGCGGAGTATAGGGCTGGGGAGGGTGTTGAGGGTGGTATCACTGTATAGCAGGCCCTTTAAAATTATATTTGTTCCAACTTCTTTTTTCTCTATATTTTCTTCTATGTGCATTTCCCCGCTTGGCTCACGGGTAAACCTGTAAGCTGCTTGGTCTTTTGTTTTTGTTTCTACGGTTATCCATATCTTTTTCCCGAGTAATCCTGTCCAATTAAAAAGATAGGGAATGCCATGTCCGAGCCACCCGGAGTATTGTTCCGAAGGATAGCTCTTTTTTGTACTAGGGTACTTACCAGATTTCCATTTTTTTAAGATCTCATGATTAATCCCTATACCCGTATCTGATAATTTAAGAAAAAAGGTTCGCATTTTTCCATTAACAGTAAAACTAATTCTTACATGCGAATCCTCCGGAGATATTTCACCCCTGTCAATTCGCATAAATACAGCATCGGTCGCGTTATGAATTGCATCACGGATGCCTTGCGCTATGTCTATCCCAATATTGGCGTCAGAGGTTGCATTATCTATCGCCTTAGTTAGTTCCACGATCAAGTTGTTGTTTAAAACGTTCCTTTTCTCTGCACGTTCCTTATCGAATAACGGCACATAAAAATCAACAATAGGCACCTCAATTGTTTTTCGGGACGGTTCTCGCGCTGAAACACCAGCATCACCGCTAGGTTTCCCTCCAATGTTAGCATTTACCCTGCTACGTATTGCCTTGGTGCTAAAGTAAATCACGCCTACGAGTATTGCGATACCGATTGCGATAGACCATCCTCCTCCGGAAATGGCAAAGGTTGTCGCTTGTTTTGCGACTGGGACTAGTTTTCCTGTGATTTCAGTGGCGCCGGCTGTAAGTGCGGGTAGGAAGATGGCTCCGAGGAAGGTTGCGGCGGCGGTCCATAGCTTTCTTGGAGATATGCGGGGTAGGGTTAACTTCCTGCTCCCGATGTCCCTAAGCGAACCTCTTATACCAACGCCGGGAACTGAAAGGCCAGATGTTGGTGCATCTGCCGGGGAAGGGAAAACAGCTCCGGGAACGGGGGGATCTTCGCCGATTTCTTCCCAGCGGTACTCGCCGTTTTCGCGCCAGAATCGAATTGCACGAGCTTCGGTGCCTTGGCCAACGGTCGTTATAAACTCGCCATCTTTCTCGCAGGAAATGCGTAATTGGCCTGCGAGTTTGCTGACATCAATTCCAAGCTTATCTGGGTCCAGCTTGAGTGCGCTGAACATAGACAATATCGCAAGCCCGGATATCTCCGCTATAGCTTCCAGAATTACCTTCTCCTCCTTAAGCATCCCCCCGTTTAAGAGCCTAAAGTAAGGAGATTCTTCCCTATTCCCTTCAAATTTAGGCATAATGCTTATATACGAGTACCCCTTATCGGTAATAAGCTTCTTTAAGTTATCTCCGTGGAAGCCGCCGGTTACGATGATTATGGTTTGCCGGTTAGCTGGTGAGCCAGTTAGCCGGTTTTCGATATTACGCATGAACGCAAGATCGCGCTCGAAAGCGAGTTCGTAGGAGCGCTCTGCGAGTTTGAGGTAAGGCGTAAGAGTTTCGAAGACTTTATCTAAACCAAGCTCTGATAGAGATCTGTAAAAGTCGTATTTATCACGCGTTATCGTAAGATTAAATAGATCTTTCAATATTGCAAGGTGCTTGAACTCTTTATAGAGCTTCTTTTGCTTGTCGTTAGTAGCGAGAGTATTAAACAATTCATCCTCCAGGGTTTCTATTTCACGGAAGAGGAGGTATTTGTCTATGGAATCGTATTTATCGAGGTATTCTTTGTATCTGGAGACATTGGGGTATTTCTCATGGGGGTTTATACCTGCCACTTTCATCTTATCCAGTAGATATGCATAGAAATTAGAGGGTTTTATCTTGTTTTCTTTAAACAATGCTGACTTCTCAACAAGTGTTTCTATTTCTCCCTTAGATAGGCGCTTGGTCAGTTTGTTTATGAGCCTCTTTCTCTCGGAGTTAGCGCGGCGGTAGTCTATGATTTTTTCGAGTTCGAGGACATGAGTTAGTTTGGTTAGGTTTTTGTATGAGATGCCCGGCTTATCGGCTCCTTTTAACGAGAGAAGATACTTCACATAGCCGCTTAACTTAAGCCTCTCGTTTGCGAAGTCCTCTTTCTTCCAATCGAGCTTTGTAAGCTCCTCTGAATAGATACGCTTCTTTTGCTCATCCAGACGCTTTGTTATATCGTTTAGTATTTCTTCTACTTTGGGCTTTACTTTTAAGCTTTCTCTGTAGGCATTGAGGTTTGCTATGTAGGCTTCCGGATCTTCTAAGCCTTTCAGGGTGATCTTTTCGGGGTTCATGATCGCGAAAAGCTCTGCTCCGTTAATTCGCCCCTCTTTTACGAAGTAGTCCGCAACCTTCTCACGTAGAGCGACGTCTTCTATTTCCGTAAATACTGATAAATCATAATTTCCCGCTCCGCCTTCAAGCAGCGCTAAATCTACTCCGTATTCGCTATTCACATACTCGATTATGCCCTTTATCGCGTGCTGGCACGCGTAATCGCAGTGGGCGTCTTTTATGTGGATTATGGTTTGCCGGTTAGCGGGTTCGCCGGCTGGTGGGCCTTCTTGTTTTACTTCCCCGAGATGGTGGGGGAGTTTAAAAGTGCCCGGGCCACCGGCTCTATCGGAACCGACGGTAGCAGGCCCCGAGGGCGTTCCGGCAGCCCAGGCAATGTCATATGCGAATATATTAAACAAAAAGGACCACAAAGTGATAATACTTATTACCACCTTAAATGGTCCATTATTTCTAAACATAGGAATATTAGATCTACCGTCTACCATCTCTAATACCTTTTTGTATTTCTGCCGTCTTAAACTTCCTAAAGGCACATAGAAACCGGCGAAAAAAAATACCTGCCCAGTTAAGCAGGCATATTTCCGATATATGCCTATATTAGTATAATCCTCTAAAAGCCGTATTATTTCATAATATTAGTAAAATAATAGCCGGGTTTAACCCCGGCTATTATATGGATAATTGGTGGAGCTGACGGGAATCGAACCCGTGATCCCACAATGCCATTGTGGTGTGATCCCGCTTCACCACAGCCCCAAATTTGCTTTTCCAGAAATATAACACGCCATATTGCCAATGTCAATATTTTATATTGTCATAGATTTTTCTCTATGCTACAATACGGCAACATGAAGGAAAAAGCGTACCCGTTCGATAAGATTGAGCCGAAATGGCGGAAATACTGGAACAAAAATAAGTTCTTCGAAGTCAATGTAAAAAACTTCGCTAAGAAATACTACTGCCTTGTCATGTTCCCGTATCCCTCCGCAGCCCTCCACGTCGGCCACGGCCGGAATTATATAATAGGCGACGTTGTGGCGCGCTATAAGATGATGCATGGGTTCAACGTCCTAACCCCAATAGGCTGGGATGCTTTCGGCCTTCCGGCGGAAAACGCCGCAATAAAAAATAATATCCATCCCAAAAAATCCACTCTGGATAACATCAAAACAATGAAGCGCCAGATTGATTCATGGGGCGTGTGCTATGATTGGCCGCGCGAGGTTACTTCATGCCTTCCGGACTATTACAAGTGGACACAGTGGATATTTTTGAAATTACTTGAAAAGGGCCTCGCGTATAAAAAGAAGGCTTTTGTAAATTGGTGCCCTTCCTGCAACACGACCCTGGCGAACGAACAGGTTATTGACGGAAAGTGCGAACGATGCGAAACGCCTGTTAAGCAAAAGGACCTGGAGCAGTGGTTTTTCAGGATAACTGACTATGCTGACAAGCTCTTAAACGACATGAATGGGCTTCCGGGATGGCCGGAACGCGTAAAGGTAATGCAAAAAAACTGGATAGGCCGCTCAACAGGCGTTAACATACATTTCCCGATAGCGGATAGTGATAAGATGCTAACATGCTTTACTACAAGGGTTGACACTATATTCGGCGCGACTTACATGGTGCTTGCGCCGGAACACCCCGGCTTAGAAGCCCTCATAAAAGACGCAAAAAACAAAAGCGAGATTTTCAAGTTTATCGAAGAGGCGAAAAATGAATCGAGGATCAAACGCTCCGCGGTTGATGCCGAAAAGAAAGGCATGTTTACGGGGCGGTATGTAATAAACCCGGTAAATAACAGAAAAATCCCTCTGTGGGTAGCAAATTATGTCCTCATGGAATACGGGACGGGCGCTGTTATGGCCGTGCCTGCGCATGACCAGAGGGACTTTGAATTTGCCGGAAAACACAATTTACCCATCGAAGTCGTGATAGATGACCCCAAATTTTCCCTGGACGCGGAAATTATGAAGCAGGCCTATGTGAAAAACGGAGTAATGGTAAATTCAGGACAGTTTAACGGCATGCCCAACAGGGAAGCCATGGAAAGAATCGCCGGATTTATGGAAAAAGAAAAAATAGGCAAAAGAAGTGTGCACTACAGATTGAGAGACTGGCTTATTTCGAGGCAGAGATACTGGGGCGCGCCGATCCCTGTCATTTATTGCGATAAGTGCGGCGTAGTGCCTCTGCCGGAAAAAGCTCTGCCGGTCCTGTTACCTGAAAAGGTCAAATTTAAACCCCGCGGCGAAAGCCCGCTTAAAGATTCGAAAGAATTCGTTAATACCAGGTGCCCCAAGTGTAAGGGAAGCGCGCATCGGGAAACAGATACGATGGACACCTTTGTCGATTCGAGCTGGTATTACCTTAGATATATCTCGCCTAAGTCGAAGAGTAAGCCCTTTGATAAGAGAGACGTTGACAAGTGGCTTCCGGTTGACCAGTATATCGGAGGCGTAGAACATGCGATACTCCATCTTCTGTATTCGAGGTTTATAACAAAAGTATTGCATGATTCGGGTTTTATTGGCTTTGACGAGCCGTTCCGAAACCTGTTTACCCAGGGCATGATAATAAAAAATGGGGCAAAAATGTCAAAATCCAAAGGCAATGTTGTAAGCCCAGACGAATTGATAAAAAAATACGGCGCAGACACAGTAAGGCTTTACACACTATTCATTGGCCCCCCGGAGAAGGACGCCGAATGGTCCGACCGCGGCGTAGAAGGCGCCTACCGCTTCCTCGCCCGCGTGTGGCGAATGGTAGAAATTACTTCGAACTCAGGCTTACCCGGCAATGATGGGAAAGCCCTCCGTCGCAAGACACACCGGACTATAAAGAAGGTAACCGGCGATATGGAGAAGGGGTTTGGTTTCAATACGGCCATAGCGAGTGTAATGGAACTCGTAAACGAAATCTACGCTGCCTCTCTCAAGAAAGAAACCTCAAAGAGCGCCCTAAAGGAGGCCGTAAAGACGGTTGTCCTGCTTCTTTCGCCTTTTGTTCCGCATTTGGCCGAAGAATTATGGGGTAAGCTCGGCGAAAAGCCGAGTATCCTGAAACAGGCCTGGCCCTCTTACGATAAGGGTTTGGTCGTAGAAGAGATTCTTACCATTCCCATCCAGATAAACGGCAAACTTCGCTCAAAGATAGATGTTCCGCCCGGGATAAGCGACGAGGCCCTGAAAGAAAAAGTCCTTGCGGACGAAAAAGTAAAAAAATACCTCGGCGACGTTACCCTGAAACTTATTATCATCCCAAACAGGCTTGTCAATATCGTAATTCCGAAATAGATACCCGTAGGGGCCTATGTTTAAATTCACAAAGGAAGAAAAAATAGTCCTTATATTTTTGCTTGGCTGCCTTTTTATCGGCCTGGCAGGGTTCTATTACAAAAAAGTAAATCCCCCGGTTGGCCCGGCTATCGAATTTAATAAAAAAAAGGCGGAGTCTCTCAAAAAAATAAACATTAATGAAGCGGGATGGAGTGATCTTGTGGAGCTCGATCGTATAGGCCCTGTCCTGGCGGAGAGGATTATTGATTATCGGGCAAAATATGGCCCCTTTGAAAAAAAAGAAAGCCTAAAGAACGTAAAGGGCATAGGAGACAAGACCTATGAGAAAATAAAAGGCCGGATCACACTCGAATGAGGAATTTTCACCTTTTATTTATCGCCATTGTTTTTATATGCGGGATCCTGGCAGCCGCTTACAGCGTTTTTGCGTTTTTATCTACCACCTTCCTTTTTTGCGTAGCTATCGCGCTTTTTGCATTCCTTGTCTTATACAGGAAAAAAGACGTGCCCTTCCTTATATTTCTTTGCATTCTTGTTTTTCTCGCGGGAAGCATCCGCTACAATATTTTTAACAGGATAGACAAACCTAATATCAAGAATTTCCTTCCGTTTTTGCGGGATGAAGTTTTGCTATACGGCAAAGTTGCGAGTGACCCGGAGGAAAGCCCCGCCGGCAAAAAGGAAAACTTTGTATTGGAAGCAGCTTCGGCGGGCGATGGAAGCCGCAATTACAGGACAAGTGGCTTCGTTTTCGTAAACGTATACGATAAGAATTCGCGAGGGTTCAAATACGGCGACATGGTAACGCTCCGGGGTATTTTAAGACAGCCCTTCTCCTATCGCAGCAAACAAAACTTCGATTATAGAAAATACCTGGAAAATAAAAGGATTTATTCTACGTTCAATGTGAAGCAAGGATCTTTTTCGGAGAAAGTAGGCGAGGATGAGGGCTTTGTCACGCGAGGTATAAGAGGTCTTTATAGTATTCGTGAAAGGCTCGAGCGTCATATAAACGAGTATCTTAAGGCGCCGTATGACGCTATGCTTACAGCAATACTGATCGGCAAGAGAAAGGGTATCCCGGGCGGCCTCAAAGAGCTATTCGCAAAAACAGGGACGCTACATATCCTGGCCATAAGCGGCCTCCATGTCGGCATCATATATTTTGCATTAAGGGTTATTCTTAAGATCCTGGGGCTCCCGAGAGGGGTAGCAGCGGTTTTGACCGTAGTGTTCCTGATGTGCTTCGCAGTGCTTACGGGCGCAAGGGCTTCCATTTTGAGAGCCGCAACAATGTTTTCAATACTTGCATTCGGCGAAATCCTCAAAAGAAAGACCGGTAGTTTTAACCTGCTGGGGCTTTCGGGCTTAATTATACTTATGATAAACCCAAATCAGGTATTTAACACAGGTTTTATACTCTCATACATGGCTCTTTTGTCTATTCTCGGTATTTCCCCCTTATTTTACAGGATTTTTCGCTTAGGAAACAATGCGTCCGGGAAGAATGATACGGTAGGGAAGAGGATACGGCGCTATTTGTTAAGGCCAATTTCGGTTTCTCTGGCGATATTTGTCGGTCTTACACCACTTTCGGCGTATTATTTCGGGCTTATCACACCCGTAGTCATTCTTGCCAATCTGGCTGTAATACCGCTCCTGTTTCTGGTGATGGCTTCGGGAATTCTATTTGTGAGCCTTGGGTTCTTATCAAGATTCTTAGCCCTTGCTTTTTCGCAAAGCGCTGAGATATTTCTGGTAGGATTAGTGAAGAGCGTAGAATTTCTGGAAAAAGTCCCATTTGCCTATTTTAAAGTCAAACCACCCACTATTCCCGCGCTGCTGGCATATTACGGAGTAGTTTTTGCTATAGTAGCCGCTTCCTATATATATGCAATGGGGGAGCGTGATATCTAGCGTATTGGGGAGGCACTATCCAGCTTTTTTAGTTTTTAACTTGACATAAAATTGTTCCTATGCTAAAATAAAAAAACCTAAAGGAAGGTAATTATGGATGCTTTTGAAGAAAAAAGAAAGTTCCGGCGCATAGAAAGCAGTTTTCCTCTGAAATACAGGGATCTTAATAAAACTGAGATAGACTCGAGGGGAACTATTTCGAAGAATTTCAGCGAGGGCGGAATAAGGTTCAGAAGCGACCGGTTTATTTCTCTTGCTTGCAGGATGGTTGTTGAGCTCAACTTACCAGCGATAGCAAAACCCATAAGAGCCGTTTCCAAGATAACGTGGATAAGGAAGTTGCCCACAGGCGATGATTACGAGGTTGGGAATCAATTCCTGGAGATAGCCCGGGAAGACAAAGAAATTATCCGCGATTTCGTGAAAGACCAGGCGCAGGAAGTTTCCTCGATCTAACCCTCCCCCAAGCACAATCCTCTTATTGACAATGCGAAACACGTATGATATATTGGAAATCTGATTATGAAAACAATATTTGCAATAGTTATGTGTATATCCTGCTCGGTGATTTTCACGAGCAAAGCGGATGCCTTCTGGGTATGGACCCCCAAGACCAATAAGTTTGTCAATCCAAAAAAAGCCGCCAAAGACACCCCTGAAGGACAATTCAAATGGGCAATGCGCTTTTTCAAGGATAAAGACTACAAACGGGCGGCCGAGGAATTTGCAAGCCTTACCGCGCAGTTTAAGGATTCGCATCTCGCGCCTGAGGCGCAATATTACGTCGGCAGGGCGTATGAGGCGGCCGGCAAGTATTATCCGGCTTTCCAGGCTTACCAGAAGACGGTAGGTGCGTATCCTTTCACAGAAAGGATCGATGAGATCATAAGAAGAGAATACGACATAGGGATCGTACTATACCGAAAGCATCGCGGCACGTTCATGGGGAAAGAAATAATGACCGATCTCGACAGGGCTGTTGAAATATTCGACAAGGTGAAAAATAACGCGCCTTTCGGTGAATACGCCGCTAAGGCGCAATTCATGATAGGGGAATGTTACAAAAAATCCGAACAGTATGATCAGGCCGCAGAGGCTTATCAGAAAATGCTGGATGAATACCCCAAAAGCGTATTTGCGGTTAAGGCAAAATATGAAGCGGCCCAGGCCGTATACCTTGCAAGCCTGAAATCCGATTACGACCAGGAGCGTACCGATCTAGCCATCAAGGAATTTAAAGAAGTGGCCAAAGATTATAAGGGGCTGCCCGTTTCAAATGAAGCAAGCGTTGCTATTGCCCTTCTGGAAGACAGAAAAGCCGAGAGCCTTTTTAAAACCGCAAAATTTTACGAGAGCCAAAAACATTATAAAAGCGCGGCCATATATTACAGGGAAATATTGGTGAGCTACCCCCGGGGGTCTTTTGGCGAATCGGCCCGCGAACACCTAAGCAGTATCGAGGGTTTTCTAAAAGATTAAATATGAGACATGCGAGACCGGCTTCATTTTTTGTAGGTTTATTGCTGATTGCGTTATGCGGGTGCGGTTACACTACCCGTTCGGTCGTACGCATTGACGAGCCTTCCATCTATGTCGAAAATTTTCTAAATAATATAGACACGGCCCGCGAGATTTCGGACGCAAGGCCCTATTACGCGTACAGGCCGGCGATAGAATCCGATATCACGCGAGAGGTTATCAACAAATTCCTGTTGGACGGAAACTACCAGATCGAGGGCCCGAAAAGCGCTCATTTTTTATTAAAAGGAGAACTCGTGAGTTTCGAAAGGCAGCCTTTGCGTTACGATGCAAATGATAACGTTACGGAATACCGGTTAAGCGTCGTAGTGAATATGAAGCTTCACGACCTTTATGAGAAGGAAACCGTCTGGAAAGAGAGCGATTTTGCGGGTGAAACCACTTATCGCACATCCGGCGCGCTCTCAAAAACGGAGAGCGCCGCAATACAAGAGGCCATAGAGGACCTGGCGCAGCGTATCGTAGAACGTACCGTTGAAGATTGGTAACGCCCCCGATGAATTATCTCGTCATAGGGCCGGAAGAATATCTGAAGCGCCAATTTCTGGAAGAAACGAAGAAAGCGATTTTTGGCGCTGCCTTCTCCGGGTTGGATTTTGATGCCTTCTATGCCGGCACAAAAGAAATGGCGTTAATCCTGGATTCTCTGAATACCCTGCCGTTTAGTTCAAAAGCGCGCCTCGTTGTCATATGGGACGTGGAAAAGTTCCGAACCCCCGAAAAAGATTCCATCCTGAAATACCTGAAATCCCCTCGAGGCTCGACAACACTTGTCATGGTAAGTTCCTCAAGCGGATTCAACAAATTCCTTTCGGAAATTTCCGGATTTACAGAAACCATAAGGTGTTATCGGCTTACGCAGCAGGAGCTTAAGTCTTGGGTGAGAAAAGAGTTTGCTGCCCGTAATAAAAAAATTTCCCCCGATCTTGCGGAACTAATTCTTGAAAATACGGATGAGGATCTTTATACCATTAAGAATGAGATAGAAAAAATATCCTCTTTTACAGGCTCCTCATCCGAGATCAGCGAGCGCGACATAAAATCAACCCAAGGCACGGCCCGGGTGGAGAGCGCATTCGAACTGGTAGACTTCGTTATTGAGAAAAAACGGGATAAAATATTTTTAGCCGCGGGTGACTTGTTGATCAAGGAAAAGCCCCACCGTATTTTAAGCTTACTTGCCTGGCAGTTCAGAAATTTCATGAAAATAAAAAACTTTCCGCGCGGCCTTCCGGTAGACGAGATCGCGCGCAGGTTAAAACTAAACAGGTTCTTTACCCGAAAGGCGTTGGATAGATCAAAGCGTTTTAGCCGGGATGATCTCGTGAGAAAAATGGAAGTTATCCTGGAAGGGGATCTGTATATAAAACGGGGAACCATGCTCCCTGAGCATGCCCTGGACCGCGTCCTGGTAGGATTGTGCCGCTAAAAAACAGGTTACTTTTGCGCGTTAGCGGCTCGGTGCAAATTTTTCGAAAGACGCGATATTTTTCTTGAAGAAGTATTTTTGCGGATAACGCCCTTTGCCGTTGCTTTGCTGAATTTGGAATTGACGGCTTTCAGGAATTCTTTTGCCTCGTCGTATTTTTTCTGCGACAAAAGGCCGTTAAATTTTTTTACGGCTGTTTTAAGTTCGGAAATGATCTTCGTATTCCTTGGGTGCTTTTTTTTCGATTTCCGTATTTCTTTGCGTGCAGCTCGTTTTTGTGGCATAGTGTTTTTACCGGTAGAACCGGCCCTTTCAAGAGGACTACTCTATCACAGGAGATAACCTTTGTCAAATAAAAGATTGATTAAGTCCACCGGTGTAATAAGTTTCGCGACCCTTGTAAGCAGGGCGCTCGGGTTTGTCAGGGACATATTGATAGCGAGTCTTTTTGGCACCGGCATGTTCGCTGAAGCATTTGTCGTGTCTTTCAGGATACCAAATCTTTTCAGGGACCTTGTGGGAGAAGGGGCGGCGAATGCCGCTTTTGTGCCGGTGCTCACCGAATACCGTACCACGCGTTCCGAGCGGGAATTCTGGAATCTGTCAAAAAGCCTCCTCGGCATCATGTGCGGCGTTCTTTTTCTGGTCGCGCTTTTAGGTGTTTTGCTTGCTCCTGTTATGGTAAAGGCGATAGCTCCGGGGTTTATCGCCGACCCGGATAAGCTGGAAATAACAATAAGTCTTACACGCATAATCTTCCCATTCATTTTTCTGGTCGGCCTTGTGGCGTACGGCATGGGAGTTCTCAATTCGCTCAACCACTTTGCAGCCCCGGCTTTCGGCCCGGCCCTATTGAACATAGGGATAATATTAGCGCTCATATATGTATGCCCAAAATTCGGAGTAACCGGCCTGGCCTTCGGAATCTTAGCCGGAGGCGCATTACAGGTCATCGCAATAGGCTCGGTCCTCTATAAAAAAGGCCTTCGCCCAAACCAATCGCAGTCCCACCTGCCGGGTAGAACGCGCTTTGCCCATCCTGCTATAAAACGCATTTGGAAACTTCTTGTGCCGCGATTTTTTGGATCTGCCGTATATCAGATGAGCGTTATCGTTGACAACATCTTTTCTACTTTTCAGTGGATCGTGGGCGTCGGCGCGCCGGCTGCATTATGGTATTCGTACAGGCTTTTCCACCTGCCTCTTGCGATATTCGGTATTGCGCTCGCTACGGTTGCGCTTCCGAAGATGAGCCGGGAGGTAGCCCGGAAGGATATTGCGTCCCTGAAGGATACGATCAATTTTTCCTTAAGAAGCGTTTTTTTGGTGCTCATCCCGGCCGGCATAGGCCTGGCTACTTTCGGCAGGCCCATAATAAGGACACTCTTCGAAAGGGGGGAATTTACGGCTTATTCAACTTCTATTACGAATAGTGCCCTTTTCTTTTACTCTTTCGGCCTCTTTGCCTGCGGCGGCATAAAAATATTGGTCAATTCTTTCTTTTCCCTGGGTGATACGAAGACACCGGTTAAGGTGGCGAGCGTCTCGTTTTTTATAAACCTGGGGCTTAATTTTGCTTTGATGTGGCCCCTTAAGATAGGGGGCCTTGCGCTCGCTACCTCGATAGCTGCAACATTTAATTTTGTGGTGCTATACATTTTGCTTACACGAAAAATAGGAGACATGGGCACCTCGCGAATTCTCAATTCGCTGTGGCGTGTTTTGGTTGCCGGGGTTGTCATGGGTATTTTTTCTTATGCGGCGGGCAGGTTCTTAGACGGCCTTGGGAAGGGGTTTGCAATAGATGTAATAGGCGTTATTGGCATAGTCCTGTCCAGTCTCGCAATTTATGTTTTGGTATCCTTGGCGCTGGGCGTAGGTGAAATGAAAAGATTTCTGAAATGGATATTGAGAAGAGGTTAAGAAAGGTTCCGGTTACGCCCGGGGTTTACCTCTTTCTTGGAAAAGATAAAAAGGTACTATATATAGGAAAAGCTTCAAACTTGAGACGTAGGGTGAGAAGCTATTTTCAAAATAAATACCACCCGCCGAGAATCCGCGCTTTGGTTTCGCAGATAAAAGACCTCGATTATATACCGGCCTCTTCAAGCGCCGAGGCGCTTATCTATGAAGCCGGCCTCATAAAGGATAAAAAGCCGAAATATAACGTAGAGTTTAAGGACGATAAATCATACCCCTTTCTCAAATTGACGCTAAATGAGAAATTTCCGCGCCTCTTCATAACGAGGGACAGGAAAAAAGACGGATCCGTATATTACGGTCCCTACACGGATGTTAAGCTTTTGAGGAAAGCCCTTTCCATAATAATGGATATTTTTTGCCTGAGGTCTTGTCGAAATATGCCGAAAAAGGCCTGCCTCAAAGCTCACATAAAGTCCTGTGCTCGGCCCTGCGACGGCACAATAGGCCGAAAGAAATACCGAAGAATAGTTGCCGAGGTGCGCCTGTTCCTGGGAGGCCGGAAGGAAGACCTTCTTAAAAATATTTCCGAAAAAATGCGCAAAGCATCCACGCGGCTGGATTATGAGAATGCGCTCGTGTTAAGGGAGAAAATGGAGGCTTTGAGCGCGATGTGGAAAGGGCGAAAGCCGCCGGCGCCTTTAGATAGAGAAATAACGCGCCTCAAAGAGGTCCTGGGCCTCCCCGTTATACCGGCTCGCATCGAGGCGTTTGATATATCGAACATACACGGCAAAGAGGCCGTGGGCTCTATGGTCAGCTTTTTCAGCGGAAGGCCGCAGAAGGACGAATACAGAAGATTCAGGATAAAAAATGTTCACAAGATAGACGATTATGGCATGATACGGGAGATCGTAAGGCGAAGATATGAGCGCCTTTTAAAGGAAAAATCCGTTTTTCCGGACCTCATACTTATAGACGGGGGAGGAGGGCACTTGAGTACGGCGAGAAAGGAACTCGACAAGGTGGGCCCCCTTAAGATACCCATTATAAGCATAGCCAAGGGCGAGGAGCGTATTTATGTTGAGGGCAGAAAAACGCCTTTAAAATTATCTAAAAGAGAACCTGCGCAGAGGCTTATTATGAAAATACGGGACGAGGCGCACAGGTTTGCCATCTCCTATCATAAACTTCTGAGAAGTAAAACGCTCGCGAAAAGGCTTACCCCCTTCCAGAGGCGCGTTTACAAAGTAGTTTCTACCATACCGTCCGGCGAAGTCCGCTCTTACAAATGGGTTGCCGGGAAGATCGGCGAGCCGCGCGCATACCGCGCTGTGGGCCTGGCGCTTAAGGTAAACCCATTTGTGGGGAAAGTGCCATGCCATAGAGTTATAAAGAGTGACGGCGCGTTAGGTGGTTTTTCAAAAGGGGTAAGAAATAAGAAAAAACGCTTGCGCGCCGAAGGTATTGACGTAAAATAAAGTATACAGTATAATCGTAGCATCATGTTTAAAGAAATAAAGTCAGAACTGGAAAATCTTAAAAAGAGGCTGGATACCTTAGGGGGCTATCTTTGACTTGGAGAAGAGCCGAGCAAGGGTCAAAGACCTTGAGGGCGTGATAGCGAAAGAGGGTTTCTGGGAGAACAAAGAAAATACGAATAAAACCCTTAAGGAATTAAAACGCCTGAAACTTTCCGTTGAGCCCTGCATTGCCCTCTCATCCGGCCTGGATGAAATAAAAGAGCTACTCGCCATTACCGAGCCGGATGACGTCGCTTCCGTCACTCACCTGAAAGAAGAACTGGGTGTATTAAGGAAGAAAATCGACAGTCTCGAGTTTCAATGCCTCCTCGGCAGAGAAGAGGATGCCCTGGGCGCCATAGTAAGCATTAATGCCGGAGCAGGCGGGACGGAGTCATGCGATTGGGCGGGGATGCTCTTTCGAATGTACGTAAAATGGGGCGATGCAAACAAATTTTCCACGGAGAAAATTGATTATCTACCGGGCGAAGAAGCCGGCATAAAGAATACGACTTTTATCGTGAGAGGCGAATTTGCTTACGGCAAACTAAAATCCGAAACCGGGGTGCACAGGCTGGTCAGGATCTCGCCATACGACTCCAATAAGAGGAGGCACACCTCATTTGCTTCCGTAAGTGTTGTCCCCGAAGTGGACGAAAACATCAGAGTGGACGTTAAAGAATCGGATTTAAGAATTGATACCTTCCGGGCAGGCGGCAGGGGAGGGCAGCACGTAAATGTTACGGATTCGGCGGTGAGGATAACGCACCTCCCGACCGGTATTGTTTCGCAGTGTCAGAACGAGCGCTCGCAATATAAGAACAAAAGAACTGCGATGAAGATATTGAAGTCGCGTCTTTATGAACGGCAACTGGAAGAAAAAAAAGCCGAACTTACAAAGCAATACGAGAAGAAAAAATCGATTGAATGGGGCAGCCAGATACGCTCCTACGTTCTTCATCCGTATTCTATGGTAAAGGACCACAGGACAGGTTTTCAGACATCAAATGCCCAAGGGGTCCTCAACGGAGATTTGGACGGTTTCATGGAAGCGTACCTCAGGATGTCTGTATCCGAGAAAGGCTCCAAATGGAGCAAAAAGTAAAATGAAATTTATTTTAAACAAAATAATGGGTTCAGAGAGTAAAAGAGAGCTTGCCAGGCTAAGGCCCCTGGTGGACAAAATAAACGGCCTGGAAGAGGCCATCTCCAAGCTTTCCGAAGAAGAGCTTGGGCGTAAGACGGATGAGTTTAAGGAAAGGGTTGGGGCTTCTGCCCAAAGATTGCGCCCCGAAATAGATGAGATCGATAAAAAAATAAGTGAATCCGGTTTTCCCCAGGAAAAAGACAAATTACGCCTTAAACGCAGGGCCTTAAACAACAAAATTTTCGAGGATATATTACCGGAAGCATTTGCGGTCGTGCGGGAGGTAGCGCGCCGGAAGGTAGGTATGAGGCATTTTGACGTGCAGCTTGTGGGAGGGCTTGTAATGCATGAAGGCAAAATCGTTGAAATGGCTACGGGCGAAGGCAAGACTCTTGTAGCGACCCTACCCGCGTACCTGAATGCCCTTGCGGGAGGTAGCGTCCATATTGTTACGGTGAACGACTATCTCGCCGGGCGCGACAGGGAATGGATGGGGCCCATTTACGAATTTTTAGGGATGACAGTCGGTGTAATACAGCACGACATGTCGCCCGAAGAGAGAAAAAAGTCATACGCCTGCGACATAGTTTACGGAACCAACAATGAGTTTGGATTCGATTACCTGCGCGACAATATGGTGATTCGCGCAGAAGACATAGTCCAGGGGGAGTTTAATTTTGCAATTGTTGACGAAGTGGACAGCATCCTCATCGATGAATCCCGCACCCCGCTTATAATTTCCGGGCCAACCGAAAGCACCAATACCGCTTATGCGGAAATGAAACCCGTCGTGGATGAAGTCTCACGCTTGCAAAGCCGGCTCATAAGAGAGCTCCTCGCAAAACTTAAAAGTAAAGTCAATAACAAAGAAGATGAGGAGGAGATAAAAAAGCTCCTTTACATTATCCATAAGGGTTCCCCGAAAGAAAAAGAATTTCTGGATCTTGTTTTGAAAAATACAAAAATAAAGGCGCTTTTCGACAAAACCATAAACCTTTTCGAAAGTAAACTTATGGAGGATGAGCGGGGCAGGTTTCTTGAAGAGCTTTTTTTCATATTTGACGAGAAGACGAGAGAGGTCACATTTACGTCTAAGGGCGAGGACATGATGCGGAAACGCTTCAACGTAGAATTTATAATTGAAGACTTAGAGACAAAACTGTCGGAGATCCCGCGAGACGCGAGCCTTTCCGATGAAGAAATCTTTATGAAGGAGAACGAGATTACCGCTGCGTATGTTGAGAGCACGCGGCGCGTTGATAGCATAAAACAGCTTCTGAAGGCATATGTCCTTTTCCGCCTGGACGTTGATTACGTTATCCAGGACAATAAAATTGTGATCGTAGACGAATTTACGGGGCGCATGATGCCGGGCAGGCGCTTCTCGGAGGGCATACACGAGTCGATAGAAGCCAAAGAAGGCGTAGAGGTCCAGAGGGAGTCCCAGACACTTGCGACGATTACATTACAGAATTTTTTCAGGATGTATAAGAAGCTTTCGGGAATGACCGGCACCGCGCTTACGGAGGCGAGCGAATTCGAAAAAATATACGGGTTACAAGTTGTCGATATACCGCCAAACAGGGCGCTCCGCAGGACAAACATAAGCGACATCATATACAAGACTGAAAGAGAAAAGTTTAATGCAATATGCGACAAAATAGAAAGTTTGCATGAAAAAGGGCGGCCGGTTCTGGTAGGCACGATTTCCATTGAAAAGTCCGAACATTTAAGCGATCTACTTAAAAAGCGCAGCATCCCGCATTATGTCTTAAACGCCAAGTATCACGAGATGGAAGCGCACATAATAACGCAAGCCGGGCGGTATAAAGCTATTACGATTGCAACCAACATGGCAGGCCGCGGGACGGATATTATTCTGGGTGGGAATCCGGAGTATCTCGCGGAGGACGCCGTAAACAAACTTTCCCCGGAGTCGCCTGAGGAACGCAAACGGCTCATAAAAAAATACATGGAAGAATATAAAATAAAAACGGACGAAGAACACAAACGCGTAGTGAAGATAGGTGGGCTTCATGTGATAGGCACAGAAAGGCATGAATCAAGGAGGATTGACAATCAGTTAAGAGGTAGGGCCGGCAGACAGGGCGATCCGGGTTCGTCGGGATTTTATCTTTCTCTGGAAGACGACCTTATGAGAATTTTCGGCTCCGACAGGATAAAGATGATCATGGAGCGCCTTGGCATGGAAGAAGGCCAGGAGATACAACACCCCCTTGTTGCGCGCGCCGTAAGAACAGCGCAAAAAAGGGTTGAAATGCAAAACTTCGAGATTAGAAAACACCTCCTGAAATATGACAATGTCATGAATCAGCAAAGAGAGCTCATATACGCGAAGAGACGGAGTGCGATTCTTGAGGATAATCTGCGGGAGGAAATTTTCGATATACTTGACGCTGTTTTGGATGACTGGCTGTCTGCCTGGGAGGATACCGAAGGCTTCCTCTCTGACTTCTGCGGAAAATTAAGGATTAGATTTTTACTGAATCTCGATCCGCGTGATTTTTCATCCCTCAGTAAAGACGGCATAATAAAGAAGATCCTTGAAATGGCCGGGGCCCATTATGCGAAAAAAGAAAAAATACTCGGGGAAGAAAAAGCCAGGGCCCTCGAGAAAATGGTTTTTCTCGGCATAATAGATTCCAACTGGAAAGATTACCTCTTTAGCGTAGATAGCCTGAGGGAAGGCATAATGTGGCGTTCCTACGGCCAGAGGGATCCCCTGATAGAGTATCAGCGCGAAGCCTTTGATATGTTTGCGAATCTTATAAAGACTATCGACGAAGAGACGCTCGAGCGTATATTTAAGGCGTTTGCCATAGAGGAAAGATTTACCCATGGTGTATTCAGAAAAGAAGAAGAGATTTTTATACACGAAGGGTATTCGGCTTTGCAAAAGCCGCCGGAAGAAAAAGCGCTTCCTTCTCCCATGCCTGATGCGAGGCCCGCAAAAGAAATGACGTACAGAAGAAAAACGGAGAAAGTGGGCAGGAACGAGCCGTGCCCTTGCGGAAGCGGGCTCAAGTATAAAAAATGCTGCGGAAAATAACGGAAAATGGGCCCAGCGCCCTATTCCCCAAGGGGAATAGGGCGCTGTCCCCATTTTTACCTGTTTTATCCGCTGTTCTTTTGATTCTTGCCTACCCGACGTTTAATCTGGAATTTCTGGCATGGATTGCGCTCATTCCGTTATTTTTCGCCCTCGAGGGTAAAACCACAAAACAAAGATTCACAATAGGGTATCTTTTCGGAATAATATTTTTCTCCGGAATTCTATATTGGCTCGTGAATGTAAGCATCCCCGGCGCGATCTTCCTGATACTCGTCCTTTCCTTCTTTCCTGCCCTATTCTCTACCCTTTATCCCGAACCGCCCTACGAACCTCCGAAGTCCATAAGGGCGGCCGGATGGATTCTCTTTATTCCGGCTGCTTGGGTTTTAACCGAGTATCTTCGGACACATTTTTTAACAGGCTTTCCCTGGGCGCTTCTGGCTTATTCTCAGAGTTTTAATCTGCCGGTAATACAAATTGCCGATATCACCGGCCCATACGGCGTTTCATTTTTGATCGTTCTCGTAAATTTGGGGATATATAGCGCACTTAAAAAAACGCCGGGGAGATTTTATACTTTGTTTTTTGTATTTCTATTGTTGGCCGCGGTGTCCGGATATGGCTACAATAGATTAAGGCGCCCCTATCCGACTCAGCATCTGAAAATAGCTCTGATCCAGGGGAATATCCCCCAGGCGCTTAAATGGGATGTAAAATACAGGCGCTTTATAATGGATAAGTATGCCTATCTTACGAAGGAAGCGGCGAAGGATACGCCGCGCCTTATCATCTGGCCGGAGACGTCCGTTCCAGGATATTTAGAGGAGGAAGCGGATCTCAAAAGATGGATAAAAGACCTTGCTAAATCAGCAAATGCTTACATAATCGCAGGGACGCTCAGAGAAGACGGGCAGGATGTTTTTAATAGCGCGCGCCTCATATCAAAGGAAGGTGAACTTTTGGAAAGTTACGATAAGATCCACCTTGTGCCTTTTGGCGAATTTATTCCGTTTGCGAAAGTCATATCGAGAATACGCGCATTTATAGATAAACCGATCGGAGATTTTGCGAGAGGGAAGGATTTTACGGTATTTAAATTCCAATCGCACGATGCTTTTATTGGCTCTTCCAATATACAAAAAACCACGGAGTTTTATAAATTCTCAACCCTCATATGTTTTGAAGACATTTTCCCGGACCTTTCGAGAAGATTTGTTAAAGCCGGCGCGCGGTTTCTTGTAAACATAACCAATGACGCCTGGTTCGGGGACACAAGGGCGCCCTACCAGCACGCTCAAGGCTCTATTTTCCGGGCAGTTGAAAATCGTGTGCCCGTTGTGCGCGCTGCAAACACAGGCGTTTCATGCATTATCGACCACAGGGGGAGAGTGGTGGAATATGTCAGATCCGGGAGCGATAAGACATTTGTTGACGGGTACGCAGTAAAGTCCATACAGCCCGTTTTTTCCAAAACGTTCTACACGCGCTTTGGAGATGTATTCAGTTGGATTTGTATTGCAATAGTGGGCCTCTGCCTTTTCTTTGCGGGTTCGGCGAGGGGCAGGATACCTCTTTTAATTCTCGCATTAATTCTTACTTCTGCGCTTTCTTCCTGTACGAGCGATGAAGAAATACACTATAGAGGAAAGCTAAGGCTCACCCTCCCATTCGGCAAAAAATACGATTACAACGACATACTTGTATCGCAAGTCATAGATGGCGATACGATAGAGCTCGAGAACCGGGAAAGGGTGAGGCTAATAGGTATAGATACACCTGAAGCGCGAGAAAGCCGAAAACTCGAACGCGACATAACCCGCACAAAAAATTCCCGCGAGGCAATAATCGAAATGGGCAAAATCGCAACCAAGTTTACAAAGAATCTGGCCGAAGGAAAAAGAGTACGCCTGGAGTTCGACGTAGAAAAAACCGACAGGTACGGAAGACTTCTAGCGTATGTGTATTTACCCGATGGCAAGATGCTCAATGCCGAACTCCTAAAAGCCGGTTACGCCCAACTCTACACCTTCCAACCCAATGTAAAACACGTAGATTCCTTCCTAAAACTACAAAAACAAGCCCGAAAAACCAAAAAAGGCTTCTGGAAGTAAAATATAAATATCTAACCTGGCGAATCCCTGCCTGCCTGCCGGCAGGTAACCAGGTTACATTATCTAAAAACCTATGCGACGTTTTGATTTCTCGGGCGGCGTTAGAAGTTTTCCTATCGCCTCAAATACGACTTTGAATTGCTTATCGTATTTTCTTTCCATGGCCTCGATTTTTTGCTGTAAGTCTTTATGAGTTACGGCTATCTCTCTAAGTTTTATAAACGTTCTTATTATAGCGATACTCATTTTTATTGCCCTAGAACTTTTAAGTACATTAGCTAGCATTAGAGCCCCATATTCAGTAAATGCATAGGGCAAAGTGCTTGAGTGTTTCATGGTTTTAAACCGGTGCCAATTTGTCACCAGTTCGTTTTTCTCTTCAACACTTAAATGAAACATAAATTCTTGAGGAAAACGCTGAATATTACGTTTTACTTGCCTATTTAGATATTTTGTTTCTACGCCATATAATTTAGCGAGGTCCCTATCCAGCATAATTTTATGTCCCCTTATGAGAAAAATCTTTTCTTCAATTCTTTCCTGTAGAATCAAATGTATTATAGGTATTCTCTTTTTCTGTTTCATCGAATCCCCTTTCTTTTTAGTAATCGAATCGCTTCACCTGCTTATGTTGTCCAAAAATCCCGATCTAGACTGCGGTAGGATATGGCTTCTGATATGTGGCCGGCTTCCAGAGTGTCTTTTTCTTCCAGGTCGGCTATGGTTCTGGCTACTTTTAGTATTTTGTCATATGCCCTTGCTGATATGCCTAGTTCCAGGATTGCCATTTTTAGAAGTTCTTCGCCTTCCTTATCAAGAACACAGTATGCCTCGAGTTCTTTGGATTCAAGGTGCGCGTTAAAGAGGATAGAGTCGGCTTTGTAGCGCGCGTCTTGGATCTTCCTCGCCTGATTTACGCGCTCACGTATGACACTCGACAGGTCGCCTTTTCTTCTTCGCGAGAGTTCCTCGTAGTTTAGTTGCGGCACATTTAGGTGTATGTCGATCCTGTCGAGCAGGGGGCCCGAGATCTTGCCCAAATATCTTTGTATCTGATACGGCGTGCAATGGCATTCCTTTTTTGGATCGGTGAAAAACCCGCACGGGCACGGGTTCATTGCAGCGATCAGCATGAAGCGTGATGGATAAACACTGGTGCGCTGGACGCGTGAAACTCTTATTTTTCCGTCTTCTATCGGCTGGCGCAGAAGTTCCAGCACGTTTCTTTTGAATTCGGGTAACTCGTCTAAGAAAAGGACCCCATTATGAGCGAGGCTTATTTCACCGGGCATGGCGTTCGGCCCGCCGCCTACAAGCGCTGCGTCCGAAATCATATGATGCGGGTCCCTGAAGGGGCGGTTTACGATGAGGCCCTTGCCGGGGGAGAGAAGGCCTGCTACGCTGTGTATTTTAGACGTCTCGAGAACTTCTTCGATCGTCATCTCGGAAAGTATGGTCGGTATCCTTTTTGCGAGCATGCTCTTTCCCGATCCGGGCGGGCCGATCAGGAGGGCATTGTGAGCTCCGGCCGCTGCGATTTCGAGCCCTCTTTTTACATGTTCCTGGCCCTTAACGTCTGTGAAGTCCTGCTTGTAATTTGCGATGTCTTTTATTCTAAAAGAGGTGTTTTTATTTTCATGCTGCATTTCCAATTTGGCATTTAGAAAATCTATGACCTCATTCAAGGTTCGAAACGTATAAATTTTTATCTCATTTACATTTACAACCTCCAGCAAGTTCTTTTTTGGCAGGATAAGCCCGTGAACCCCCTGCTCTTTAAGGCCGATGGATATAGGCAGAGCCCCTCTTATTTCTTTTAATTTCCCGCCCAACGAAAGCTCGCCGCATATGGCGAATCGTAAGAGACTCTCCTGCTTTATAACACCGGCTGCGGAAAGGATAGAAAGCGCAATGGGCAGGTCAAACCCGGAGCCTTCCTTCTTGATGTTGGCCGGAGCGAGGTTGACGGTTATTCTGTTCTTCGGGAATCTGTAGCCGGAATTCTTTATGGCGAATTTTATCCTGTCGCGCGATTCCCTTATTGCTGTATCGGGAAGCCCGATTATATTGAAGACAGGCAACCCTTCTGCCAGATCAACCTCAACATCGACCTTGTGAGCATTT
This sequence comes from Candidatus Omnitrophota bacterium, assembly GCA_024542975.1. Lineage (GTDB taxonomy): Bacteria > Omnitrophota > Gorgyraeia > JABMRN01 > RBG-13-46-9 > JAMXCZ01. The sequence goes on along the minus strand of JAMXCZ010000005.1, from coordinate 3,058 downwards.
ATGCCTGTTACGGCGCATGAGAGAGATTTTGCTATCATTTTTACCTCCTATATTTTTCAAACTGCATTTTCAAAATGTTCAATATTTTTTATATGCCGGCCGGAATCGTCAAGTTCGATGGAAATTACGTCTATGCGACAGGCGCGATCCTCTATTCCTTTCATTTTCAAATAACACAAAGCGCACCGGATAAGTGTCCGCTTTTTTTCCCATGTTATTGCCAGGTGCGGCGGGCCAAAAGATGAGGGCCTGCGTGTTTTTACTTCGACAAAAATAGTTTCACGCTTTTTGACCGCGACAATGTCTATTTCGCCTAAAAACATTCTCACGTTTCTTCCGATAATTCGGTAACCCTTGCGGGAAAGAAACCGCGCCGCAATATCCTCGCCGTGTTTGCCCAAAGCGCGGTTTCCGTCACGCATATCCTATTGCTCCTCTCCTTTGTAAGCCTGCAATACCACTTCTCCGATGTATTCCTTTAACTCGGTTGTAATGGGCCAGAAAATGTTAAACCACTTGCCATGCTTGCCCTGTTGCTGAGGCATGCTGACAAACAAGCCCTTTTCTCCTTCTACAACCTTGAAACCCTTGACGAGAAAGAGATCCCCGAAAACAAGGTCACAAAAAGCTTTTACCTTGCTCTCGCCCTCAAGCCTGTTCATCCTGTCAATCTTTAAGCTCAGAAGTTCATTCATGACTTATCACCTCCTTTCATATGTATAGACACAGGGATTGGTGTTTTGCTGCATTTTATTTTAAAATACTTTCTCGGAGGTGTTTGACAGGCGGGGAATGATAGGGTATGCTTAGGGGCAAGTAGTCGGGGTTTGGCCTTGGTTATTTAACTTGAGGAGGAACGATGGAGACTATCGCATTTGTGGCAGCGATTGTATTACCTTTATGGAATATACCGCTTATTATGAGGATCATAAAACGAAAATCTTCCAAGGATATCAGTATATACTGGGTGCTGGGAGTGTGGACGTGTTTCTTGCTGATGGCGCCGGATGCTTTTCGCTCTGTCGATCCTGTTTGGCGGGTATTTAATATTATGAATCTTATACTTTTTACCGCTGTCGTTATTACTGTGTTGATTTATCGAAAAAGATAGTTATGGGAGGCGGTTTTTGAAGGTATTTAGGATTTTGTTAGTTTCGTGCTCGCCTCCTTTATTCCAGGCGTTGTAGATCATTATGAGTATGCGCGCGTTTACGCTATCGAATATCCATTTTACACCCAGTAGGATTGTGGCAACCAAGAGTTGCACAAAATAACGGTGCACTAAGAACGATAGAGCGAACGCTAGTATGGCCCCGAATAGCCACCCGTTTCTTTTCCACGCCGGCTTCATATGTTTTTCTCCTTCTTTTTTAGTTTTGTTAAAGTCCCTGACGGCCTCATAAGCGAAAACCAATTTTTCCAAACAGGTATTACAATCCGCAAGATGAGTTTCAATCTCCGATTTTGCCTTTCCGGAGATAGCGCCGCTCAGGTAGTCATTGAGCTCCACTTCTGAAATACAAAGACCTACTTTAGTCATTTCATCCTCCATATGTATAGACACACAAAGTCAAGTTTTGCTGCATTTTATTTTTTTTCTCATCCTTGTAATTGCGGATGAGACAGTGCCGATAGGAAGGCGCATTATGCCTGATATGTCTTTGAGTTTAAGACTTTTTTGAAAACAAAGATCAAACATAACCTTTTCCCTCGGCGACAAAATGGCTAATATGGATTTTATTGTTTCGCCGGCATCTTTCCGGTGCGTAGGGCGCTTTTCTTCCGACTGTGCCGTCCGGAATTTTTCGAAATAACTCTCTTCGCCGATCAGCACTTCTTTTTTTTCCGTCCTTAAACGGTTGATCGTTGCGTTTCTGGCAATGATCGCGAGCCAGCAGTCAATATTCTCCTTATTTCTGACTTCGGAGAGCCTGTTTTTGTTCCACAGGGAAAACATTACTTCCTGCGCTATGTCTTTTAGTTCTTCCTGCGCATTTGTACCGTGGAAATATTTCGATATCGCCCGTCTTATCGAAAAATTGATGAGCGGCATGAACCTTTTTACAAATTCAGCCCACGCGATAGCGTCACGCTCGGCGCATTTCACGACGAGCGATACCGTTTGGAGGCCCTTATAATTCACAACTTAAGCGCATCTCTTTGCGTCAGGATCATTATGTTTTTGGACAGGATGTAATCGACGTGTTTTTTGAAATCATCTATATGCATAAAGAACCTGTAGGGCTTGGGCCTGTGAGCGCTTTTAGTATTTTTGTCACTGACAAGATGGAACACCTCTATCAGCCAGCGGTTTTCTTTCTCGACGTAATCGATATGTTTTTTAAGGTAAGCGGCGGAGTGCTTTCTCATGATGGCAAAACCCGTAATCTTCCGTGGATTTTTTACGGGAATTCTATTAAAGACAGGCCGGTCCGAGGTTAGGCGCATGGATTTGTAAACAGCGCCTGCCGTTTTGCGAAGGGCTGGGGATTCATTTTGCGCTATGTAGGGGAAGACAAAGGAGCTTATCTTGCAGGAGAGCTTTTTTTCAAGAACCCGTTTAGAGTCAATAATCTCGAATTTCGCCCTGTCTTCGCCGGCTTTGTCGATTCGAAGTAAATTCGGGTGGGTAAGTGTATGTGAGGCAATCTCATGGCCCGACCGAAGAAGCATCCGGCATTCTCTAAATCCGATTATCGGCCTCTTTTCGAGTTTTTTTCCAATGAGGCCTGCAGCTACTGCGATAGTGGATTTGATATTGAGTTTATTTAAATAGTGTATGGCGTGTTTGTAGGTGTCGAGATAGGCATCGTCAAACGCGATAGTAAGGTAGCCGCTTTTTCGCATCCCGTTAAGTGTAATAGAAATCACAAGTCGTGTCAATACAAAAAAAGCTCTGTATAATGTTTGAAGAGTTACGTTACACCTCTCCAGTCCAGTAGGGAAACCTACCTGCCGGTAGGGAGGCCTTGTACTTGGCGCGCGAATTTTGGCTTCAGGGGTCCCAGGCTGGGGGCCACGCTAAGGTTGGGCCCACGGGGTGCATCTCCAGTATGGG
>JAMXCZ010000057.1 GCA_024542975.1 Candidatus Omnitrophota bacterium | reverse complement strand
GTAAGGGTAGGCTTTGGGGTGCATTGCAAAAATTCCGGCCGAAGATCCACTCTGACAGGAGAAATGTATAGAGTGTCCTTACTTCGGTTTTCTCCTGTCAGAGTTAGCTGAGGCCGGAATTTGCTGCACCCCGGAGCTATACCCTTACCGGGGCGCGCAGGCAGGATGTAACACGGTATCCAGAGTATTACAAGAATCGCAGTCAGCTGGCAGGTGGAACGGGGCCTATCGGTCTCTTGTAAATATGATTGCTACTGTGAAGGTAAGCTCAGGTTTTTGTAGTTCTTCGGGAAACGGTGGGAACGGAGAAGCGGACTTTACAGCTTGCCTTGCAATTTTTTCGAGGTATTTTTTATCCGAGCCGCGGATATCGTTAATTTCAAGCTTTTTTACGGCGCCACGCCTGTTGAGGAGGAATGCGACGCCTACCCTTCCCTCTTTCCCCGGTCTTTTGTATAGCGCCGTAACGCGCCCCTTTATTTTTTGCCGGATCAGCTCATAATAGGCGATGTATTCCTCAAGCTCCCGTACCTTTTTTTCTTCCAGGTACTCGTCTTTTTTTTCAACTATTTTGGCTTCCGGTTCCGGGTTTTTAGCGGCAAGCGTTCGCTTCTTGGATTCCTTTATTTCTTTTTTTTCGAGTTCGTATTTTCGTGGCAGGTTTTCAATTACCTTCTCAATTTTTTCCTTTTCTATTTCCTTTAATATATACGTCACCTCTATCTGGGGCGCTTCCTGCGCGGGCCTATGAAACCGTAAAGCCCCCCACGGCGACAGAAATAAGAGGTGAACTGAGCACGATATAACTACCGCTGCCTTAAAGGTTATATTCTTAACCATCAAATCATTCCAGCAAATGGCATCTTTTAACCTCTCTTAAAGTTATATCTCCAATATAAGAAATTTTTACTTTCTTAGGTAGGTTATTACCATACCTTTTTACAAAATTACGCACGCCGGAAGGGCTGGTAAACATTATCTCGTCAAAAGCGCATAACTCCAAATCCGGCAAATCGCGCGGCTCAATATTTCGATAGGCAATGCTGGCAGTGACCCTGGCCCCTCTTTCTTTGAGCCCTTCGGTTAAGCCCTTATCAGAGAGGTCCGACCGCGGTAAGAATATTTTTTTACCACTTATATTTATCTTTGCGAACCTTTCAAGTAGGCCTTTAGATGATTCATTTTTTGGGACCAGGTCTGCGATGATCCCGAATTCTTCCAGGTGTTCTTTGGTGGAACTTCCGATAGCGGCAATCTTTATATTCTTAAGCGCCCTTGAATCCCTGCCCACTGCGTTTAGTCTTTTAAAAAAGTACTTAACGCCATAGCGGCTGGTAAGAATTATCCAGTTAAACGCTTCTATATTCTTCAAATGATTATCGAACTCCCTATAATCAAGCAAAGGCACGATCTTGATCAAAGGAAGATGAAAATACGTTTTTTCGGTAAAAAATCTCTCCTTAGACAATCCTGTGAATAAAACCCGCTTACTTTTCCTTAACCCATCAAGCCTTTTTTCAAAATCCGCAACTTTGCCTATAATAAATATTGATGGCGGAAATATCCCCTCCTTTTTTACGGCCCGAGCGATAGTATTTAATTTTGCTTTTACTGTTTTCTGGTTTACGCTCCCAATGCGGGAGCTAACGATAACCGGCGTATACTTAGGCTTACCGGCTTTCATTAATTTATGGGCTATCCGAGAGATGTTCTCTACCGCCATATACATAACAATTGTTCCCGAGCCGGCTATGTTTTTCCAATTAACATTGCTTTTATTTTTATTTCTATCTTCGTGCCCGGTTACAAAAACCACACTCGATGAAAACCTCCTATCAGTTAAAGGGATAGCAGCGAAACAAGCGGCAGCGCTTGCCGCGGTCACTCCCGGGACTACTTCGAATTCTATTTTATTCTTGGCTAAAGCATCAAGCTCCTGGGAAATTCTACTGAAGATAGCAGGGTCGCCATTTTTAAGCCTGACCACCCGCTTGCCTTCTTTGGCTTTCTTTATCATTAGAGCATTAATTTTATTTTGTGAGTTCAGAAAACCGTTTAAATGCCTTTTCTTTCCTAATTCGTCGGAACAGATAAGTTCCGCATTGTCTCTTGCATCGTCTAATAACCCTTTATCTACAAGATAATCATAAATAACCACATCTGCCTGGCGTAAAATTTCTAGGCCCTTTACCGTAATTAAAGATGGGCACGATCCGGCCCCTACTAAGTAGACTTTGTTTTGTTTCATAGGATAGCTCATCTCGTATCTAATTTTGATAGCATTTTAATCAATTCAAAATTATCCTGTCTTGTTTCAACTGAAAGAGCTCCTTGCAGCGGGTGTGGTTTCAAGATTTTAAGCGGTATGCGCTGGGTAATTATGTTTTCTAAACTTAGGCGTTTTAATGCGCAGGCAGCAATTATAATCGCATCTAAATCCGATTTATCGAATTTTCTTAAGCGTTCCCCGATATTACCTCTGATATCCACTATCTTAAAGTCGTCTCTGTAAGATTTAAGCTGCGTTTTCCTTCTCAGGCTACTTGCGGCAATCTTTGCCCCTTGCGGTAATTCCCGAAGACGCAAATTATCCTTTGATACCAGGGCATCATAAGGATCAACGCACCGGGTTATTGCTGCAATATATAGCCCGTTCGGAATAGTAGGAGATAGGTCCTTAGCGCTATGCACGGCAAAATCAATGTCTTTATCCAAGAGCGCCTTTTCTATTTCCCGGGTGAAAAAATCCGTTCCTTCAATATCAGATATAGGAGTGATCCTGTCTTTGTCTCCGGCCGTATCTATGCCTACAACCTCTATATTTATCTCCATGCCTACGTTACGTAAATAACCGGCGATCTCATCAACCTGTCTTAAAGCAAGAGGGCTCGTCCTGGTTCCCACTTTAAACGTTTGCATATGACGCTTGCAGATCTTTTTCAATTATTTCCTCAACCCGGAGGGCTTCTTTTTTTCTGTCATTGTAATTCTTTTCAATTACATATTTTAAGTCATCTAAATCATATAGGACTACGTTGGCAACATTTCTGACTTCAGGATCAATATCTCTGGGAACGGCTGCGTCTAATAACAATAATGGCTTCTGCCTCATATTCATAGCTTCCTCTATAACTTCCTTTTTTAAAATAATATGCGGGCTGGCGGTTGAGCTTATCACAATATCTACGGTTTTTAATTTTTCTTGCAGTTTATTAAAATGAACGGCTTCACCCCTGCATTCCCGGGCAAGCTCACAAGCCTTGACATATGTTCTATTTGAAACAAAAAATCCTTTAATTCCATCTTTCTTCAGGTATTTGCTCATAAGGCCTGCAATTTTGCCGGCGCCAACAATTAGCACTGCTTTATCCTGCAAGCTTCCAAATTGGTCTTTCAACATCTTTACGGCAACGCTACCTATGGAAACATTGCCTTGCGATATCCTGGTATTCCGTCTGACAGCCGCTCCTATCTCAATCGCTTTTTCAAATACAGTATCCAGAAAATCGTCTGTTTTTCCTGATTCACGGCTAATTAACCACGCCGATCTTACCTGGCCCAATATTTCTGTTTCACCTAATACCTGCGAGTCTAAACCGGAGGCAACTCGAAATATATGCCTTGTCGCTTCCTCATCTATCAGGGTATAAAAATACTTTAGCGTATCGCTTCCAAAACCATTAAATTTCTTGGCCAGAAATTCTGTTATTCTGTCTATGCAAATTTCGTTGCAGGCCGAATGAGCATATATTTCCATTCTATTGCAGGTTGAGAGGATAATTATCTTCCGAATTCCGCGAGATCCATTAAGTTGGCCTTGAGATTCTAGAAGTTGATTTTTAGTGAAAGAAAATCTCTCACGTATCTCAACCGGCGCTGTCTTATGGCTTATTCCAATTACCATTAATCCCATTGAGCCACCTTCGAATTATATCCTCGCGGCGTAATCATATATTGCCGCTTAGTAAAGGTGCGAGAATTGCCTACAATTATAGTAGTTACCATATCGATCTTTTTTTCGGTTAACATATCTTTCAAAGTAGTGATTTTTACCTCCTGATTTTTTCTTGCGGCATTTCGTACCATACCCACAGGCGTATTTGGAGATTTATACTTCATCAGTATTTTCCACGCAGCCTTAAGCGGCCGCGTTCTACTTTTAGATTGTGGATTATAAAAAACTATAACGAAATCCCCGCTCGCTGCCTTGACGATCCTTCGCTTAATTAATTTTAAATCCGTCAAAATATCGCTCAAGGAGATAACTGCAAAGTCATGCATAAGAGGCGCGCCCAGGAGGCTGGCACAGCTCGTTGCCGCAATAATACCCGGTATAATTTCTATTCTAATCTTGTCTTTTTCTTCTCCACCCAAAAGTTCTAAAACCAGGCCCGCCATGCCATATATACCGGGATCGCCGCTTGAAATAAGTGATACTTGCCTACCCTCTTCCGCTGCTTTAATAGCAAATCCGGCTCTTTTGGCTTCCTGGGTCATACCCGAAGAAACAACCTCTTTGCCGGCTATCAAGTCACCAAGAAGCCCTATGTAAGTCTTGTACCCAACTACCACTTCACTTCTTTTTATGGCCTCCAGGGCCTTAGGGCTTATGAGGCTTATGTCTCCCGGGCCGATACCGATTATATAGAGCTTTCCCGGGCAACGGCCACGGTAACCCTGCCTACTTTTGCCTTGGACAAGATTAGCTTTGTTTTTCTTCCAGCCAGTAGCGCGCATGGTTCACTTACTCCTTCGATTCCGATCTTTTTCTTTACAAAAGACGACCTCTTGTAGCTACCTTTAAAGTTCCCGATTGCATCGATTGGTATGATCCTTAAAGGTATTCCCAGTTCTACGCATGCCTTTTTTAAACCGGATTCATTTTTCTTCATATCTATAGTAGCAATATATCTGACATTATTCAACGACGATTTCGTCTTGGCGACTGCATATTTTATTCCCTTAACAATCTCCTCTTTTTTTATGCCGCGCCTGCATCCTGTGCCAATAATTATATTCTTTCTGGCGTGAGACCCGGTGGTAATGACCGGCTCGGCATATAAAATGTTACCTATCTCTATGGCTAATTTATTTGCCCCTCCGGCGTGACCGGAAACTACACTAATGACAAACCGACCGACTCTATCAATGGCTACCACAGCCGGATCAAGATATTTATTTTTAAGATGCGGAGCAATAAGCCGAGCCACAATACCTAAGGCCATAATAAAAACAATGCCCTCAAACTTATCTTTATCGAAGATCTTATCGAGCAAATTTTTAATACGCCCCTTGGACAGGCAATAGAGTTTGCTTTTACCGGGGAAACCGGAATTAACAATTTTTGCTATTTTTCGGCCTTCACGAGTAACGGCGACTATGGCTATCCTCATTATTCCTACTTCCTTCTAAAGGCGTGCTCAAAATCCTTATCGTAAAGTTTGGACTTTTGGTACTTTTTTCTTAGAACATCACCAATAATTATTAAGGCCTGGCGTTTAATCCCTGCATCCTTAACCCTTTTAGCTATGTCCTCGAGTGTTCCGACAATCTTTCGTTCATCCGCGTAAGTTACCTTCTCTATTACCGCTACCGGAGTATCTAATCCATAGCCTTGCTTTAATTTTGTTACCACTCTATCTATTTCCTGAATGCTCAGGAAGATCACTACCGTAGCCTTGATCTTAGCTAATTCCTGTAAATCTTCTTTAGCAGGCACTTTGGTTCGACCGGAAATTCTGGTCAGGATTACAGTTTGACTTACATCGGGAAGAGTTAATTCCTGCTTAAGGCTTGCTGCCGCTGCTTGATATGAACTTATTCCCGGAATAACCTCATAGTCTAAATTTTCTTTCTTGCACCAATCCATCTGTTCCTGAATAGCGCCATAGACCGATGGGTCGCCGCTATGAATTCTCGCAACTATTTTATCAGTGGATTTTGTCTTTGCAAAAATTTCTAAAACATCCTCTAAGGTCATTCCCGCAGAATCATAAATACGAGTATTTTCCCCGGCAAATTTCAGGATATCCTTGTTTACTAAAGAACCGGCGTAAATAATAATATCGGCCTTCTTAATTACCTTTGTTGCTTTTATAGTCAAAAGTTCCGGGTCTCCCGGCCCGGCGCCGATAAAATATATTTTCACCTTTAACTCCTATTTTTTCGTTTTACAATAATTACTGAAAGATAACCCAGTTTCTTATCTTTTATCGAAGAAAGGTCGCGAATTATGGCCTCATTGGGATGCCCTGCATGTGTAATAAGCGCTGAATTTTTAATGAGTTTTACTTCTTTCAAAAGGCGAATTACCTTGTCCAATTTTGAAGCAACCTTCATCAATATCACGGTGTCAAAACTCTTTAAGGTAGCTCTTAAACCTTTTAGGTCCTTTGGAACAGGCAAAATAGCTAATCTCTCATTTCCTTCTACAAGGGGAAGCTCAAGCCTTGAAGAAGCAGCATTAAAGGAGCTAATGCCCGGTATGGTTTCAATGTCCACATCAGGAAAATCTTGACGCAGAGTCTTTGAGAGATAGATATAAGTGCTAAAAATAAAAGGGTCCCCTATAGTTACAAAGGCTGCGTTTTTGTTCCCTCTTACCTCTCCTGCGATCTTTCCGGCAGCTTTTTTCCAATACGCCTTAAGCGTCTTTTTGTTCCTTGTCATAGGGAAAGTGAGTTCCGTAAAATCTTTTTTGCCGGAGAGCGCCCTTTCTATTATCGAACGCGCGCAGGATTTTCCGTCATCCTCGCTCTTCGGAACAAAAATGATATCGACCTCATCCAATATCTCTTTCGCTTTTATGGTAAGCAACCCCGGATCTCCAGGCCCGATACCGATTCCGTAAAGTTTGCCTTTTCGCGTATCTACTTTTTTATGATCACTACACATAATCCAAACCCTTTCATCTTGCTTAGATTTTTAAGATCCGAATCAATTATCCGTTCATTGGCATATGCAAGATTTTCAAATACAATTGCTCTCCTATTCTCTACCCCCTCTTCGAGTAAATTGGCTGCTATTTTTTCTGGTGATGATTTCGAGTCAGTAAATATAAAAATCTTTGCATAATTCTTAACTTCTTTCGCTAAATTATCGAATTTACGCCCATGAAGGCTGATAACTTCTGCATCCTGCCAGTTCTCGCCAATTCTGGAGAATGCCATTTGCACAGCGCTTATCCCGGGAATAACCACATATTCCTCTTTGCTTAAAACCTTAGAGAGTTGCCCCAAAAAACTATAGAGCCCCGGGTCACCCGAGACAAGCACAATAATTTTTTTCTTATCCCTATTCTCTTTTATATATGGAATAACATCGGTAAAATGGCCCTCCAAACGAATCTTTTCTTTATTTAGATCCGCGAACAGGCCGAGAAGGCGTTCTGCCCCGATTAAGCAATCGGCGTTTTGTATTTCTCTTTTGGCTATAGGAAGCAAATAATCCATTGTGCCGGGCCCTACCCCAATTATATGGACTTTATTCATATCCGTTTTCCTTTGGATACGCCCCTAAAATTTCACCTTTTAGTGAAAGAAGTATACAGCGAACCATAAGTTCAGTATCTAAAAATTCATTGATGGTAATAACTACTTTTTGCGCTATCTTTCCAAAAACCCCCATAAGCCTATTTTTTCTTAAAATATCGATCGTTGCTTCAGAGGTTGCCTGTTTTAATAATTCTTCAATAACGCTTCTCTTTGCTTTATAAGTTTTAGCATAATGCGCGATCGTCCGTATTCTATTATCGCCAAACTTCGAATGAGTGTTAAATTGGCCGCAGGCAACCTTAACTAACTTCCCAATATGGCCTACTAAAAGAATGTCTTTTATTTTTTTCTTCGCGCACGCCTTTAGCATAAATCCAACATGGTCTCCTATCTTAATTATTGAATCGCCCTGGAGCCTTAACGCCTCTTTAGCAAATTTTTCTCCGACATAGCCTAAAACTAAAACTGCCCTTTTAACCCCTGAGGCCTTTAGCACATCCAATTGAAGAGACAGTGAAGCTTTGTAAGCTTCCGTTGATTTAGGTAAAACTATCCCTGTCGTGCCGATAATGGATATACCCCCGACGACTCCCAGGCGCGGATTAAAGGTGCGCTTAGCCAATCCCTCTCCTCGTGGGGCACTAATTACAACTTCTAACCCTCTATCTTCAGGTAAATACCGGGACATCTCCTTAGCAATCATTTTTCTTGGTGTTGGGTTGATGGCGTATTCACCAACGTCGACAGCCAGTCCCGGTTTAGTAACCATACCCACACCCTCTCCGCCCTTTATTGAAACGCCTTTCTGGTGAGAAAATTTAACCTTTGCATAAATTTTTACACCATTTGTAATGTCCGGATCATCGCCGGCATCCTTTACAATTCCACAAAAAGCTGATTCTTTTTCTATTTTTTGATCAATAAGCTTTAATAAGAGCTTTACTCCGCTCGGTGTTTCCACTTTAACTCTTTTCAGCAATTTCTGAGTTCGAAGCATGAAGCCCGCGCCTTTGGCTGCTGCTTGAGCGCAAGTACCCGTAGTAAACCCGTTTCTAAATGCATTTTTAATTTTACTCATTTGCCAAAATATTTCCTGCGAGAGCGCCGGGAGAGACCAATTTTACTATTTTGCGCCTTGCTTCTCCAATAGTAAGCGGTAAATCGTTTACATTTAATTTATCTTTTTTCTTTAAAATCTCGAATAAGTGGCCAACCTGCGGCAGCCTCAATTTGGCAAATCTAATTGTTTCGGGATCCGAAAAGACTTTTCCCGGCAACCCTTCCCTAATAATTTTACCTTTACTCAGAATAACCACGCGGTCAAGAAATAAAGGCACTAAATCAACC
>JAMXCZ010000056.1 GCA_024542975.1 Candidatus Omnitrophota bacterium | reverse complement strand
AGCTTGGGTCCCAATGCGGTGGTATCCAACCTACTGTCATGTATGCATAACCGTCGGTTGTATACCTCTCGATAGTTGCTGCATACTGCTGTGCGAGAGCGTAAGCGAATGGGTGCCCTGGATTAGTTTCAGCTTGCTCCATCCAGTATTCATAGCTAGCATAAAGGGAATCAATAAAAGGTTCAGTTGTTGTAAATTCTGCGTTCGTTATCCCCGCCAGGTCTAATGTAGCTTCTATGCGGCGACCTCTTTCGCTTCCTACTCTGCCGCTATCCTTGTCGAATCCATAGGGATCCCTCATATTCGGATTTCCCATGTTGCCCTGCCCTCGTACGTCACGAGGGTGATAAGACCAACCTGGCTTATCAGCTTCAGGCGTGTCCGTATCAGCTTCGCCCCCTTTATGCGGCGGCTTTTGGCCTCCGCCATTGCTAAACCCTGGGGGAATGACACCCGCATGCTGCCCTTGCCCTCTGCCGTTTTCGCTTTTGGCGTAGGCCGCTTCGCCTACAAGGAATACCAAGCACGCAAACACAGCAACCAGTGTGATTAATGTCTTCATTTCGCTCACCTTTTTCCTTTCCAATAAAAAAAACCTATCCACATCATCTGTAGGGATAGGTTCTCTTCGCTTCGGCAACCGACTACCTTATCCGCCTGCGCGGACTTAGGCTCTAGAGCTTTGCGACCCACCCTTTCAGATGGTGTGCCTTTCTCGTGCTTTCACTAATAAGCATACTTGAAAAATTCGAAAATACAAGACCCTAGGGGTCGAAATATCTGGCTTTTTTATGTTCTTACTAATTTCGTACCCGCAAGTGCATACGCAGCAAGTGGTTAGCGGCCTCTTTATCATTATATAGTGGCTAAACTCATAAAGTTCTCGGGCCGAACACACGCACGTAACCACCTGATCCTATGAAATGAATCTTAGCGCCTACGCCCCCTGTGTTCCAACCATTTCCTAATAGGCGGAAACTCGGCAATACGGCTTACTAATAAATAGGTGCTTTTGGTCATGATTTCCCTTTTTTACCTTAATTGGATTATAAGGACTGAATTAATGTCTGTGGGCTACAAAGTGTTACATATTGTAATAAGTCTTCTTGAAACTGTCAAGCTCTTTCGAGCTCGTGTTGGTGTCCAAAAAGTGTCCATCGGGAGGGTGAAATCGCGTCAAATGGTACTAAATGCTACGACTTGCAAATTGACGCAAGTGCTTGCAAAATAAGCTAATTAGGTGTGTTTATTGAAATTACGAAAACGGCCTTTTCGCTTTATGAGTCGGATGCTGCCTGCCTGCAGACAGCCAGGCAGGTACCCAGGTTAAAATGGCTTAAAGAGCGCAATCTTTGCAGAGTTCTATATCGCGTCTTTTGTGATGGGCCATTTTTTCTATTATGCTGCTCCTTGGTTTTCCAAAGAATATTTGAGCAAGGTCCTCCGTATTTAAATCGCCTATTATGCCGCTGCCGTTTAAATCATTGCAGCATGGCGAAACTGTACCGTCATAGAGTATAGCGACCATGATCGGCACAAGATTGCATAATCCGGTCTTTTTTTCAAAAGGGCCGAGGCCCATATTTTTACTACCGTTAAAATTATGCGGCCTTCTAGGCCAGTAGATATCGACCCTTTTTATCAAATCGTTGAACTCATCCGAGAGGGGCGGGTTAGCTTCGTCAAAAATTGAGATCATACCTGTCTTTACCGGATTTTTTTTCTTTGAATTTTCATCCAAAAAGCTATGGATGTTTGCCAAGATTTTTTCCCACTTTGCGCCTTTTCGTATTCGTTCAAAAGACTCCTTCGTTCCGCCGTCTACACTAAAACGCATGAAATCTACACATTCTGTATTTAATATGCACGCTGTCTTTTCTGAATTCAGCGTGGTGGCATTTGTAAGCAATGCTGTTTCCGGAAAATTATTGGTTATTTTTCTTTTTTTTCCCAGTATTTCCATCATCCGGCAAAACTTGGGGTGGAGCAGGGTTTCTCCTCCGTTATGGAGAGATAGGCCTTCTATTGTGATCCTCTTTCTATTATTATCGACTATATACTGCAATATTTCCTCGTATAATTTGAGCGGCATAAAACCTTTTTTCCTGGAAGAATCCAGGGTACAGTAAATGCATCGCAAATCGCAGCAGGAAGTAAATTCAAGATCTACATATTTGAAATACGGATGTTTGCGGAATCTATACCAAAGATAAAGAAAATATTTGGAATCATATTTATCCCACCATGGGGTGCGTTTAAATAGTGATTTCGATATTTTTTTGATCAGTTTTGCCATGTTTATACAATAGCTCCGAATAAAACACGAAGTCTTAGAGCCTTATCAAAACGTTGTCCACCCCACACGCGTCCTTATCCCCAGTGGAGTATGGAGAAAAACAAACGGACAGGAATAAATCCTGCCCGTTTGTTATAGTTCCTTATATTATAAAATACAGGAATTAGAACTTTAAGCTCACTCCGGTTGTAACGGCATTTTCTCCTATGAACCTGCCTTCAATGCTGACATTCAGATATTTTGCTACGTCAAAATCTGCGCCAAAGATCAAGCCGAATGACGCAAAATCATGCGCTGCCTGAAAATCCTCTCCAACATCTCCTGTGGTCTCAGATGTGTATCTCAACTCGTCGTATGTACCCACAAACATCCAAGAGTGATACATACCGATATATGGAATTATCAAAGTTTCTAATGGTTCGACTTCATACTGCATCGTTACATAAACGCTGCTTTGCCCTTCGACTCCATAAAAACCACCTCTGACATTATCGGCTCTAAAAGTACTCCTGACTAACGAATCTACCTCATTAAAGAAGGTGTTGATCTGTGTGTCAGCACCTACTCCGAATGAAAGATTTCCATACGGAACCTCAATTTCTTCATTTACCGGCATCAAGCCATTTATGCCTACGCCCGTATATAAGCCGGGCTCTAAGTTTACTTCCATAGAGGCATCTTGGGCACGATCGACAAATTTGAGGTCATAATCGCCTGTGCCTATGTGCATATATAGGTTAGAGCTATCTGATAGGCCTACGGTAATTTTTCCGTAGTTTCGGCTGAAATCTGTGATTTCCATACTCCTCGGGCCATATTTGTTTTCCAAGGGATTCAGTCTGTCGACGATAAAATCGTTTTCAAATCCAACGGCAACACCGATATGTTCGGTCGTTGTTTTTATAGGCGTAACTGCATTGCCTACACCGCCTGCCAAAGCAGTCGCACATACAAAACATAAAGCCAATAACACCGCACTCATTTGCTTAATCATACCTGCTCCTTTCGTTTAGGTTTTTTAAGCACTCGTATAAATGAACATTATAATGAATAAAATATACCTTATATTTAAGCGGATGTCAATAAAAAAGCATTTTTATTTTTATACTAAGAGTAGTACGGAATGTGTCGGCCGACTAAAAGATTAATGGGTTTTCTTCTGTCGCGAGGAAGAACGGTTGACATTGTTATATCTTGCCTTTTGCTCTCAGGTACTCCTCGTATTCGTCTGTTATGGCTTGCGCTCTCTCTGTTGCGATGTTTTTGTTAGCTGCGCCGGATGGGTTGTTTTGCTTGCCCGTAGGCGAGCGCAGGAATGCCACAGATTTTACTTCTGCGCCGTGGGCCCTGCTATTGTTGCGGACGTAGTTATCATCGGAAACGACTGTTATCTTAGATGCGTCTTTCGCGTCGCGCACCATGCGTATTATAAGGTTATCCGCTTTTTCTCTTGTCCGCGCAAACACGCAGTCTATCCCGCATAGTTTGACCTGGGAGCTCCCCTTCATAACGCTATCCTGGCCGTCAAATGCGATAAGGGCCCGGGAATACATCCCCTTCCCTCTCCAGGATGCCATGTGCATCGCCAGGGCCGTCCGCGCAGCGGAAAGGCTCTTATCGAGTTCGTTGGACATCTCCGGGATCTTGTGTATTGCGTTGTAACCGTCTACTATGATCTTTTTCATTTTAGGCTATACGAATATGCCGATTAATCCGAGTATGAGATTCTGGATAAACATGATCACCGGGCTTAAAATTCCCGTCCAGAGTAAAATAAGAATTATCATGAATCCGTATGGTTCGAGGGCCGCCAGTTTATGCCGGGCGTTTACCGGCAAAAATTCCATGAGCACCCGCGACCCGTCAAGAGGCGGTATGGGGATAAGATTGAAAGACCCCAATATGATATTAATTCTTGCTACAATGACCAATATCGCCGCAAACAGATGGTTAGAGTGGAACATTCTAAAATTGAGGAGGAACATGGCTATCGTAGCGATAAGTATGTTAGTTGCGACTCCCGCCAGGGAAACGCACACAATGGCCCTGCGTGAACCCGCCAGTTTCCCGTAGTCAACGGGCACGGGCTTTGCCCATCCAAAACCTACGAGAAAAAGCGCAAGCGTCCCCATGGGGTCAAGATGGGATATCGGATTGAGGGATAACCTGCCGTAGCGCTTTGCCGTATTGTCGCCAAATAAGGATGCCACCCAGCCATGGGCTACTTCGTGGGCGATAACCGAGTAAAGCAAAACAGGCACCAGTAAAATAAATATCGCCGGATTCCTGAATAAAAGCCCCAATAATCCCATGCTACTTCACCCACAGGCTAAGCCCGGTTTCGAGGTCGGGTTTTCTTGTTAATACTGCGCCTGTAAGCTCCTGAGCGAAATATTCCGCTGCAAATATGAAGGATCCCGGCATAAGATGGCCTCCGTAACACTGTCCTGCATGATCCGCAAGTGTTATGTGCGCGTGAACGAAAATTTCCGAACCTTTGAGTGAAACGTTACCTGTGCATGAGGTTATTTCAAGCTTCTTCTCCAGGCTGCAATTTTCGACATATTTCTTCGCATCCTGGTTGTAATATCCCAATTTCACATTGGTAAGCGCTCCGATAACGGAAAACACCCCTAATCGTATATTCTCTTTTTTGCAAAGATCCGTAAGCGAGCCAAGAAGGTCCGCCTTTGCATTGAATCTACCGATGAAAACTCTACCCTCTTTTACTCGCACACGTTCCTTTTTTATAAACCCGCCGGAGCCTCCGGAAACTCGCCACCGAGGGCTTTTCCCACAAGCGCCTTGACCTCTTCGTTGAAATCCGCGGCAAATATCCACTCCAGATATCTCGGATCTTCGTTAAATATGTCTTTTATATGCTTTTTTCTACTGTATTTGCCGAAAGTGGGATAGAGCTCTCCGTTCCACCAGCAAAATTTCCGCTCCTTATCAAAGTACCGGCTTGAACCTTCATAGTCAACGTCTTTTAAAGATTCTATGCCTTCTTCTTCGCGGCCATACTTTTCAATCTGAGCGGCAAGTATCTCCATGGTCGCTTCGGCGTCTCCCAGCGCAGAATGCGCCGCGCGAAGCTCCCTATTGCAGTAGAGCTGGTAAGCGGCTACCAGGTCCCGTTTTTCATGCACATGATAAATCTTTTGCGCGTCATAAATGGTACGGTCACGCCAATGAAAGCTATGTCCCGCATTGATAAACTCGCGCTCAAGTAACGGCAGGTCAAAACGCCGGATGTTAAATCCCGCAAGATCGGAATCGCCTATAAATTCAAGTGCTTTGCCTGCTATGTCTTCGAAATGCGGCGCATCCTTGAGATCGGCGTCAGTAATATTGATAATCCGGATAACGTCCGGGGGAATCGACATTTTTGGATTGACGCGTTGTATGTAATCCTGCCTCACCCCGCCCGGCGCGAGCTTAATCATACCGATTTCGACGATTTTGTCTTTTTCAACCCATGTGCCGGTTGTCTCAAGGTCAAGCACTACGAGCGGCTGCGATATTTTAATGCCTTTTCCCATGCGTATCCCTATTGAGAAAGTGCCCGATTATAGTTCGAACTTGTTTGTTTCCTCTTTCTTGGATTTGGAAAACCTGTTTTTGGTGTTCTCGAGTGTCTGCTGAAGAGCCGCAAAAATCTTCTCCACCTCTTCCGGTGTATATTCATAACCGGAAGACGACAAATTCCCTATAAGCTCTACCTTTTTCAGCGCGTTTGCCACTCTTTGCGTTGCAAGCCTTTTAAACTTGTCATGCTTGCTTTCGGCCTCTGCCATGTCTTACCTCCTTTTTTTGAAAAACTTTACCATATCCTGTTTTTCGAGAGATTGAGAATCGTCGTTATTCTCTTGTACAACTTTTGAAGCTCAATTGTCTTTGGGGCATAGAAATCCACTTCACTATCATATGCCTCTCGAACCTTGTCAAAGTCATCCACGGCTGTCAGTATAATAAACGGGATCCGGAGTGACTTATCTTTCCTGAACTCCTTCAAGACCTCACATCCGTTCTTTTTAGGCATTGACCAGTCGCATATGACGAGATCCGGCTTTAAGGACCTGGCCTTCTCAAGGCCCAGATCACCGTCGGTAGCGGTTATTATCTCGTACCCTTGCAATTCAAGATTCTTCTTCATCAAAAGCAGAAAGTCTTCTTCGTCATCGATTAAGAGGATCCTGGCCTTACCCATGATCTTACCTATGCGTTAAATTTATCTCGTATCGATAAAAGATATTTTGCTTCGGGCGAGCCGGGATATCGGCCTGAGATGAAAGCGACATCCAAAACCAAATCAGTCTACAAACCTGCCCAAAACCTTCTCGACCTTGGTTTTCAGGTCTTTCAATTTTACCGGCTTTGTTATGTAATCTTCATCATAGAGTTGGGTGGCTTCGATCTTTGAGGCATCGTCCTGCATAACCGTAAGCATAACGACCGGAATAGACATCGTCTTGGCATCTTTCTTAAGCGTCTTCAGCACCTCAAATCCGTCCATTCCGCCCGGCATTATGATATCCAGAAGCACGAGGTCCGGCTTAAAATGCCTGGCCGCCTCCAGCCCGTCCTTACCGCTTGTGGCGGTAAAAACCTCGAGGCCACCGGCGAGCTCCAGATGCGTTTTTACAAGCTGGCAAAATTCTTTTTCGTCATCGATTAGCAATATGCGTTTTCTATCCATTTTCGGCTCCCTTTTATTGCTCTATTCATGATTTCTGCGCCGTTTACGCGTAAATAGCTTTTGAAACCATCTCCTGATTTTTATTTGCGCCCTGTACCTCTTCCTGCAAAGCCTCCCCCCTATTAATTTCATCCCGTGTATTCTATACCCTGTAAGTTAAAGTTTCAACCTATTTCTGGAGAGCGGGGGGCCGTACGGGCGTCATACCGTGTTTGGCATATACCGTTAGCGCAAAAATTATTAAAATGCAAAATGTCATCAGCGAATATTTATGTAGCGTGGTAGAAAAGTTTCCGATTATGTCCGAGGAATTCAGATAAACAAGCGAAACGTAGGCCAGGAGCCCTGTATTGATAATGCGATCCGTGAGGCCCTTCCTAAAAGCCTCTCTTATCAGAAGCACAACCGGAAGCAAGATGTACACAAAAGTGGTTTTTGTCCCTACGGGCGAAAGGACTGTCATGGCCAAAAAAAAGAGCCCCAAATCCCACAGCTCCGCTTCGCGAGCGGGAGCGCGGCTTTTTTTCATCGCTGCGTAAAGCGTTATCAGCATAAATACCGCGTATACAAAAACTACGATCCATGTCAAATAAATTCCATCGAATTTAAGCAGCGAAATATCGGAATTTACCGAGAACAATCTGGAAATGGCTGCCATAAGCGACTGGTTTTTATGCTGCAGGTATTCTGAGGGAAACGTATCCCTGAGTACGCCGAGCCAGTCGCTTAACATTTTCGAATTGGCGTTAATGCCCCATCTGAAACATGGTATAAAAAGAAGCGCGGCAAAAGCGGCAATTGCCGAAATGGCAGCTTTAAACCTCTTTTTTATCAAAAGTAAAACCAAAAATATAACGGGGGTTAGTTTAATTGCTATCGCTATACCCAGATATATACCGCAGAGCGTATCTTTTTTGTTCGTAAAATAATATACGAAAAAAAAGAGGAGCAGCAAAATCAATATGTTCACCTGCGCCCTGTCTATGTTTAAAACCAAAAATCTAAGGATAAAAAGTATCGCCAAAGGCATTATGATCAGATAGTTTTTGTCAGCGCCTTTTTCGCTTGCGTGTTCCTTGAGAAAGAGGCGCCTTTTGGGAGAAACGTAGAACAAGCTTAGTACATAGGAAGGAATCAGAAGATACAGCAGCACAAAGTCATACACATGGATAAACGTAGGCCATTGAATCGGCAAATATGAACTTATAAAATTTATTAAAATAAGGTATCGGAATGCGAATAATAACGGAATGATATCAAAAAAGCGTATGCCGCGTGGCGGGGCGGGAAAAAACAGCATTTCTTTTGTTAGATACGCGCACAGCGTGAATGAAAGGAATAAAATAAAATACCACACGCCAAGCGCGTAGGCCGGTGTAATCGCGGTAAGATTTATGACGCTTATGGCGAGAGCAAATACGGGTGTGTACTTGTAGACAAAATATTCAATCCCCATATCATAAATATTCATGTCTGCCTCGAGCCCGGCGCCGGCAGAATAATACACCCGAAAATCCACCCATGACATGCTGGTATCTTCCTGGACGGTTTTATGGTAGTAGTAAACGGAGGCTATTAGGAAGATGGAAATTATGATTAAAAAAAGCGCTAAAAATTTTTTATCTATTCCGGCCACTTCTAGATAAAACCTACGCTGAGAAAATTCTTAAGGCGCCTCGCCCTGATGGGGTGTCTCAGTTTTTTCAGCGCCTTCGCCTCTATCTGCCGCACTCTTTCCCTGGTAACACTAAAAATGGTGCCCACCTCCTCGAGGGTTCTCGGATAGCCGTCGCCGATACCGAATCGTAAGCGCAAGACCTTCTTTTCCCTCTCCGTAAGCGTATCCAATACCCCGCCCATTTGCTCCTTGAGCATTGTATAGGCCGTCGCATTGGCCGGAGAACCAGCGCGTTTGTCTTCGATAAAATCTCCGAAATTGGTATCGCCCTCATCGCCTATGGGCGTCTGCAGGGATATGGGCTCCTGGGCAATTTTTAGGATCGACCTTACTTTGTCAACGGACACCTTCATCTCGTGAGAAAGTTCCTCCGGAGTCGGCTCCCTTCCCGTCTCCTGCACCAGCGCCCTTGAG
>JAMXCZ010000055.1 GCA_024542975.1 Candidatus Omnitrophota bacterium | reverse complement strand
AAGAGGAGCCCGAAATAAGTGTCGGACTCACTGAGGTTTATGGCGTAGAGGACGAGGAAAGAAAGATAAATATGAACATGAGCAAATTGACCCAGGGCAATAAAACCGAATACACAAAAATACTGGAGAGGTTATTACCGGATCCCGAGGGGGAAGAAGTGCTTACGAGGAATGACGTGATAAATGCCATAATAGACTGGCAGGATACCGACGGCCCGGTAGGTGACGCTGAAAACAGTTATTATGAGGGCCTCGAGCACCCTTATAAGTGTAAGAACAGCGATTTCGATTTTATAGAAGAACTACTGCTTGTAAAAGGCGTAACGCCCGCATTCTTCGAAAAGATAAAGGACAGCATAACGGTGTATAGCGAAGGAAAGGTAAACGTGAACACGGCCCCGGCAGAAGTATTGACCGCAATACTAGCGTACACAGAGCTCGTAGAAGAAGTGATAAAATACAGAAATGGAACTGATGGCGAGGAAGGGACGGAGGATGATAAATTCTGGACCAATGCGAACAGCTTTACGATCTTTTTAAAAAACAAAGGCCTCAAATCCGAAAATGCGAATGAAATAAAACAATACTTCACCACCAAATCCGATAATTTCAGGATTACCTCGCACGGCACAGTAGGTAAAGTTACATCCCGCATAACGTGCGTCGTAAAGAGAGAATCCGGTTCTAAAAAAGAAAAAAGAGCAACCTATGAATATTACCATGAGGAATAATATAATTGAAGAAAGCGATTCGAGACTGTATAATACATATAAAATATGGCGAAAGAAAGCAAAAAAATAGTCCGGCCGGAAAAAACACAGATATCGCTTGAGATAGGGGAGAGACGCGTAAAGATCTGCGAAGCGGTGTTTTTTAAGCAGGGGAGCGCCGTATTCCGATTTTTATGCGAAGAAATCCCGCAAAAAGACAACGAAATCTCAAGCGCCCTGGCCCGCCTTTTCGAGACGCACCGCATAACCGAAAAAAAAGTTTTCCTGAACATTCCGCGGCATCTTGTGATGGCGCGGGTCCTGCACCTGCCCTCAGTAAAAGACGCCGAACTCAAGAGCATGATCAGGATGGAAGCGGTAAAACAGATGCCTTACCGTGAGGAAGACATCATAATCGGCTATAAAGTAATCGAGAAATTAAAAGACGGCTATTCCGACGTTTTTTTAGCGGTCTCTCAGGCCGAGACGATAAACCGTTTTATCAATATTGCCAAAAATGCCGGTTTGACTCCGGAGAAAATAGCGCTCAGTTCCGAGTCTTTGGCCGCCTGGCACGTTGCTCGAAGTGAAATGTCTGGAAAAAAAAAGGAGCTAAACCCAGGACTTATAAACATAGATTCCGGACGCGTGGATATCGGCATGATAGAAGAGGGAAAGCTTACTTTCTCGAGGGCATTCTTCTATGACGCGAATTCCCCGGAGGCAATGAGAAAGGCCTCGGATGAAATAAAGCAATCTGTTATGATCTACCAGAAAGAAAGAAACCGGAAAGTAGATAAATTGCTCCTCTCGGGCGCCGGAGGCAGGGTAAAAGCGATCGAGCCTATACTCCGGGAAGAATCCGCTTTTTCCACTGAATCGATAGCTCAAAGCGACGGGATGGAACTTGCGGAAAACGCGGATAAGGCGCTCGAGGAGGCCTCTTTTATTGAGCTTATCGGCCTTGCGCTCAAAAGTGAAGATATCAAAATCGACCTTTTGCCCCGGGAAATGGCGGAAAACAAAGAGTTGGCCGTTTTCAAGAAAGCCCTTACAAAAACGCTTGTTCTCTTCGGGTGCGTAGTGCTTGTCTTTTTGGGCGTTTTAGCCCAGAAACTATTTTATAAATCCGGGCTTCTCCGCACATTGAATTTACGCATCAAAACTATGGAGCCCGAAGTTACGAAGGCAAAGAAGATGAAAGGGGACCTCAAAATAATCAGAAATGAAATACGGAAAAAACCACTCGCAATCGATATTTTGTCCGAGATCTACAAGGTTACTCCTTCGGGCATTACCTTTGGCCTGATAGATTACGAGAGCAATAAATCCCTCGTATTGAGGGGAAGCGCCCCGACGCTTCAGGGCGTAGTCAAGTTTATAAAAATCCTGGAAAACTCACAATATTTCGAGAATGTCAAACTGAAGTACACTACAAAGAGGAAGCGAGCCGGAGTCGAAAAAATAGATTTCGAAATGACTTCCCTTCTGGTTAAAATACGATGATTGGGCAAAATCTGGCGAAGAGAGAAAAACTGTTAGTGGCTGTATGCATAATTTTAGGTGCCTCTGCCATAGGGTACAATATGGTCGTCGGACCGATTGCCGCCGGTTGGAAAGCGCGCAACAATGAGATACAGGCAAGGATTAATCTTCTAAACAAAAATACAAAATTGCTTGGAATGTCCGACAGGCTCCGGGCGGAATACTTAAAATACCGCGACTATATCGAACTGGGCCAAAGCGAACAGGAAGAGCTTCGCGCCGCGCTTGAGGAGATCGAAAATCTTTCGAAGAAAACCTCCTGCCGGATAGCGAATATAAAGCCTCGCGCCGCGCGCAAAATCGGCAACTACAAAGAGATTTCATTTGTCATAATCTCCGAAGGTAACATAGAAGCATTGTCACGATTTTTACACGCCATAGAAGGCTCCAAAAAACTCCTCAGGGTAAAACATTTTTCAATCACCCCCAAATCAACCTCGTCCGGAAACTTGAAAGCAACCTTCCTAATATCCAAAATCATCTTCCGTTGAAATAGTTATTTCGGTCCAACCCTTGACAAAATCAGACGTTATGGTATACTCTCTAGTCAAAGAGTAGAAAAGTACTAGCTACATAGAGAATGGATGAATAAAGTGAATGTTTACTTGATCAAGGATATTGCCGGGTTGTCGGGGCTTTCTGTTTATACTGTGAAATATTACCTTAAGCTCGGGCTCGTGAAAGAGTCGGGGCGGAGCCAGGCGACTAATTTTCGCTATTTTAATGATTCTACTCTTGCGCGGCTCGGTGAGATACGCGCGCTTCGTAAGCGTAAAATATCGCTGCGTAAAATAAAGGACCTTCTGAATCCATAATGGGTTACTACGAAATACTCAATTTAAATCGGGAACCGTTTTCGACAAGCCCTGATCCTGCTTTTTTGTTTCGCTCTTCCGCGCACAACTCCGTCCTCAAGCGCCTCGAAATCGCGATACGTTTAAAACGCGGGCTTAGCCTCATCCTGGGGGACGTGGGGACCGGAAAAACCACGCTTTCGCGGGTTCTCCTGCAGGAGTTCGCAAACGACGACGATTTTATATTTCACATGATTTTAGACCCCACATACAATTCCGAGTTTCAGTTTCTTGAGATGCTTGTCAAGCTCTTCAGGATTACGCCGGATGCGAGGACGACCCACGATTATAAGGAGGAAATCGAAAAATACTTATTTAAAAAAGGCGTTGATGAAAACAAAACGATCGTCCTTTTAATAGACGAAGGGCAGAAGCTCGGCGCAAATTTCCTGGAGGTCCTTAGGACCCTTCTCAATTATGAGACCAACGAATACAAGCTCCTGCAGCTTATAATCATGAGCCAAATGGAACTTCTGCCGCGGGTAAAACGGATAAAAAATTTCTATGACAGAATTGCCCTCAAATACATTATAAATCCGCTGGACCTCAATGAGACCGAAGAGATGATAAATTTCAGGCTGCATCAGGCAGGCCTTCCGGAGGGCAGAAGCCTTTTTACTCCCGCGAGCATAAGGCTTATATTTGAAAACAGCCAGGGGTATCCCAGAAAAATCGCTATCCTTTGCCATAACGCGCTCGAAGAGATAATCATACAGGGTAAAAAAATAGTGGATAGGGACACGATTTCGGAACTTGTTAAAAGAGAGGAGTTCGATGCCTACAAACTCGTCGCCTGAAGATAGGTTGCTTCGCCTTATAAAAGGTAAATACAAAGGGAGGGCCGAGGCAGTAGGCAATTCCCGGGCTGCGCGGAAGGAGTCACTTCTTACCGACGTTAGCAAAAAAATCCTTTTGGAAAACAAAGCCTTAAGGCCTCTATTTTCCGATTCCGTAAATAAGATCTTCGTGTTTGTTCTGATCGGCCTCGTAGCGTACCTTGCGTACAATTTGTTATTTCCTCCCATAGACCTCGATAGTATTATAGGAGAGAGCCGGCCCGCACAAGATCCGGCCAGAGCGGTAAAGGTAGAAGGTGCGGGCGTATCTCCCAGGATAGAAGACTACGCTGTCTACGCAAAGATGCTTAGGAACAGGAAGCTTTTCAGCGCGCCGGTTGTTGAAAAAGAAAACCTGGCCCGAGAGCCTGAGATCGACATATCCGGCCGGTTTAACCTGGTAGGCATTATAGCCGGAGATGACCCTCAGGCGATAATAGAAGACAAAGAAGCCAAAAAAACGCACTATTTATATGCGGGCCAGTCGTTTTCCGGCGTTACCGTTCGGGAAGTTACCGAAGGCAAAGTGGTATTGGAATATAACGGCAAAGAAATAATGCTGATTTTATGAGGAGAATGATGAAAAAGAAGCATTTAGCGCACTTGTTCGTAATTCTTACGGTATTTTTTGCGGCATCATTCGCGTTTGCCGGGCTTCAGATCGGGGATGAACTTGCGGCTTTCGACGCCGGTGAAAAGATATCACTTGACCTTAAGGGAATGGACATAATAGAAGTGCTTAAGACGCTTGCTTCCAAGGGCAAAATGAATCTCGTCGTAGGCGCAAATGTCCGCGGCAGGGTGACGATGTTCTTAAAAGACGTGAATATCGGGGAGGCCTTCGAGATAATCCTGGCGGCCAATAACCTGGCCAAGGACAGGAGGGGCAGCATTACATATGTGATGACCCAGAGGGATTACGAACAGATCTACGGGGAAAAATACGGGGACAAGAAAAAAGCCAGGATAATCCAGCTAAAATACGCAAAGGCCTCTGACATAAGCAAGGCCATAAACCAGATAAAAACAAAAATAGGCAAGGTGATAGTAGACGATGGCTCGAATACCATCGTTATTATAGATGCCCCCGAGCCCCTTCGGCAGGCGGTGGAACTTGTCGCGAAACTTGATAAGCCCACATCCACTATTGTTTTTGAATTGAATTACGCAAGTACCGCTGACATAAAGGATAAAATCCAGGAGGTGCTTACAAAGAACGTGGGATCGGTCCAGGTAGACGAGAGGACAAATAAGATCCTTGTTACGGACCTGAAAGACAGAATGGGCGAAATAGGAAAAATAATCCGCGCCTTTGACACCAAGCCACAGCAGGTTTTGATCGATGCGAAGATTATGGAAATTACGTTGACAGACGAGTTTAAGCTCGGGATTGACTGGGAGACGGTACTTACGGAGTTCCAGGACTCGCTAAAGCATCCAATCGCCATAAGAAGTGGTTTTTCACTGGCTGCCGCGGGCGGGCTTAGCCCGGGGGGCGAGATCGTTCTTGGAAGTTTCGGGACAGGCCAGGGCGCAACATTAATACAGATGTTAAAAACCATAGGCGATGTGAATACGCTTTCCAACCCCCGAATTACAGTGCTGAATAATGAAGAAGCCAAGATACTTATAGGCGACAGCGAACCATATGCGATTAACACCGTAACCCAAGGCAATACTCTCACCACAACCGGCACCGAACTTGCATTTATGGAAATCGGCATAAAATTATATGTTACCCCGACGATCAACAGAAACGGTTTTGTTACCATGAAAATAAAGCCGGAAGTGAGCAGTACAACCCGGAACTACACGTACGGTACCCCGCCGACCACCGTTCCGATCGTATCTACGACACAGGCGGAGACCAGCGTCTCGATAAAAGACGGACATACTATCATTATAGCAGGCCTCATAAAAGACGACCGCTCGGATACCGTATCGGAAGTGCCGTTTTTAGGCGATATTCCGATTTTTGGATGGGCATTTAAAAGATCCGTGAAGACTGTTCAGAAAAAGGAACTTGTGATATTTATTACGGTGCATATTATTTCAGGTGAGACAGACATACTGGATGTCCCGGAGACACCTCCACTAAATGAAATGAAGTTTACAGTGCCCGAAGAGCCGACTTTTTACAAGAGGCGGCCTGTCCTGATGTCGCCGAAATACCTCTGGGGAAAAACTTTAAAAGAGAAGAAGGCGATGGTGAGGGAGAGGGTGGCGGCAGCCGCTCCCCGGCCATCCAGCGAAGATGAATATTCCATCTTTGTAAAAAGCAGTATCCTTGAGAACCTGATGGTTTCCGAAGAGAATTCGTATATAAAAAAAGGCGACAGGGCCGAGGTGTTTTTCCGTTTGTATTCGGGGGGCAACCTGGCGACAAAGCCCAGGGTTATAAAAACCACGAATGAGTATTTCAGCGACGCGGTGGCCGGGGCAATAACGCGCTCGGCTCCGTTTCCGGCGTTTCCGTTGTCGATGCGGGATTTCAGGAAAGACTTCACCCTGGACATAATATATGATCCCGCAGACGAAAATAGGGAGCGTAGCTTATGACGGCGAAAAATCTCATAAGCCGCCTTCTTTTTATTTTACTTTGCCTGGCTTTTGCAGGCGGCACGGTCTATTTTCTTATCGTGATGGAGAATGAAAAAATAGAGATTAAAGCGCAAATGGAAAAACTTGCTTTGAGCAAAAAAGGCCTGGCATCGGTCGTAACATACATGGAGGAGTCGCAGGCCGGCCTTGAAAGGAAATTGAAGGAATCCGAAAGGGCGATAGATAAGCTCACATCGCAGTATGAAGGTGAAAGAAGGAAAACAGCAGAAGTCGACAGCAAAATAAAGGAAAAAGATGCGGAACTTAAGAAGGTTAAGGCCGTCATTGAGGAATATAAGCAGGAGAAAAAAGGCCTGAACAAACAACTCCAATTGCTAAACGCCGCATTTAACGAGATAAAGGCCGAGTATGACGAGGTAAGCGAGGCAAGGGAGGCATCCGAGATAGAAATCGAGGAACTGGACCGGATGCTGAAAGACCTCTCGCGCATTGACAGCACCTCGTTAGGTACAGTAGTTATCCGCTAACCTATTCAAAAAGCTCTCCCGCACCGAGCTATCAAACTCAACCTACACAAACTCTAGACCTGATAATAACCGCACACAACGCTTACTGGGTCCGCCAAATTTTCGAAGAAAACTTGATCCTGAAGCGCCGTTAAGCAATGCGACGGATAGGAGCATTGTAGGCGCTGAAGGACCTTTAGTGTAGAAGATGGTGGCAGCAGCTAAAAAGTGTGAAGTGTGGAGACCCGACCCCAACCACCCACTCGCGTTCTGTAAAAAAAAAGGTGGTCGCGCTTGCAAACCCGGACCTGCATGATTTAGCTACTAAGTTGACCAAAGAATAAACTTTTACCGTACAGTAGTGGTGTGTCCCCATTTTTTGTTACACTTTTTTGACAATCTCGTTACTTTCCTGTTACCACGCCAATCGGTTTTTATGGTAGACTATAGCTATGTTTTGTTTTACCATAAAAAGGTGGGCTTGACAGGTGGGCTATTTTTTCTTGACGAAAAGCAAGGAAATGCTACAATCAATATATATGCTATTCAATCGTCCTTTCCAAATCAAAGCGTTAAAGACACCCCTAATAGTCTGTCTTTTTTTAATAAGCCTACCCGCTTTGGCCCAGGCAGGGGAGTTTACTGTCTTTGGCCCTCAAAGTTTTATACGAGAAACAAGCGCACCTGCAATAGTTTCAAATAATTTTTCGGTCACAAATCCCAATACAGAATTTTTCCTGCGTATATATAATGGGGGGCTTGAAGATTCAGAAGCAGAATCGGTTAGCAGTAGTGTTATTGCCATCAACGGAACCCAGGTTTTAGGGCCCAAAGATTTCAATCAAACAGTAAAATTTGTCGAAATACCGGTTACTCTTCAATCGCAGAATAGCATAGAAGTAGAGGTAAGAGGAAAGCCCGGAGGCGTTCTTAGCGTTCGCATTGCAGGCATAGATAATGCGCCCCCGGTAATAAGCAATTTAAATCCCGCGGATAACGCCAAAACTGAAGAAAGGCGTCCTATTGTTTCTGCCTCTTATTTCGACGATATTTCCGATATAGATAGGACCTCTGTTCATATTGCCCTTGACGGTCAGAATGTTACTTCCCAATCAGATATAACCGATTCATATTTTGAATATATCCCTCCCGAAGATCTTTCTTTAGCCACGCACAATATCAGCGTGAGCGTAAGTGATATTGCCGGCAATACCTCTCTGGCTATGTGGGTATTTACTATCATATCTTTGGGGCCTCCCGTAACCGAAGAATCAGGTTTTATTCATGGATATGTTTTTAATTCAAGAACCGAGCAACCCTTGCAAGATGTTTCTATAGCGATAAAAGGGGTTGAAGAAAGTGTTTTTACCGATGAAAATGGTAAGTTTGTATTTCCTACACCTACAGGCGGTATTTATGAGTTGACGGCAACTAAAGAAGGTTATACCTATGCTCAAAGGAAAGTGGGGGTAATAGAAACACGCGATACAACTATAGATCCTATATATTTAGTGCCGCAGGACCCGCAAGCCACAACAATTACAACAGGAGGCGGCACTGCTACGAATTCTACAGGTAGAGTCGAACTGATATTTCCCGAAGGAGCGGTTCCTGACGAGATAGGCCAAATCAATGTTATAGCCACGCAGTATGAAAAAGCAAGAGAGCTTCCCGGGCCATTGCCCGAGGCATCATTCTTTACTTACGCAGTTGATTTTAAACCGGACGGGGTTACCTTTAATAAACCTGTAACATTCCGGTTAGCAAACACTTTGGGTTTCGCGCCGGGAACCCCCGTACCCATGGGCTATTACAATAAAGATACTTTTGAGTGGGAAAAATCCGGTATGGGAGCAGTTGATGAAACAGGTCAGTGGGCTGTATTTGAAATTACACATTTTTCTCCTTATGATTGTAACTTTCCAGTAATACCGCTGCCAAGAGCTTTTGCTGCAATGGGGGCGTACATAAAGACGCTGTACGGTAGTTTTGTTGGTTTGGTTAATGAGATACTTGACGGAACCGACAATCAGAATCCAAATAAGAAACCTGCTGACCCGGCAGGTTGGTCAGCGGACTATGAAGCCGGAAATCTTTTCATGGAGTATGCGCTGCCCTCTACAAGAACACTTAATAGATCAAAAAATTTAACTTTTATGTACAGAAGCGAGTATGTAAAGCCGAAATTTCTTATTAAGACAAAAACGTATCTTGATGATGTAGGATTGCCGGGCGTACCACC
>JAMXCZ010000054.1 GCA_024542975.1 Candidatus Omnitrophota bacterium | reverse complement strand
TGAAGCCAAAATTCGCGCGTCAGGTACCGGCCTGCCTACCGGCAGATGGACTTCCCTGCCTGCCGGCAGGCAGGCCTGCCGGACCGGATGGGTGTGATGTAACTCTTCACATATTACGGTCTGACCCCTTTTTCCTGTTGCGCACTCGCTTATATTATGTTAATATATTGTGCTTAAACGATGAAGATCAAGACACGGCGATACTACGTATATTATATTGCTTGCGTTGCAGGATTTTCTATAGCGATACTTCCCCTCAGGGTGGGGCTTTTTCTTGCGGAGTTAGCGGGGAAAATAAGTTACGCGCTTTTGGAGAAGGGGAGAAAAGTGACTCTCCGTAATCTGCGGGACGCGTTTCCCGAGAAGAGCGACCGGGAAATAGAGGGAATCGCGAAGGGAGTCTTTGTTACTCTATGCAGAAATGCCGTTGAGTGGCTCAATATATATAAGCTTACGAAGAAGAACCTGGATGCATGGATAACTTCGGAAGATTTCAAAAAGATCGACGAGGCTTATTCCAAAGGAAATGGCGTTCTTATCCTGGCGTCGCACTTTGGCAACTGGGAACTTTCGTCGTTTTGCTTTACGCTCAAGGGGTATAAGAGTACAGCGATAGCGCGACGGATATACTTTGATAGGTATAACAATTTTATCCAGAAAATGCGCGCTTCCAAAAACGTAAATGTCGTATACCGCGATGAGTCCCCGAAAAAATTTCTCAGGATATTGAGAAAAAACGAAGTGCTGGGCCTACTGGCTGATCAGGATATGGATAGTGTAGGCGGGGTTTTCGTGGACTTTTTCGGAAAACCGACCTATACCGCTAAAGCCCCGGTGACGATCGCGATGGCAAGTAAAGCGCCTCTTATACCGCTCTTTGTGATACGGGGGCCGAAGAAGCACAGGCTTATTATCGAGGACCCGATTGAGATCGAAATCAAGGCGACGAAAGAGGAAACCATAAAATATAACACCCAGAAGTGGACAAGGCTTCTTGAGTCATACATAAGAAAATATCCGGACCACTGGGTTTGGATGCACAAGCGATGGAAGACAAAACCCGAAGCCGAAAAGTGAGGGTATTTTGATGATTAACATTTTGAAGAGCCGAAAGGCGCTGTTTGTGCTGGCCTTTCTCATTGCGGCCCAGGTTGCGGGATGCGCGAAGAAAGAAAGTGTTTCTGAGGCCCGTCGTGACCGGCAAAATATATCGCAGGAAGAACTCCTGGAAGTAAATCAGGAGGTGTATTCCTTTCGGCTCGAAGGATTTAACAAAAACAATGAAGTTCAATGGGGCCTTGAAGGCGGCTCTGCGTCGGTCGCGCTTCGGAAAGTAAACATAAACGATTTAAAAGCCGTCTATTACGGGGAAGACATGACTTTTACGATTTTTGCGGACAAGGCAGTTTACGACAAGGAAACGCAGGACATCGAGCTCGAAGCAAACATAATAGGCAAAACTTCGGACGGAGGCGAACTTACTACGACCTCGGCAAAATGGAACGCCAAAACCGAGAGGATCGAAACTGATGCCTATGTCACCGTAAAGAGAGACAATATATCCTGCAGGGGCAAGGGCATGATAACAAGGCCACGATTGAAAAGGGTACAGTTTCGCGAAGAGATCGAAGTCGTAATATTGCCTGATAGGATTATTACATGCGACGGGCCGTTCGAGATAAACCACGACGAGAACAAAGCTATTTTTCATAACAATGTCAAAATCACGGATAAAGATAGCGATACCTTTACTGACAAGCTGACAGTTTATCTTGATCCCGAAACAAACCAGATCGAGCGCATAGTCACGGAAGGCAACGTGAGGGTCGTGCACACCGGAGGCGTGGAAGATATCGGGAAAATGACGTTTTGAGATTATTCCGAACCGTGGTTTTTGTAATGATGGGTGAGAAAAATGCATTTATTGGAGACAAGAGGGTTAGTTAAAGAGTACGCGGGCCGGCGCGTGGTGGATGGCGTGGATATAAACGTAAAACGCGGTGAAATAGTGGGGCTTCTTGGGCCCAACGGCGCTGGAAAGACAACCACGTTTTATATGGTTACCGGAATAATCCCGCCCGACAGGGGCAAGATAATTTTCGACAGGAAAGATATTACAAAAATGTCGATGCACAAACGGGCGAGAAGTGGCATAGGGTATCTTTCGCAGGAGCCGTCTATTTTCAGGAAACTTACCGTAGAAGATAATATAATGGCGGTCCTGGAGACGTTGGATTTTCCGAGAAAGGAACGGCGTGTGCGCCTCAACCATCTACTGGAAGAGCTTAAAATCGCGCACTTGCGAAAGAGCATGGCCTATACCCTGTCCGGCGGTGAAAGGCGGCGGCTTGAGATTACCCGCGCGCTCGTGACAAATCCTATGTTCATACTGCTGGATGAGCCGTTTAGCGGTATTGACCCGATAGCAGTCTATGACTGCCAGGAGGTCATAAAGGAATTGAAGGAAAAGAATCTGGGTATACTTCTTACGGATCACAACGTAAGGGAAACGCTCGCGATTACTGACCGGTCATACTTGATGTGCGGCGGGAAGATATTGATAGCCGGCACCAAGGACGATCTTATTACTAATCCCAAGGCGCGTGAGATATATCTTGGCGAAAAATTTAGCATGTGATATGATAATTTCAAAGCTATGAAATCAAGAATAAAAAATACAGAAGAATGCAGTAAGCTTTTCACGATTGAGATATCGCGGGAGCTTGTAAATAACGCGGTTTCCGAGGTGTATAAAAATATACGGAAAGTGGCGAGAATTCCCGGTTTTCGCGTGGGGTTTGCGCCGCAGGACCTTTTGGAACGGCGCTATTCGAAAGAAGCCGAAGAAGATGTTTTAAAAAAGCTCATACCCGAAGGATACAGAACGGCCGTGGAAACGCACAAAATAAATCCGATCGGCATGCCACGCATTGTTAATATAAATTTTAGCCTAAATAAACCGCTCACCTTTGAAGCCCATGTGGATACGAGGCCCAATGTAAAATTGCGGAATTACAAAGGTGCGAGAATTGCGAAGAGGAGGATATCCGTCTCGCCCGGCGAAGTGGATGAGACGGTTTCCAAGCTGCGCAACATGCACGCCGAATACGTAGACGTGGACCGGCCTATAGCGAAGGGTGATTACGCCGTTTGCGATGTCGAGGCGTTCGCGGACGGCAAGCCTATAAGCAAGGCAACAAAGAATATGTGGATTCAAGCGGATAAGGCAGTGTCGCTACTCGGCATGGGTGAGGAGCTTATCGGCCTTACAAAGGGGCAGTCAAAGGAGGTCGAAGCCAGGCTTCCCGGTGATTATCCGGACAAGAAATACGCGGGGAAGCTCGCAAAGTTCAAGATCCTTGTGAATAACGTAAAGGAAAAACGCCTTCCGGCGCTGGATGATGCGCTCGCAGGGAAGCTTAACGCGAAAAATGTTGATGCGTTGAAGAAAGAGATAGAATCGCAGCTTTTTGCGAGAAAAGAAGAGGCGCTTAAAATAGAGATGAAGAATCAAATCCTGGAGAGGCTTCTTAAGGACAATAGGTTTTCGGTGCCATCGAGCCTCGTTAGGCGCCAAAAAGAAATTTTTCGGGAGCGCTTCGAAGCAGAACTGGGGCAAAGAGGGCTCCATAAGGATGAGGCGGAGAAAAAAGTTAAGGAGTTGGGGCAGAAGCTCGAGGAAGACGCCAAAAGCAAGGTGCGGATTTATTTTATCCTTGACGATATTTCCATTAAGGAAAAAATAGGCGTAGGCCAAAATGACATAGACGCGAGAATAGAAGCGATCGCTCTCTCGACCGGGCGGCCTGCCGAAGAGGTAAAAAGCTATTATGAGAAGGAGAATCTGTTGGGTGGCCTCGCGGAAGAGATAAAAGAAACGAAGGTCTTGGACTTTTTATTGGAACATGCGGAAATAATTGAAAATAAGCCGTAAGCTATAAGCTGTAAGCAGGAAAAATAAGTTTTTTTCCTTAAAGCTTATAACTTACAGCTTAAAGCCGGAAGAGGGAGGTAGATATGAGTATACTGATACCAATGGTGATAGAGCAGACGGGAAGGTCCGAACGCGCGTACGATATTTATTCAAGGCTTCTTAAAGACAGGATTGTTTTTATCGGCACGCCCGTTGATGACAATGTGGCGAACATAATAATCGCACAGCTTCTTTTCCTGCAGATGGACGACCCGGAAAAGGATATAAGCATATACATAAACACACCGGGCGGCCAGGTTACGAGCGGGCTGGCGATTTATGATACGATGCAGTTCGTAAAACCGGATGTTACTACCTATTGCGTAGGTCAGGCCACGAGTATGGGAGCGCTGCTTTTGGCTGCGGGTACACACGGGAAACGTTATGCCCTTCCTCACGCGCGGATTATGATACACCAGCCATGGGGGGGCGTGCAGGGCGCGGCTGTCGACATAAATATACAGGCAAAGGAAATAACAAGGCTCAAGGAAAAAATAGAACAAATTCTCGCAAAACATACCGGAAAACCCATAGAAAAGATAAAAAAGGATACTGACAGGGACTATTTTATGACATCCGAAGAGGCGAAAGATTACGGCTTGGTGGACGAAGTGGTTGTGTCGATTAAGAAAAATAAGAAGTAACCAGGGTTAAGAATTGAGGATTAAGGATTAGGGGATGAAGAAACAGTATCTCTTGACTCCGGGGCCGACGCCGATTCCTCGGGATGTTATGCAGGCGATGGCCCGGCCCATAATCCACCACAGGACGCCGGAGTACAAGAATTTTACCCGGGCCATAAATGCCGACCTTAAGAAACTCTTCAAGACCGAAAAAAACGTTCTTACCTTTGCTTCAAGTGGGACAGGTGCTATGGAGGCAAGCGTTGTAAATACCCTGTCAGTGAATGATACGGCAATAGTGGTGATGGGCGGGAAATTCGGAGAAAGGTTTGCCGAGATCTGCCGGGCCTATGGCGTAAAGGTTGTGGCGATTGATGTCGAATGGGGACATTCGCCTGCTCCATCCGCGGTAGAAAAGGCGCTTAAAGAAAACCCCGGAGCTAAAGCAGTGTTTATGCAGCTCTGCGAAACTTCTACTGCCACCGTGTATGACGTAAAATCAATAGCGCATATGATAAAGAAAACAAGTGCCATTATGGTTGTGGATGCCATAAGCGGCCTCGGGTCGGATGAGTTTAACATGGATGAATGGGGGGTAGACATAGCTATCGGCGGTTCGCAAAAAGCATTTATGATACCACCCGGGCTTTCCTTCTGCGCGGTGAGTAATAAAGCGTGGGGCGCCATAAAGAAGTCGGCCCTTCCCAAGTATTATTATGATTTCAATAAATACGAATGCCTTATGGAAAAGAGCGACAGTCCGTGGACTCCGGCTATAACGCTTGCGGTGGGTTTACAGAAAGCGCTCTCGATAATAATGGCCGAGGGGGTTTGTGAATTTACGGCGAGGCATGCGAAAGACGCGGAATTTGTGCGTAAAAGCGCCGGGAGTCTTAAACTGGAGCTTTTTTCCAAGAGCCCGTCAAACGCCGTAACGGCCATAAAGGTTCCGGATGGAATAGACGGCGAAAAATTAATAAGCGGCCTTAAGTTGAAAGGCGTTACGTTTGCGGGTGGCCAGGGAGACCTGAAAGGCAAGATTTTCAGGATCGCGCATATGGGCGGTATTACGCGCCACGACCTGGAAGACGCGCTTCGTATCCTGAAAGAAACGCTTGAGGAAGTGACATTGTCATAGGAGGGTTTATATGTCTCTTAAAATTCTGATAAGCGACCCGTTGGCGGAAGAGGGCGTAGCCATATTGAAAAAACAGAAAGACTTCAAAGTAGACATTTTGCCTGAACTTTCTCCTGAGGAACTCAAAAAAATAATTCCCGATTATCAAGTGCTTATTGTGCGCAGCCAAACAAAGGTCACTAAAGACGTGATAAAGCACGCCAAAAAATTGAAATATATCGGCAGGGCCGGTGTTGGCCTTGATAATATAGACGTAGAAGCCGCTTCGAAGAACGGTATTATCGTTATGAATACGCCCGGAGGGAACTCTATTTCTACGGCAGAGCACGCTTTTTCATTGATCCTGGCGCTCTCCAGGAATATAGCGCAGGCCGACCGGTCGGTCAAGAAAGGCGAGTGGGAACGAAAAAAGTTTATGGGCGTTGAAATATACGGAAAGACCCTCGGGATAATCGGCCTTGGCAGGATCGGCGCCGAAGTAGCCAGGCGCGCGGCGAGTTTTCAAATGAAATTAATAGCGTATGATCCTTTTCTTATCCCCGAGAGGGCCAAATCCCTTGGCGTTTTGTCGGTTAGCCTGGCCGAACTTTTCAAAAAGGCGGATTATATAACTGTGCACACGCCTCTCACATCCGAGACGCGCCACATTATAGGCGAGAAGGCCTTTCGTAAGATGAAGAAGGGCGTTCGGATCGTAAATTGCGCAAGAGGGGGAATTGTTGATGAGAAAGCGCTTGCCCGGGCGATAGAGGCGGGTATTGTGGCCGGGGCGGCCCTGGACGTATATGAGAAAGAGCCGCCGGACAAAACAGGGCTCATTGGCATGAGCAAGGTCGTAACTACTCCGCATCTCGGCGCTTCCACGGAAGAGGCGCAGATTAACGTAGCTATCGACATCGCAAAGGCAATGAAGGATGCCATATTGAAAAGGGGCATAAGAAATGCCGTAAATGTTCCTTCGATAGAGCCGGAGATATTTAAAATTATCGAGCCGTACCTTGCTCTTGCTGAAAAGATAGGCAAGCTTCACGCGCAGCTTATGGAGGGGTATATACGTAAGGTAAGCATAAGGTATGTGGGCGACATCACGAAATACAATCTGAACCATATGACGCGTTCCATCATAAAAGGCATGCTTGCGCCCGTGCTTGAAGAAAGCATAAATTATGTCAACGCCCTCGTTATTGCCCGCGACAGAGGCATAAAAATAAACGAGGAAAAAACAAAAGAAATAGAGGATTTTGCCGATCTCATATGCGTAGAAGTCGAAACCGATAAGATGAAAAGTTCGATAATGGGGACGCTATTTACAAAAATAGACCCGCGTATCGTAAAAATCGACAGATTCTATGTGGACGTTGTGCCGGAAGGGCATATGCTTGTAATATACAATCAGGATAAACCGGGCATCGTAGGGCAGATAGGAACTATTCTCGGTAGGAATGGTATCAATATAGCTGGCATGAATTTCGGGCGCGCAAAACGCGGCGGCGAAGCTATTACGGTTCTCAATGTTGATAGCGAGCCTTCCGCGAGCGTCCTTTCGATGATAAAAAGCGCGCGCCATATAAAGGGAGTAAAGTCGATAAAGCTATGAATAAAGGGGCATAAATGAAAAAGAAAGAAAATATGATCTACATTTTAGATGTTACGAATAGAGACGGGGTGCAGACGTCACGCCTTGGGCTTGCCAAATTACAAAAGACCATGATCAACCTTTACCTTAATGATATGGGTATTTATCAGAGCGAATTCGGCTTTCCCGTTACCCGTCACGAGACAAATTATCTCAACGCAAATCTGGAGCTTGCCAAGCGCGGCGTGTTAAAGCCTATGATTCTCGAAGGATGGGTAAGGGCGATAACAGAAGACGTCGAAAAGGCGATCGCACTCACAAAGGTCAAGCACCTTAATTTGTCGATTTCTACCTCAGAGCAAATGATAGAGGGGAAATTTAAGGGCAAATATACCAAGAAGGACGTCATTCGCAATATGGTGAAAGCCGTAAAGGTAGCGAAGAAAAAAGGTATGAAAACTATCGGTGTAAATGCGGAGGACGCATCCAGGACTGACATGAGCTATCTTACGGAATTTTCACTGGCGGCAAAATCCGCCGGGTGTGACAGAATACGGTATTGCGATACATTGGGCTTTGACGACCCTTTCAGCATATACGACAGGGTGGCGCACCTTGCTTCGAGTGTGAAGGTTCCGATAGAACTTCATTGCCATAACGATCTCGGTATGGTCGTAGCTTGCAGTGTTGCGGGCGCAAAGGCGGCGGTCGACTCCGGCGTGGATGCTTACATAAATACGACAGTAAACGGCATGGGGGAGAGGGCCGGCAACGCAGATCTCGTAAGTGTTATTTTAGCCATTCGGCATTCGAGCGGCTTTAGAGATGAATACAAGCTGGATGATAGAATAAACCTCAAGAAAGCGTGGAGGATCGCCAAATACACATCATACGCATTTGGTATTGCTATCCCGGTAAATCAGGTGGCAGTGGGCGATAACGCATTTGCGCACGAATCGGGCATACATGCTGACGGCGCATTAAAAGACAGGCGGAACTACGAGCTTTATGATTTTGAAGAACTCGGCCGCGGTGAACCCGAGCTTATAGAAACAGGCAGGAGCATTACTGCGGGCGAATATAGCGGGATCAAGGGATTTAGAAACGTTTACGAAAAATTGGCGATAAAATTCAAGAACCAAAAAGAAGCCAATAGCATTTTAGAGCTGGTACGCTACGCCAACGTCCATACGCAAAAGCCGCTTACGGAAGATGAGCTGCGTTTTATCGCGGAAAACCCGGATATCGCGCAAAAGATTTTTACAATGACGCCCCACAAATAGTTTGAATGGGGACAAGCAACGAAAAAGACAAAAATGAAAAAATGCATTAACTTTCTTATTATATTTTCCATTGTGACTTTTGCGCTAACCCAATCTTCTTTTGCCGAGGAGAAGACGGGAAGCGTTCTCAAGGGAGCGTGGCGTAAAATTTTAAGTACATTTAAAAAAACTAACACGAGAGAAACACCCGAATTGCCAATGCCGGCAATACCCCGGCCTGCTTCCGGGCCAAAAATTTACTTCGAGCCGGAAGAAAAGGTTCCCGTGAAATCGCCTTTCGATTCTATGACGCACTCAAGGATAGTAGAAAGGATAGAGTATATGCTTGAAACCACGCCGGAGGCGGCTAATTCTATACCGGAGCTTGAGCTTAGCCTGGGTGAAGACGGCAATGTCGCAAAAATCAAATACAATGTAGACGGAATATTTAAGGATATCAAATTGCTCGACAAAGATACCCTCGGGCGAATTCATGCTCGCGTGGCGAATGAGCGTACGAAGATACAAAGCGAGAGGATTCAAAACCAGCTTGAAGCAGCGCGGGCCGCGCAAAACGTACCGGTGCCCCCCCGGGCTTATAGAGCTCCTGCGGCTTTGCCAAAAATTCCGGCGTTGCCACCTCAACTACCGAAAGTGCCGGCCATACCGTCCAGAGTGCCGGGTTCATTT
>JAMXCZ010000053.1 GCA_024542975.1 Candidatus Omnitrophota bacterium | reverse complement strand
CTCCTGGCTGGGTGGATCTTCAGCCAAAATTTTCGCAATGCGCCAAGTACGGGCCTCCCTACCGACAGGCGGGCTTCCCTGTTGGACCAAAGTGCACGTTAGCTGCGCACACCGGTAAGGGTATGACTCCGGGGTGCATTGCAAAAATTCCGGCCGAAGATCCACTCTGACAGGAGAAACGTATAGGGTGTCCTTACTTTGATTTTCTCCTGTCAGAGTTAGCTGAGGCCGGAATTTGCTGCACCCCGGAGCCATACCCTTACCGGTGTGCGCAAGCCGGATGTAGCACGGCATTCAAAGTATTACAGCAGGGGTCCAGATGGGGCCAGATGTAACCTGACAATTCTACCAGGTTACACGGTGTCGACACGGTGTCGGGCGGTGAGGAGGAGTGCGAGGCTTACGGTGTTTAGGAGCGCTATCAGGACACAGGTCATGGGTATACCCACTATGGGGACGAAGAAC
The DNA here is from genome assembly GCA_024542975.1 of Candidatus Omnitrophota bacterium. Taxonomy (GTDB): domain Bacteria; phylum Omnitrophota; class Gorgyraeia; order JABMRN01; family RBG-13-46-9; genus JAMXCZ01. The sequence goes on along the minus strand of JAMXCZ010000053.1, from coordinate 9,135 downwards.
GCGCTTAGCAAAAATGCACCTGCAAACGACCCCAGGAGATCGACTGCGTAGGTTGTGCCTGCGGTCTTACCAAGGGAGGCCCCTTTTGCAAGGCACAGCTTATTGGCTATGGGGTATTGCATGCCGCCGGCAAATCCCGCTATGAATGGCAGGATTGCCAATAGGTTTGCCCCGATTTGCCTGGATAACGGGTATGCCGAAAGATGCGCGAAGGCCTTGAAGCTTAGAAGAAGTATTAATGGGTAAATACAGATAAGAGTTTGGATTTTTATATATAACCGAAAAGGCTGCGTAATCTTGTGGAGGCGCGACATGATGTAAATGCTGCCGAACGCCAGACCGAACATAAAAGAAGCTATAATCACCCCGATCTTGTAGTAGAGATACCCATAGATGATCTGAAACGCCAAAATCGTAAGGATCTCAAACGATATTTCGCTTAAGCCGGTCGTTGACAGCGCAACAAGGGTTGCTTCATTTTTGAAATTCTTACCCCTCCGGCGCATGAAGAAAACGCCGAACAGAACAAGAAAAGTACCGAGCGAAAAAAGCATAAGAAGCTTTTTTGTAATGAGCATAAAAAATTTAGAAATTTTAAAATTAAAATACGTGCTCCACAGGACCATGTCGTAAAAATATGATATGGGGTGAAAATCCATATTTTTCGCGACGCTTCCCACTCCCCGCAGGGCGGAGGCGAGGAAGCTTAGTCTCTCTCTCGATAGTTTTGAGAATAGATAGTAGTCTCTCACATAAGTCGTGTCTATACGGCGGTTTTTAAGCGAATCCGTTATTCTTTCTGCGTCGAGCGCGATAATTCCTTTCTCCATGCTGCACAGAAAGTAAGCCGTATCGCCCGGAATTATTTTAACATCCACGAATTCACTTTTTGCGGTATTGAGCAGGGTCTTGAGGAATAAAGACTGTTCTTTACTTATGTAGTTTTCACTGGAAGATACGCTAAATCCCAGTATCGCTCCGTCTTTAAGTACCCTTTTTACTTCTTTGAAAAATTCTTTCGTGTAGAATCTGTTTATTTGTGCGGTGTATGGATTGGGCAAATGCACGATAACGGTGTCATAAAGATTTTCGGTAGTTTTTATGAAATACCGTCCGTCGGAGTTCTCGACGTTCACCCTGGAGTCGTTAAGCCGGTAAAAAGGTTTCTCGCGAAAAAATTTCCGCGAAAACGAAATTATCAAAGGATTAATCTCGACATAGTCTACCGACTCTACGGGATATTTTAAAATCTCTTCCATTATCTCGCTCGCGCCGCCTCCGATAAGAAGCACGTTCTTTGGGTTGCGGCTTAGAACCATCGGAAAGTGAACCGCTTCTTCCGCGCCTTGCGGATCATCGGAACTAAATAGGAACATTCCGTTTTCAAAGATACTGAGCTGTCCGTTTTTTTCGGTTACCGAGGTCCTTCCGTAGATAGAGTCTTTGCTTTCCAACACGTTAAGCGGGTGCCATTTGAGCTCCAGAGACTTCTTATCCAAAAAGTCAATTCCACCGATTATTGCAGAAAAGGCAAGAGCGATAAGGAGTATGCCCGTGATACCGGACAAAAGGTAGTTTGCCCACTTACCCCCGGACTTTTGCGGACGGTAAAGCAAGAGATATGAAGAAGTGAAAATCAGCCCCGACAGCATACAGGCAATCTGCAAAGCGCCGAAATATCGGATGAGAGTGATACTTGTAATCGCGCCCCCCACCGCTCCGCCGATTGCTTCAAGAGCGTAGGCACGGCCGATCGCCTCGGAAGGCAAATCTTCTTTCATCAGTTTGCAGCCAAGCACAAAGAGAAAACCCAGAAGAAATGCAATCGGTAACAGGGTGATGCTTGAGGAAATTACGAATGTCACAGGGCCTACGATTTCACCCGGCCCGATACCAAAAACATACCTTGATATTCGCGCGAGGATAATATTGAATGGCATTAAGAGGCCCAGAAGTACCAGAAGCGATGAAAAGAGTAACCGAGTTTTTTTTAGCTTATCGGCAAACACATTTCCGGAGAACCAGCTACCTATTGAGCAGCCCAGAAGCCATATAGCTAATATGAAACCGATCGATAACTCGTTTCCGTAGAATGAGGTAAATAATTCGCGGATTAGAATGATCTGGCCGGATACGGCCGCTATGCCTATGATAATGAGGGAATAAAAAAGGCCTTTACGCATTTAATCCCAGACCCCGGCAATTTTTTGCCCGCAAAACCCACACTTCGAGTTTATGATGTGATTCGATAGCACAAAATATCCTGTGCGTTTTACGACAATTTTTTTGCAGTATGGGCAGGCGGTGTTGCCGGTTGCGCTTTCAGGCACGTTTCCTATGTATACATAGTTTAGCCCGGCCATCTCCGCAATTGCTTTGGCGTTTTTCAGAGTATCGAGCGGTGTGGGCGGTAAATTTTTAAGCTGATACATGGGCCAGAAACGCGAAAAGTGAAGCGGCGTATCAGCGCCCAGATTTTCTTTGATCCACGCGCACATATCCTTTATCATCGCGGGGTCATCATTTAACGTAGGAACTACCAGGTTTGTGAGCTCCACCCACACCCCCATTTCTTTTGTGAGCTTTATCGTAGAGAGCAGCGGTTTCAGGCGCTCACCGCAGGTTTCCCGGAGATATTTGTCGCTCATGCCCTTAAAGTCGATGTTGGCAGCGTCTATTACGCTGCATAACCGGCGAAGAGGTTTTGGATTTATAAAACCGCCGGTTACCCAAATGTTTTTTACGCCTTTTTCCCGGGCGATTCCGGCTGTTTCAAGCATATATTCGTAAAACACCGTTGGCTCAGAGTAAGTGTATGCAATAGAGCGGCAATTGTTTTTGAGGGCTAAATCTACAACGCTCTTACAAGGCAGGTGCCGGTTGGCCGCAGATTCGGGATATTCCTGTGATATCTGCCAGTTTTGACAGAACTTGCATCGCAGATTGCATCCGACCGTTGCGATGCTAAACGCTTTTGAGCCGGGGAACATGTGGTAAATGGGCTTTTTCTCTATCGGATCTACGTGCACTGAACAAGGGGTTTCATATACGAGTGAGTAAAGTTTGCCGTTCTTCGGTTCACGGACCCTGCAAAAGCTTCTCTGCCCGTTTTTAAGGACGCATTCATTTGGGCACAGGACGCATTTTACGGTGGTTTCATCAATTTGCTCGTAATGGAGGGCTTCCTTAGAGCGCGTAATAGCGGTTGAGGCATCACTTTTTAAGGAAGTGCGGATAAAATTCACCCCTGCCAGCGCAGCAGAGAGGGCTGCCACTTTTTTTATAAATCGTCGCCGGGTAATTTTCGTATTCACGGCAATTCCAACTATACTTTAAAAAAAACAAGGCAGGCCTTTATGGATCCTGCCTCGTTTTGCGCTACACTTAAATTTTATTCTAAGTCTATATTCGGTTGAATATAAGGCCCTTTTTCGGGGGTAAGCGGCGCAGTGACTATGTCTGATATGCCTGATGCCGTCCTTGCCATTGCTTTCAGCGTTCCCTGGAATGTCCCGGCAAAAAGACCCCAAAAAGGATTGCGCGTTTCCTGTGTTACGTCGACAATTCTTTTTGGGAGCTCGGTCCACCCGAAAAGCACATTCTTTACCCCCCGGGCGGCTTTAGCCCCGATTGCCAACCGATACATTGATACGTCAGCGCTCACAGTAGGGGAATCGGGCGTTACTACCCTTCCATCGGCGTATACCAATACGACGGGCAACCCCGCAATAAACAGGAGAACAAACGCGCATAAAAACACTTTTCTCATTAAGCACCCCCTTAACTTACGGTACAAAAAAATATAACAACACACAAAGTCTATCATATCCTTATTCATTTGTCAAACCAGCGGCGCATCTTGCGTCGATCCAATCTGTAAGGGTTTCGAGGACCTCCGGATTGGCTGCGTAGCGTTTCTTCGCGCCGCTATCTTCCGTCAATTTCCCCAGAAAGTGCCCCAGGCTACGAAAGTATACAATCCGGAATTGTTGAGGGCCCAGCTTCTTTGTAGCTATTTCGATTTCCTTTAGGTAATCCGGAGAACTATACCTATCTTTCTTTCCGTATACCAAAAGAAGTGGAATTTCGAGTTCCCCGAATCCCTCAAGCGCCCTGAAGTCGCGAATTTGACTCATTCGCTTCGCAAAGACGTGTTGCCCCTGGGTAAACACATATTCCTTCTTTGTATCCTTTATGAGAGCCAGTGTTTCGCGCTTGACGAGCGCTAATGTCTCGGCATAATTTTTATCGATGTCCCCCAATGATTTCGCTTTATCAGAGGTATATTCGCGTTCAAAATCAGCCGGGGCTGCCGGCTTTGACGCGGCAAGCATTATGAGGCCCTTTACGGGCAATGCTGGAAAGTTTAATCGCGGTAAATATGAACATGATTCGCCATGTGCGATAATCAGGATCCTTTCCTTGTCCGTTTTTTCGTGACTTGATAAAAACTTCAAGGCATTTTCAATATCAACGATTTCATCCGTAAGGCTTATGGCCGAATTATCGCTTTGCGATTTTCCGATTCCTCGCCTGTCAAACCTTAGGGTAATGTATCCTCTGCGTGCAAGGTGCGCGCTTATACCCGTATAGAGGCCCCCGTTTTCCCTGTCGTAGGGGCCTTCTCCTGCCACAAGAAGGATAGCGGGGAGCCTCCCTTCTTTTTTGGGGATTGTCACAGTTCCGGCGAGGGCGATGTCTTCCGATGGGAAGAGAACCTCCGTGGAATCGTAGGATGCTTCGCGGGGTATGCGAATTCCCGTGGCGATTTTTTTGGGGAAGGCCGCTTTCTTTATTACGGTGGTACTTTCGTCAATTTCGAGCCGTACAATGTCTCTGGTTTTTTTTGAAACCCATAGATGGATTCCCGAGAGCGTTTTCGATTTTACTGCCAGAAACTCCGTTTTTGTTTTTTTGCCCTGGACGTTAATATATTCATCCCTGATGGATCTGAAAATTATTTTGCCTCTTCCCGGAGGCAGAAGGCCTGAAGAAAGGTAAAGGGCATTGAATGATTGCGCGCCTCCGCGGGTGAAATCATATCTGTCGATAAATGGGATGTAGGTTGCAATCGAGTCCTTGTCGAAAACCGAGACGTTCTTAACAGATGTAATGCCCGAGGCGGCACTCCATCTTGATCCGGCTCTCGCAAGAAAATCAAACGCTTCCCCATCCCTTTTAATGTAGGTGCCGTAGGTGAGAGCGCCGTAGTCTATGCATTCTCTGGTAAACTTGCGCATTAGGAAATTTTTCTTATTGAACACATTTTTTTCGCGTATCATTTCACAGGCCAATTTCTGCGGGCGGAATTCCATGGATTTATATACTACTCTGTCTTCGGTTCTGTATCGGTCTACTTCGACGTATCCCGCGTACTTACTGTTTCGAGATATGGAATAAAAAAGGTTTCGATGCTTCTCCTTTTCGAAAAATATAAAGGTGAAAGAAGTGAGGGATATTATAATTATCACGCCTAAAATCAGAAAGAAATAAATTTTTCTCATCGAATATCCACGCCCTCGATCCTATATACAAACTCCAGCGGCGGGTCCGTTTTTGCTTTCGCGAATTTTAATTGTGACTTCAGATAATCCAGCACTTTTGGAGAGCAGTTTTTCAAGCTGTGGGTAAAAGATACCGAATCCCCCTCGAGGAGAAAATTTCTGGTTTTTCTCGTAATGTCGCTTAAGGGAACCAGCGACTCCGGATCCACTCCTACCGGGCAGAGCGTATCTACGTATAAAACCTCTCCCGCGGGGTCCACAAACGCAATTTTTATTTTTAACGAATATATTTTTCTCCGGGAAGTATTTTTAATAGTTCCTTCGATGATCGGTTTCTCCGAGGGCGTGCCTTGCATGTCGAGTTTCGGTTCAAGTTCAAGTGTGATATATTTAGCAAACAGGCGCGCGTCCATGTCATAAACGGACACCCTGTAGTTTCTTTTCGTATTTTTTTCTTTCCATTCAAGATAGGCATAAAAACCGAATACCGTAAGGGTCAGGGCGCAGGCAATTACACCTGAGGAGATTGCGATGATTAACGAGCTTTTTCCTTTAATAAGCATTTTACTTCTGCGTGGTAATCGGCTCTTACCGAGTTAAAAAAATCTATGTAATCTTTACTGCGATAATCGGGATATGTCCACTCAAACGGGCGAAAGGCTCCTCTGACATATACAAGTTCCAGATCAGCGTATATGCCGGCGCTTAGGTATATGCGATGGCTTCCGGGTTTCGTTGTAAGCATAACAAGGTGTGATAACGACATATAGCCCGGGTCAATATTAACGGAACGGCGATTGTTCTTAGAAAATTTCCGTTCGATTTTTTCGGTACAAAGTTTTAGTTTATAAGTTTTTTCAAGGGAGATCAGGCCTTTAAAGCTTATGAATTTTCGTTTTAAGTCAGTGCCGAACTCTTCTTCGTAATAATCAGTGTATGTGAAATCTAGATCACGCGTTTCCTTATCGGTTTTTCCAAACTTTTTTTGGAGAGAACGTTCCGCGGCGCTAAATTGCGAAGGTTTTTCGAAAATAAGTCCTATTATCAGTTTTACGGGAATATGCCGGAGAGCTTTGCCCATTCTTGGCGTTTCTATCTTTGCCTATGTAAAAAACTAAATAATTCTTTTTCTGCATCCCCCGATGATTTTACGAACTTTATCCCTGTGGTAAACAGCCGCTTCGCGGAGCCCTTTTCATCTTCGATAGATTCTTTTGACCAGACAGTATCTCCGCGCAGTTTTATTATTCGGCCGCTGTCGGGTATCTCGATCTCTAAATGCAATACAACTCCCGCTTCTGTCCTTTCGTCCAAAAGGAGCCTTATGCCGCTTGAGGATATGTCAACGCTTTTTGCGTTTGCGGATTTTCCGCCTATCGAATACTTGACGTTAAGCGACATATTCAACCGCCGAGCGCATCTGCGGTTTGCTCCATCCCAATAACCCTTGAGCTTGACAGGGCGCATAGCGCCTCGCCGCTTTTTTCTTTCTTCGATAAGGATAGCCGATAAAGTCATAATGAGGATAGTAATGCACAGGATTTCGATTATAAGAATCGACATTTTTTATTTTTTGGCAGTGTAATCCAGAAGAATATTTCTATCTTTCGCGGAAATATTGTCAAAGAAAATAGCTACGTCGTAATGGGCAATTTTACCTTCGGCAATGACCGGATGTTCCCTGACTACAACCCCGTCCGTTTCTATTTTTTGAGTTTGCCCGCTTTCCGGGCCAGCGCTTCCGGATTTAGGCACAATGAGAATGATCTTTATGCGTGACATAAGCGGAATCTCTTTTTCTACCTTGCAGTAGACTCCGGAAGCGCTTATATCGAGGCTCTTTGTTATTATATCTATGTTGAGTGACTTTACCTTTAAAGAGACATTTGCATCCTTGAGCCTCGCGTATTTTCTTTTTTCTGCGTGATTTTCAACTTGTTTTTCTTTATTTGACTGCGACATAGCTTCTCCCTTTATCCGGGGGCCAGTTTAATTTTCTACTTCCTTCACCGACTCTGATTATATGCGTAAATGCCTCATATTGCAATATGATTCTTTTAAGGAGTGGGACGTTTCATAAATTAAAGCAGGGGAGGCTTAAACCCCCTCTGCTTTAATTTATGAAACGTCCCCTATGTGCCAAAGGCAGGATTACTTCGCTTCTTCTTGGCCTTTTTCGGTTTTTTCCTGCGCCTGCTTCTTTGATTTTTTCCAGCAGCCTTTGCCGCAATAGTAAGCGGCTTCCCGGTAATACCACTGTTTTTGTATATCTTTGCCGCACGCAGAGCACTCCTTAGGGCGCGCTTTTTTCTCCGGCTCCGCCGCTATATCCGGTTTTGGTTTTTCTTTCTGCAGTGTATTTTCTTGAGGCGCTGCAACTTTCTCTTTAGGACTCGGTGCCTCTTGCGGCTTTGCGTCCGCCTTGTTCTCTTGCGGCTTTGCAGCTTCGGCGTCATTCGGTTTTTGTTTCTGCTCGGGTTTTTCGTCCTGTGGTTTCTGGTTTTTATTTTCCTCAGTCATATATGTTCACCTAAAATGTTTGCGTCTTTAGTTGATGCAAAAAAAGGGATGGTTTTATCCACCCCTCTTTTTGTGTTTTTGCTAAACAATGAATGTTTTATTCGCTAAATACAAATTCCGGCTCTAAAACTGGTGCAAAATCTTCTGGAATCGGGAATGGGAAAGTTACGGTTTCGTATACGCCCGCACCCGTTCTTACTACGGCCATTCCTACGCCCTTTACCAGACCCAGCGTCAGACCAGAAAATATATTGTCCTCTACGCTTGTGTCATAGATATTCTTTGGAATTTCCACCCAGCCCGTTAAGACGTTAGCAAGACCACGAGCTAGTTTTTTGCCCATGTCCTGTGCAAAACAAGTCGTTGTAAGGCTAAGCACCATCAACACTGCTATACAAATTATGATTCCCTTTTTCATTCTTTTTCACCTCCTTTTATATTGTATTTAGTTGTTTGAAGTATACCATAACAAATTTTCTTTGTCAACCCCGCCAGAAAATATCTCGGACAGTGCAAGCAAGTCGATAAACCGCTAAGCCCCATTTTTTAAGCGCATTTCTACGATTTCAGATATACACTTTTTGCCTTCTTCATCCATATCTACGAATTCAAGGCCCGTATCGTATTGCGGGGCACCTTTTTGCCCGATGGTGTGTTTTTTTACAACCCAAACAACGGTTGCGGCGCACTTTATGGCAGTGGCATGCGGCCCTCCCAAAAATATTTCCAATCCTACCCCCTGAAAAAGCCCCAGGCCCTTTTCCATATTCACGCAGATACCGCCGGCACCTACGTTTTCCGTGTATGTCGGGAACTCCTGCGAGGAATCCCTCTGCTTTATGATAATCGTGCACCGGTAACGCACTCGCGGAAATTTTCGCCTATTTATCCCACCCCACATAAGTCTCCTTATTATTGTGCTACCAAGTATATCCAATGCCCCGGTGAAAAGCAAATATTTTTTCTAAGGGGCAACGTAAAATATTTTGCGTAGGTTCGCCCAGGTTCCTGGCGGGTGATGCTTTGGCTGCCGTGTTACATCCTGCCTGCGCGCCCCGGTAAGGGTATGCCTCCGGGGTGCAGCAAATTCCGGCCTCAGCTAACTCTGACA
>JAMXCZ010000052.1 GCA_024542975.1 Candidatus Omnitrophota bacterium | reverse complement strand
GCCGTTCAGCTGAAAGCTGAATTGCCAACCTGACAAATCTAACCAGGTTACAGATTCGCAACTACCAAATCCCCCACTTCAGAAGTCGAGTAGCCCATCCTGCCTGCGGCGAGGGATTTCATTTTCGTCGTTACTTTCATAACCGAATTTTCGACCATTGCCGCTGCTTTCACTTCGCCTATTTCGTCAAGAAGCATGGAAAGCGCGCAAATGGCGGCAAGGGGATTTATAACGTTTTTTCCCGTATATTTAGGAGCCGAGCCGCCTATAGGCTCAAACATCGAAACGCCTTCGGGATTTAAGTTTCCGCCCGCTGCTATACCCATCCCGCCCTGTATCATGGCACCTAGATCCGTTATAATGTCGCCGAACATGTTGTCGGTTACTATTACATCAAACCATTCGGGATTTTTTATCATCCACATGCACGTAGCATCGACATGGGCATAATCAGTTTTTATTCCGGGATATGCCTTTGCTACTTCGTGAAACGTCCTCTCCCAGAGGTCCCAGGCGTATGTCAGGACATTGGTCTTACCGCAAAGGGTAAGTTTCTTTTCTTTATTTCTCTTTTTTGTATACTCAAAGGCGTATTTTACGCAGCGCTCGACACCCTTCCTGGTATTGCGTGAGACCTGAAGCGCGGTCTCGCTCTTTTTACCTTTGTCTATAAATTCGCCTTCTCCTACGTAAAGCCCCTCGTTGTTTTCCCTCACTACGACAAAATCTATGTCCCGAGGTCCCTTATCTTTAAGCGGTGTCCACACGCCGGGATACAATTTAACCGGGCGCAAGTTTATATACTGCTCCAGGCTAAATCTTAATTTTAAAAGCAGGCCCTTCTCAAGAATGCCGGGTTTCACATCCGGGTGCCCGACTGCCCCGAGATATATCGCATTCACTTTGCGTAATTCCAAAAGCGCAGAATCCGGAAGTACCTCTTTTGTTTTTATATAACGTTCACCGCCAAAATCATACATTGCCAACTCACACTTAAAAGCGGCCTTTTGCGAGACGGCATCCAGCACCTTAAGCCCCTCCCTTATTACTTCCGGGCCTGTACCGTCTCCCGGTATTACTGCTATTTTATATTTTTTAGCGCTTGATCGCATTTAATAGCCCGCCTTTTTTAATTATTTTTTCTATAAACGCCGGAAATACTTCGGTTTTATATTCTTCCTTTTTCGAGATATTCCTGATCACGCCTTTTGCCGTATTGACTTCCAGATTGTCCATGTTTTTAATTTTCCCCGGCGCAGATCGAGCGGTAACTATCGGAAGTCCGATATTAATGGCGTTTCTATAAAAAATTCTCGCAAAGCTTTCGGCTATTACGCAGGAAATGCCCGAGGCTTTTATCGAGATAGGCGCATGTTCCCGCGATGAGCCGCAACCGAAATTTCTCCCGGCTACGATAATGTCGTCTTTTTTTACGTTTTTTACGAAATTTTTATCTGCGTTTTCCATGCAATGCTTCCCCAATTCAACAGGGTCTTTCGTATGAAGATACTGCGCCGGGATGATCTCATCCGTATTTACGTCATTCCCGAATTTATGCGCTTTGCCTTTGTACTTCATTTAGCAACTTCTTTCGGATGCGTTATCCGGCCGCGTATGGCAGATGCCGCAGCTACAGCCGGCGAGGCCAGGTAGACCTCGCTTTTCGGATGGCCCATCCTCCCGACAAAATTCCTGTTTGTTGTTGCAATGGAGCGTTCGCCTTCCGCAAGCACCCCGAGGTGCCCACCAAGGCACGGCCCGCAGCTCGGGGTCGAAAATACCCCACCCGCTTCTACAAACGTTTTCGCGAAACCGCGCTTTACCGCTTCCAGATAAATTGCCTGGGTCGCGGGTATTACTATCAGCCTCACGCCCTGTTTTATTCTCTTGTTCTTTAAAATCTTGGCGGATATTTCTAAATCGCTTATCCTTCCGTTGGTGCAGGAACCGATAACTACCTGATCAATGCTTACGTTTTTTACCTTATTTACGGGTTTTGTATTGCTCGGGAGATGCGGCAGGGCAACCTGCGGCTCGATCTTTGAAACATCGTACTCCTTTACTAAAGCATACTTTGCATCTTTATCGCTTTTATACATTTTAAAGCCTTTTCGCTTGGGCTTATTTTTCCTGATAGCGGCTTTCACATATTTCACTGTGCTCGCATCCGGCTCTATAATACCATTTTTCGCGCCGGCCTCTATGGCCATGTTACACATGCTAAATCGGTCATCCATGGGCAGTTTCTTAATTGCTTCCCCGCAGAATTCCATGGCCTTATAATTGGCTCCGTCTACGCCTATATCCCCTATTGTATGCAGGATAAGGTCTTTGCCGCTCACCCATTTTTTCAGTTTACCGTAAAAGATAAACTTAATAGATTCAGGGATCCTAAACCAGCATTCGCCCTTTATAAAAGCGGCTGCGAGGTCAGTAGAGCCTACGCCGCAAGAGAAACACCCCAACGCCCCATAAGTGCATGTATGCGAATCAGCGCCAATCACCAAATTTCCGGGCAAAACAAGCCCAAGCTCCGGAAGAAGAGCGTGCTCTACGCCCATTCTGCCAACTTCGTAGTATTGCTCTATCCTGTGCTCCTCCGCAAAGTCCCGTAGCATCTTCGCCTGATTTGCGCTTTGCATGTCCTTTGCAGGCGTAAAGTGGTCCGGTATAAGGGCGATCCGCGTCCGATCGAAAACCTTTTTCGCGCCGGCCTTCCTGAATTCCTCAATAGCAATCGGAGCAGTTATATCATTTCCCAGGCAAAAATCAACCCGTGCGCGTATAAAATCGCCCGGTTTTACACCCTTCCCCTTGCAATGTGCCCGCAATATCTTCTCAGTTATCGTATATCCCATATAGCGTGTAATTGTACCATGTTACCCAAATTTTGCAATCGTTTTTTCTGCCCGGTACACAGAGAGCTTAGCCAGGGAAGCTCCCTGACTTTCTCGAGCTTGCGGAGCTTTGACCGGAAGAGGGGACATGCAATGAGCATCTGCATATTTGCAGAAAGACCATGACGATCTTCTTCCTTTCGGTCTTGGCCGGGGTGAAGGAAATAATAAAAGAAATCGGGTCTCTTTTTGTGGGGAGTTGGTTTTTCTTACAGGTGGATGATGTCTTCGTTATTGTATAGTTGTAGGAATAGGAGGATGTAGTCTCTTAGGTGGCGGGTGGAGAGGAAGTTGCGGCGGACGTGTTCTTTGCCGTTCTTTCCCAGGCGCGCGCCGTATTCGGGGTTGTTTAGGATTTCACGGACACCCAGGGCTGCTCCTCCGATAGTGCGGCAAAGGATTCCGCTGTAGCGGTGGCGTATCTGCTGTGGGATACCGCCTACTGCTGAAGCTACGACAGGTTTGGATTTCCAGAGAGCCTCGGTTACCGTAAGGGCAAAACCTTCGCGTATGGATTTTTGTAAAATAACATTGGACGCGCGCTGAAGGGCGTTTACGTCTAAATCGTTCTGGTCCGGTTCTATCAGTAACACATGGATGTCCGGGTCATTCCCTTTCTTCTCCATGATGTCATTCATAACCATCTCCATCTCGGGATCATCTGCGGCTCTGTTTCCTATGAGGAGTAGTTGGCAATCCACGTATTTTTTTACAAGCTTGTATGTGTCAATGACGCCCACCGGGTCCTTGAGGTAATCAAACCTGGAAATCTGCGCCATAATGGGTTTCGTTTTATCAATACCGTATTTGTCGAGCACCCTGTTTATATCCGACCTGGTGAGCTCTCTGTTCTTCTCGCTAAAAGGGTCAATAGACGGTGGAATGAGAAACTGCGGAATTTGCAGGTCCCGCGCAAATTTGGGGCTTGAAAAGACGGAGGAATCATACTTTTCGATAAAACGCTGCAGAAATTTCCACACTTCCATATACGGATTTGAAACGTCTACGTGGCAACGCCAGATCCATTTGTTCCCTTTGCCTTTATTCTCGATCAGCATGATCGGTTGCGGGTCGTGCACAAAAACAATATCGCCGTATATCTTAGTTTCCTTTATGATAGCACCTCCCGTGGACACAAATTTATCAAACATGGCCTGCGTAATTTCGCACTGCTTACCATGAAGGCAATTGTGAAAGGCCTTTGTGACATTGTAGTAGGACGGGTCTGCATTTATGACATCCCACGTAGCGTTAATTCCCAGGTCGTTTAGAAGCGGAATAATGCTCGTTAATATTTCGGCGACGCCGCCGCCTACCCTTGTGGAATTAATACACTGGATCTTGCGCCTTGCAAGCTTCCTGCTTATAAGCGTAAGCTCGTGGATCGTCTCACTTCCGACTATTTTCTCGTAATCCGATATTTTCATCGCCTGCTTGACCACCGTGTTATTAAGCTTATGATCTTCCGTCTCAATCCTTCCATCGTAAAACTGTACGGGTCGAGTGACGCTATAATCTTCGCCAGTTCCGGTTCGCCGGCTGACGTATCTATCCAGAATGAAAAATCGTTCATATCCTTTTCAATCCTGAGGCGCGATGCGAATATGTGAAAATATATGGAATGGATCGTGATCTTGCCGAGGATCCCGACAAACTCCTTGAGGTTGCGCGCGCTGAATCCCGTAGGCACAACGAAACTCCGCGCCTTTATAAAATCAAACTCCCTGCCTTCGGGCGCATACCTTATCTGGGATTTGTTTTCGAACAAATGATTTTCTATCGTCTTTATGATTTTCTCTCTCAGTTCCCGGATAGAGCTAAATTCGCATATGTCGATACTCGATAATTCCTCACCCAATTTGTATTCCCCCAAAACGTGGGACGCCCAATACGCAAAAGCATTGGGGGGCTCGGGGGAAAACGACTGGTGCCTCTGCAGAAAAACGTGCGTGTGGTAATAGATGGACGAGCCGGGGATATCTTTGATTATCTCCACGAGCTCACGCATGTTTACGGCTTTTTTGCCGGTAAGCTCAAGAAGTTTCAAGCTTGTGTAAAACTGAAATGGATTTTTGGCTCTTTTGTTCCAGCTGCTCATTGTTCCCGCTCCCGCATGACAAACTCAAGAAACCTCGCAACCGCTCCCGGAGAATCCAACTTATACCGCGCGGCTGTCCGTCGACCATTCCTCGCAACAAGGATACTTATGCCTTTTTTTCCGAGCGCCCTGAAAGCATCTTCATCAGTTATATCATCGCCTATGTAAATCGGCAAGGATTTTTTTATTTTTCTTTTTTTAAGAATGTATTTTACGATGCTGCCTTTGTTCCATGATATGTTCGGGCGGAGCTCTATGACCTTTTTGCCGTGTGTGATCTTGATCTTTTTATTTTTTGAGAGTTCCTTTGTCGCATCCTTGAATGCCTTTTTAAGGGCCGGGACATTGGCGGGCGCAAGCAGGCGGTAATGGATGCTCAGGGTGTAAATTTTATTTTCGACTATTATTTTTTTTGAATTGAATTTATTCTTTAGAATTCTGAAACTATTTTGAATTTCGCCCCGGAGAGCTTTTGCGGCAGGATTTGTATATTTGAGGCGCGGACCTTCAAACTCTATGCCGTGATTGCCGCTATAGGAAAGGGAATTAATACCGACGAGACGCTTGATATCCCGAAGCGCGCGCCCGCTTATTATAAAAACTTCGGCCCATCTCTTCCGGGATATTGTCCTTAAAAGGTTTTTAACATCCCTCTTTACCCTGGCAAGTTCCGGGCGCTTCCTTATGGGTGTCAATGTCCCGTCGTAATCTAAAAAAAATAGTATTTTTTTAGCTTTTTTTACCCGGGCTCTTAAATCCTTTTTAATTCTTCCAGGAATTTTCCGGCCCATTTATAAATATTATTTTCTTTCACTACGCTTCTCAGGCGCCGCATTCTCTTCTGCTTTTCTGCGCGTGGAAGTTCGATCGCTTTTTTTATGGCCCTTGCGAAGTCCTCCCTGCTGTATGGGTTTACAAATATTGCGCCGTCCAATTCCCGCGCTGCGCCAGTAAACCGGCTAAGGATCAACGCCCCGTTTAGATCTTTCTTTGCCGCTATGTATTCCTTGCATACAAGATTCATGCCGTCGTGGACAGGGCTTACGATACAGGCGTCCGCGATTTTGTATAAGGCGATGATTTCCTTCCTCGTCATGTGTTTTCGTATAAACAATATGGGAGCCCATTTTTCCGTGGAGTGTTTCCAATTTACCTCTTCCACAAGGCCGTTCAGTTCCTCGTTCAGGTTCTTGTACTCAGGGATATGCATGCGGCTAAGGCCGCCCTTCTGGATAAACAGGACCTTGCCTTTATATTCCGGAAATTTCTCAAAGAAACGGTCAACGGCCCGGACTTTTTCGATAATTCCCTTCGTATAATCGATCCTGTCAAGTCCTGCCATGACAAAGAGCCCGTCGTTTATAGAAAACTCGTCCTTCAATTTTTTTACGGCCTTCGCCGTATCCTTGGACTGGGCCGCATCGGATATTTCCTCGAAATCAACGCTTATAGGGAAGGCCCTTATGAACACCTCATGCCCACCGTAAGTAACGGATGTTTTTTCCGTATCAACACGGGCTTCCATCTCAAGCTTCACTGTTTCCATGAAATTTGCGCAGTGATACCTTATGTGGAACCCCAGGAGGTCATTTGCCAAAAGGCCTTTAAGGATTTCTCTTTTTTGGGGGCATATCCTGAAGGCTTCTGTATTCGGCCAGGGTATGTGCAGAAAATGCGCCGTAAGGAGGTTCTTGTTCTTTTCTTTTAAAAGCTTTCCGAGGAGCAAAAGGTGATAGTCCTGTATCCAGACAAAAGCTTTTTTATTGCCAACCACATTAAGTATGGTATCGGCAAACTTTTTATTGACTATTTTATAGTAGGCCCAGTCCACTTCGTCAAAGGCCGGCCTCGTATACGCCATGTGGCATAACGGCCACATGGCTTTGTTGGAATACCCGTAGTAATAACCGTTTTCCTCGTCCTTATTAAGCCATATTCGCCTGAGTTTATATTTGGGGTTGTCCGGTGGGACGCCCACCTCATTCTTCTTATCGACAACCTCTTTGTCCGCGTTTCCGCTTCCATATGCAACCCATGTTCCCTTGCACACCTTCATTACAGGATCGAGCGCCGTAACAGCTCCGCCTACCGGCTGTATATACTCGATTTTACCCTCTTTGTGTATATGCACATAAGGCTCCCTGTTGGAAGCAATAATGAGCATCCTATCCCCGATTATATCCTGTATCCTGTCTTTTAGTGATTGCTTAGTCCATAACATTTGTTCACATCCTTTATAGGTATAATGAGTATATAATAAGTGGTGGGATTTTGCAAGGAGGAAAATCGGGAAGCCTTGGGGACAGGCCAGAGTTCAGATGAGGGACAGGCCAGAGTTCACGAAATGCCCCGTCCCCAATCTCCGCTTGATAGGAGTTTTTTTGTGTAGGGGTGTTGTGGGTGGGCGTAGATGTCCTGGCGCGGGGCTAATTCTACTATTTCGCCGTCCTTCATTACGGCAACCTCGTCTGCCATGTGCGCCACTACCCGAAGGTCGTGTGAGATAAAGACATATGTCAGAAAAAGCTCTTTTTGAAGTTCTTTTAAGAGTGTTAATATTTCTTTCTGGATTATTACGTCCAGGCTTGAAACGGGTTCATCAAGTATCAGGATTTTGGGCTTAACGGCAAGCGCTCTTGCGATTGCTATCCTCTGACGCTCTCCACCTGAAAATTGGTGCGGGTATTTAAGCCGGTCGTTGTAACTTAGATGCACCTTGAATAGTACCTCTCTCAAGGCCGATTCTCTTTCGCTCCGGCCGGCGCCCCTTATCGTAAGCCCTTCCAGCACGATATCCTGCATCCGCATGCGAGGGTCCAGCGAGCTATACGGGTCTTGGAACACGATCTGCATCGATTCGGGCGTACGGCTTTTGATCTCGCCTGAATCGGCCTTTAGTAGGCCTATCAGCAATTTCCCCAGCGTTGTCTTGCCGGAACCCGACTCGCCTACCAGGCCGAGCGTCTTCCCTTCTTTTATTTCCAGGTTTATATTGCGGGAGGCATATACGCGGCCTTTTTCTTTTTGGAAAATTCCTTTTTCTACGGAAAATGATTTGTTTAAGTGTTTGACCTCGATTACGGCCGGACACCCGGAGGGAACGGGGCCGGCGGGGGCTTGGGCCGGCAGTTTTGGCACGGCATCAAGCAGTTTCTTTGTATACTCCTCTTTGGGCGATGAAAGAATCTCGGCTTTATTCCCTGATTCGACTATCCGCCCTTCCTTCATGACCAAAATACGGTCAGCGATTTTATTTACTATCCCGAAATCGTGCGTTATAAAGAGAACGGCCATGTTCAGCTCTTTTTTAAGGTTAAGTATGAGCTCAAGGATCCCGGCTTGGATCGTTACGTCAAGGGCTGTGGTAGGTTCATCTGCAATCAAAAGCCTCGGGCCCAGGGACACCGCCATCGCGATCATTACCCTCTGACGCTCCCCGCCGGACAAAAGATGCGGGTAGGAATCGTATATTCTCTCCTGATCGCTAATTTTTACTTTTTCCAAGAGGCAAAAGGTTTCGGCTTTGGCATCCTTTTTGGATATTTTTTTGTGCGCCAGTACTGCCTCGTCTATTTGCTCGCCAACCCGCAAAACCGGATTCAAGGACGTAAACGGCTCCTGAAAAATCATCGCGATATCAGAGCCGCGTATCCGTAGGATCTCTTTGTTACTCGCGGTCAGCAAATTTTTTCCGCCGAAGTTGATTGCGCCATCCACCGCACAATTCTTCCCGGAAAGAAGCCTCATTAACGAAAGCGCAGTAACCGTCTTCCCGGAACCGGACTCACCGACAAGCCCAAGAACTTCGTTCGCGTTGATTCCGAAATCAATACCGCGAACGGCCTCTACGCATCCCTCATCTTGTTTGAAGCTTATTTTTAAGTTTTTAGCAGTTAATAGCATTACTCTGAACCCTTCGGGTTAAGCGCGTCTCTCAGGCCTTCGCCCAACAAATTAAACGCAAGCACAGTAATCAGTATCGCGAGTCCCGGAAAAAGTATCAGCCACCACGCAACGCCCAGAGTTGCCTTGCCTTCCATTAAAATATTCCCCCAACTCGGTGTTGGCGGCTGAATACCAAGCCCGAGAAAACTTAAACCTGCCTCAACCAGGATCGCTGCAGCAACACCCAAGACAAAACTCACAAGTACAGGCCCGATTCCGTTCGGTATAAGATGTTTTATAATAATTCTTGAACTGCCCGCCCCCAATACCTTTGCTGCAGCAACATAATCCCTTTCCTTAAGGCTCAGGATCTCTGCCCGTATTAGGCGCGCCATACCCATCCAGCTCGTAAGTCCGATAACGATCATGATGTTATAGATGCCCGGGCCTATGATCGCCACGACAGCAAGTATCAAAAAAAATGACGGAAAACATAGCATTATGTCAACAAAACGCATAATAACCGAATCAACCCTACCGCCGAAATACCCCGCTATCGAACCCAGCGCCACTCCTATAACTGCCGCGATACCGACAGCGACAAACCCTATTGTAAGGGATATGCGCGTGCCATATACCATGCGTGAAAAAATATCCCTTCCGAGTTGATCCGTCCCCAGGATATGTCTAACCGACGGGGCGACAAGCGCCTTCTCGATATTAATATCGGTAGGGTCGTAAGGGGCTATAAGCGGAGCCAAAACAGCGCCTGTTATGAGAATAAAAATCACAATTCCGCCGAAGAGCATCAACTTATTCATCTTTTACCGAATCTTATCCTAGGGTCAACATAAGAATACGTAACGTCCGCCAGCAGATTCGCCAGGAGTGTAAGAATAGCGCCTATAACCAATATCGCCATAACTGTCGAAAGATCCCTTGCCATGACTGACTGGTAAAACAACTGCCCCATGCCCGGAATGCCGAAAATAGTCTCGAAGATCACGCTTCCTCCTATCAAACCGGGAATTGACAGGCCCAGAATCGTTACTATGGGTAAGAGCGCATTTCTTAAACCGTGTTTAAAAATTACCTCTTTCTCGCTTAAGCCCTTAGCCCGCGCTGTCCTTATATAATCCTCTTGCATAACATTCAGCATGGACTGACGCATGTATCTGGAAAGCCCCGCCAGGGCGCCGAACGCAGAGACCAAAACAGGAAGCACAAGGTGGTGAGACAGATCCAGGGCTTTTCCGGCAAGTGAGAAAAATTCGAAATCCAGCGATCTGAGGCCCACTACCGGAAATAACCCGAGCCTCACGCCAAAAATTGACATGAG
>JAMXCZ010000051.1 GCA_024542975.1 Candidatus Omnitrophota bacterium | reverse complement strand
CTGGACAACCTGCAGGCCGCAATTTTAAATATAAAACTCGCCCTTTTAGACAACTGGACAGAAGAAAGAAATAAAAATGCCGAATTTTTCGCCGAAAAGCTTAAAGAATATCCGGTGACGCTCCCCTATACTCCGGAATCCCACAGGCATTCGTTTCACCTCTATGTCCTGAGAAGTAAGGATGCAGAAGAAATTCTAAAGCACCTCCTTCGTAATGGTATCGAGTCGAGAGCTTATTACCCGGTGCCTTTGCATCTGCAGGAGTGTTTCGGGGCCTTGGGCTACAAGGCGGGGGACTTTCCGGAATCGGAAAAATTATCAAAGGAATGCTTTACGATACCGATCTATCCGGAGCTTGTGCAAGAAGAGAAGGAACACGTCGTAAGAACAATAAAACAATTTTTCGATTAATATCAAAACGTCCGGGAGACGCGATTCGCTGAATACGGGATACTAAATATATGTGTGGAATAGCCGGTATCATAGATTTTAAGAACAAAAATGTAGAAAAGAAAACCGTGGAAAATATGGTTTCGATACAACACCATAGAGGCCCGGACGGCCGCGGTTTTTACTTCGGAGAGGGCATAGGCCTTGGGCACGCGCGCCTGGCGATAATAGACTTAAGCGCGCGCGCGCATCAGCCTATGCCGAATGAAGATAAAACCAAATGGATAATCTATAACGGCGAGGTTTATAACTATCCGGAATTGAGAGAAGAGCTTAGGCGGGCAGGCCACACTTTTAGAAGCGTGGGCGATACGGAGGTTATCCTGCACGCTTTCGAGGAATGGGGCGAGAAGGCGCTTACGCGTTTTAACGGTATGTGGGCATTCGCCATATGGGATACAAAAAAGCGTGAGCTTTTTGCCTCAAGGGATAGATTCGGACAAAAACCGTTTTATTATCATTTAGGTAATGACGGCTTTACGTTTGCCTCGGAAATCAAGGCGTTACTCCAGAAGCCATCCATAGAAAAAAGCCCGAACGATCAGGCGATATATGACTATATCATCTCCGGATACGGATACATGGATATTTCAGATCACACTTTTTTTAAAAATATACGGCAGCTCAAACCCGCTCATTACATAAGGGTCAGCGCTAAAACGAAAAGTATAACGCAAAAAAAATATTGGGATCTAAACAATTTTTCACCAAAACATGAAAAAAGTGAATCCTCGTATATCGAGGGATTTCGAGAGCTCTTTACGGATGCGGTTCGCCTCCGGCTCAGAAGTGACGTTGAGCTTGGCATCTCTCTTAGCGGTGGCTTGGATTCTTCGTCCGTTGCGTACACGGCGAGCCTCCTTTGCAAAGATGATCGAATATCCAGTTTTTCGTCCTGTTTTGAGGAGAAAGATTCAGATGAAAGGCGCTATATCAATGACACGCTAAAAGTCACAAATCTTAAACCACATTTCATATTCCCGGACCCTGCGAAGATTTTTTCCGATATTGATAGTATCCTTTGGCACCAGGAGGAGCCGTATAGTACGCTTAGTGTTTTTCCACAATGGCATATAATGAAACACGCGAAGAGCAATGGCGTGAAAGTGCTCCTGACCGGCCAGGCGGGCGACGAGGCGCTTGCGGGTTACCATAAATATTATTTCTATTTCTTCGCAGACCTCTTTAGGACTTTGAAGCTGGGAAAGGCATTCAGGGAAATAAAAATTTATAAGGAGATCAAAGGAAAAGGCGCGCCTGTATTTAAAGATGTTCTAAAAATACTCCTCTCTCATTTTTTACCCGAGGCGGTGAAACGCCCGGGCAGAAAGTTTTTTGGGAATAAAATGCCCGGTTATGTAAACAGGCATTTTAGAGAGGAGTGTAAAACGCCCGGGCGCCCTTCGAGGAAATTTTCAAGCATCCTTGATAATGACCTATACAATGCGCTCAAGATATCGCCTCTGCCGTCCCTTTTGCACATTGATGACCGTTCCAGTATGGCGCATTCCGTTGAAACGAGGAGCCCTTTCCTGGATTACAGGCTTATCGAATATGCGTTTACCTTGCCTCTTGAGTATAAAATACGCTCCGGCGAGACAAAGTTTATATTGAGGAAAATCATGAGCGGCTGTATCCCCGAGAGCGTAAGGACAAGGCAGGATAAAATGGGTTTTCCTACGCCTCTCAAGAGTTGGCTTAAGGGGCCGATGCGGAGGGAGATTACCGATATTTTCAATTCGAAGGAATTTAACAAAAGGCCCTATCTCGATAGCAAATCTGTCAGAGATGAGTTTAAGTTTTTTTGCGAAAAAGGCAAACCCAGCGAACTTACAATATGGAGCTGGCTTAATTTAGAGCTGTGGCTTAGAAAGTATATCGACTAGCCGCAATAATGGAGTGCGAGAATGCGTTTTAAGAAAGTGCTATTGATACAGGCGAAGTACGACCGGACGTTTTCAAACGTTTTGCCTTATGGACTGGGAATACTTTCCGAGGTTCTTACGAAAAACGGCATATCGAACGCGGTGTTCGACCTGAACAAAGACGATAGCTTTGAGAGATTAACGAGAAAAATATTTTCATTCAAGCCCGACCTTATAGGGCTAAGCCTCATGACCCTGAATTACAAGTATAATTTTGAAATCATGCGAAAGGTCAGGAAGGTGTGGAAAGACGCAAAAATTATAGCCGGCGGGCCGCATATATCCACACTGAGGGCCGAAGTGCTTCGAGATATAAAGGTGATCGATTACGGGGCTGTTCTGGAAGGCGAGAAGACGCTTCTTGAGCTATGCAGGGGTGAGGAAGTAAACAACATAAAAGGCCTTCTCTACAGAATGCCTTCCGGAAGCGTGATCTATACCGGTGACAGGGAGTTTATAACCGATCTGGACGAAATCCCCTTTCCGAAATACGGAAAATTTTCGAAATCAATCTACTCCGGATTAATTACAATAATTACATCGAGGGGCTGCCCGTATACGTGTATTTACTGCCCGGTAAATCTGGCTGTCGGGCGCATGCTTCGGTTCAGAAGCGCAGAGAATGTAGTTCGTGAAATCGAATACCACTACAAACTGGGCTACAGGGAATTCAGTTTTAGAGATGATAATTTTACGCTTGATAAAAATCATGTATATAAAATTTGCGACAGTATTGAAAAAAGAGGATTAAAAGATCTTTATCTCATGTGTGATAACGGAATAAGAGCGGACAAAGTGGATACGGAACTTTTAAGAAGGATGCGAGAAGTGGGTTTCAGGATGCTTGGTTTTGGCATTGAAAGCGGCAGTCAAAAGGTGCTTAATAACATAAAGAAAAACGAAAAGGTGGAGGAGATGAAGCAGGCTGTCGGCATTGCCTGTGAACTTGGCTATGAAGTGGAACTTTTCTTTTTAATCGGCTCCCCCGGCGAAACCTGGGACGACTTTTTGGAATCCGTTAAGTTTGCGACCGAATTTCCCGTATCGATAGTGAGCTTCTATCAGTTGCTGCCTTATCCGGCTACGGAACTCTTTGATTATGTATCGAAGAACGGGCGTTTTGCCGCGGCGCCTGAAGTTTATTTAAATAACGGGTCGCAGCGAAAGAACACCCCATTTTTCGAAACGCCGGAACTCAGTTTTAAAGAGCGGAAAAAGGCTTTTCGTTTTGCTTTAAATGCCGTAAGAAATAGCCCCGTAATAACAAGTGCCCGAAAAAGGCGCCGAAAAAACAATATAGCAGGGAAACTTACCTCCTTCGGTATCGAAGGAAGGGCCAGGGACGTCGTTTGCGCCATATATTGCAACAATTTTTTACACGAACGTGTTTTTACGAGCAGGCTTGCTGCCAGGTTGAAAAAGGCGATAGAGAGAAGAGGATTAAGGATAAAGGAGCTTTAGCGTGGAAAATAAGACGATAGCCCTCGTAAGAATCGAATGTGATAGGATATTCCACCCATTAAGCCTTCTTTACATCGGCGGGGCGCTCAAAAGAGCCGGCTATAGCGTACACCTTTTCAACCTGTTTGAAAACGAAACGGAAGACGCTATGGATAAAATTTTAATGCTAAAGCCGCTTTTTGTGGGCTTTTCGGTTCTTACCGGCAGGCAGACAAGAAGTTCGGCGGCGATGTCTTTGAAGCTCAAAGAAAGATCGAAAAGTTTTCCCATTGTATGGGGAGGAGTTCATCCTTCCACGCTTCCGCTCGAGTGCCTTAAGGAAAATTTTATAGATATGATATGCATGAGAGAAGGGGAGGAAACCATCTGTGAAATAGCCGAGGCCTTAAACGGCAAAAAAGACCTGAAGGATGTTTTGGGATTAGGCTACAAAGATAGAACGACAGGGCAAGCTTGTATTAACCCTCCAAGGCCGTTCCTCCGGGATCTCGACGGTTACAGGCCGGATTGGAGTCTTTTATCAAAAGAGGATGTCGAAAGAAGCGTAGAGGTCCTGCCCGACGGAAGGCGGGAAATAGATTTTATTACCTCAAGGGGGTGCCCTTACAACTGCGCCTTCTGTTACAACCTTCTTTTTAACGATAGGCAGTGGAGGAAGCACTCGCCGGAATTTGTAGTCAAAGAAGTAGCGTTTCTTAAGGGAAAGTTCAACATAGGCGCCGTCGTGTTCCAGGATGACCACTTTTTTGTGGAAAAAGCGAGGGCTTTGCATATCCTCGGGGAACTTAAAAAAATAGACATTATTTCCACCTCGTGCATGGTGCGTCTGGAGCGTATAGACGAAGAATTGCTCGGTAAAATATTAGAGCTGGGGGTGAGGAGAATTTTTATCGGCTGGGAATCGGGAAGCGATCGGATCCTGGAGCTGATAAACAAAGGCATAACAAGGGATATGATAACCGAGAAATTCAAGATCATAGCAAAATTTCCCGGCTTAGGCGTCACAGGCGCAAGCATCATAGGATTTCCGACGCAGACACCTGAGGAGGTATCCGAAACAATCAAGACAGGCATGTGGCTTGCGGATTTAATACCGAATATCGTGATTACCTATCAGACGTATATACCCTTTCCCGGATCGCATCTATACGAATTGGCCAAGGAAAACGGGTTCAGGCCACCCGATAATATTTTTGATTACGGCAAATTTGACACATTTACCGGCGAGATGCCCATAACATGGCTTCCGTGGGCGACGGCAAAAACGAGGAGGGAATTCTACATTATAGATAAATACGGAAAACTTCTGACACATTCTAAAAGTTCTACTGCCATACGGACGGTGGCCAAAAAGCTTTTCTACAGGCTCGCGAAATTTCGCCTACGAAGAAGGTTTTTTGCTTTTCCTTTTGAAATAGCAATTATGTTTCGTTTTAACAGGTACTTTAACCCAAAATGCCCGATTTAAAACTTCTGGAAAATTTAAAAGAGCCGGTCAATATTTTAAGAGGCCCATTTACGGCAAAGCAGAAGGCAAATTATCTGCGCTATATGCTGGCGTCGAAAGAGGAAAAGCTTTCCTACAAGCCCATAGTTTTGTCCATTGTGGCGACAGGAAGGTGCACATTATCCTGCCGTATGTGCCCGACGCATTCCGAGGTGATACAGGATGGCTATCTGCATGCGCAAAATCCGGTAAAGGACATGTCTTTTGAGACGTTTAAAAAAGTGACGGATAGTTTTCCCGAAGCAATTACGGTAAGTATTATCGGTTCTGGCGAGCCGCTTTTAAATAAGGATTTTTTCAGGATGGTAGACTACGCGGCGAAAACGCACAAAATGCTTGTTAAAACATTTACAAACGGCACCACATTGGAGAAAAACATAGAGAGAATTTTAAATTCAAGCCTGGAAGGCATAACAATAAGTTTAAACGCTCACAATGCGCGTGAGTACGCGCGGCTTACCGGTATGAAAGAAGATGTTTTTAATGACATATGCTCCGCCCTTAAAAATCTGATATCCCGAAAAAACGCCAGAAAATCTCCATTAAAAATAAAAGCTTCTTTCATTATTGACAGAGAGAACTATGTACGTATGAATGAGATGATAAACCTGGCAGCTAATTTTGGCGTGGACACGATATTTCTATGTAACTTTCTACCAAGCCCATATGACGGATTTAGGGTTAAGGAAAAAACGCTTTTCCATGAGGACGAAAAGATTCGGGACTTTATCGGTCGAAGCAAAGAGAAGATTTCTCCCTTGCTTAGGAAAAAGGTGCGTTGGCCCGTCCTTATTTCTAAAAGCGCTACCGCTTTTAAGTGCTCTTCTCATTTTTCTCAACTACGCGTGGATGGTGACGGAAATATCGGAAGCTGCTCGATGATGCTCCTTAATATGTCCGCCAACGGTAAGATTGATGAGCAGGATGTATGGAATAACGCTTTTTTCAGAAAAATGAGAAGGAACTTTTTAACAGGCAAGCGGGATAGGATAGAAAAACAGTGCCTGGCTTGCCCGGATAATTTAGGCGTAGAGGTATAACGATGAAAAATATACTCATGATCTCCTACGCCTGGCCACCGGTCGGGTCGGTTGGTATGATCAGAATGGCAAAATTTGCCAAGTACCTTATAAGGTCAGGGTATGGTATAACCGTGCTCACAAAAGATGCGCCTCAAGGCAAGGTTGTATGGGATCTTAAAGAGCCGGAATTAGATAAGGTAAAGATTTATAGGGTGCCTGCGAGTCGAAAAAATTCTGTGAAGGACAGAATCAATCCGCAACTTGAAATAGCCTGGTTCCATTCAGTAAAAAAAAGGTTGAATACGCTCCGAAAGAATATAAAGTGCGATGTTATAATAAGTTCCTCACCGCCCGAGAGCGCACATTTGATAGCTTGTGAGCTTAAAAAAATATTAAAAAAACCCTGGATAGCGGATTTAAGAGATCTATGGAGCCAGGATCATTATAGAAGTTTCGGGCCTATTCGTAGAAAACCTCTCGAATGGGAGGAAAAGAAGATTCTAAAACAAGCCGATAGAATTGTTACGGTTTCGGATGAATGGGGCAAATCTTTAGGGAGAGACTATGGCGACCGCGTTCACGTTATTACAAATGCTTTCGACACAGAATGGTATAAAGACCCGGTTCCACCGAAAAAGGGCAAATTCCGTATTTCGTATCTTGGTAAACTCAATGGAAATCATCAGAACATAATCCCGTTTTTAAATGATGTAAAGCATAACGCCCAAACGAAAAATATTCCCAAAGAGGGGTTACGAATTGATTTTTATGTTTACGGATACGGTAAGCCTGACATCAGAAAAATGGCGGCCGAATATAATCTTGAAAAGATTGTATACGAACACGAACCCGTGTCGCTAAGCGAAGCTATAGATATAATGAAATCGTCGCATTTATTACTTCTGGTTGGCTGGAAGGGTATGAGTAGCCAGGGATGGCGGCCGCAAAAGGTTTACGAATACATTGGTTCAGGCACGCCTATAGTTCTCATAAACGGCGAAGAGAACACAGAGCTTTCCGACCTCATACGTTCTACGCCTTCAGGCATTGTAGCCGGGCCTATAGGCCCATATAAGCCGATCCGCGATTATTACAATAAGCACACTACAGAAAAAACTGGCAAAATTGAAGATTGCGAAAGCACCTTAGCGGGATATAAAGCTGAAAACACGACAGGCAAACTCATGAGCCTCATAGAGGAGCTGTGAAGCGAGTTATACAGGTAGTAGATATACTTTTGTTTTATGTTCTCGGGCCCCTTATTGGATTGGCAGGGCTTTGTTATATCCATGCCGGGAGATTGTTTAAAAAAAAGGCACTCAAAAACGGAAGCCCTATAAATCGTCTCACCTTTTGTATTATGGATTTGGAAAAAGAGAAAAATAAAAACGGTATAGCTGAGGACATGCTTTTAAAGGGCGGTATATCAAAGCAAATCGCGGTTTTCTTTGATTTTGAATCGGATGCGGATTCAAGCGCAAGGATAACGGATGAGATCATATCTTACCGGTTTTCCATCCATAAAAAAAGTAAACTTTTTTCCGGCGGGTTACGCAAGACAGGCGACCTCGTAAATCTCATAAAAAATATTTTCTTTCTTCTGAACATAGCACGAAGAGAACAGATCAATTGTGTAGAAAGCCACGAGGCCGTTTTTCTCGGTTTTATAGGGCTTATTTTTTCAAGGGCCCTTTCTGTGCCGTTTGTGTTACATCTCAATACCAGTTACGAGATGAAACATAAAGGAACCGGAAATGTATCTGTCAAATTCCTGCGCTTCCGGAGAATAGAGCGATGGCTTGAGCGTTTGGCCTGCCGCCTCTCAGAGGTAATAGTGGCGGATAGGATGTTTTATAAGAATCTGAAATCCTTTCCGAAAGAATGCGCCGACAAATATGTTACGACCGGAGTCAAGGTAGAAGCGGCCCACTACGCTTTGCCGGAGACAAGGCAAAACTTAAAGGGGTCTTTACGTATTGATGGCGGAGATGCGATTCTTTATGTCGGAAGGCTACATCCGGTAAAATATGTCCGTGATCTTATAAAGATGTTTAGAAAGGTACATGCGCAAAACAACAAAGCCTTTCTTCTCATAGCGGGGGAAGGCGTTCTTGAAAGCGAACTAAAGAATATGGCCAATGGATATGGCTTTAGGGAAAAGACATTGTTTTTAGGGCCTAAAACAGCGAATGAGCTTGCGGACCTTTTTTATACGGCTGATGTGGTCGTCCAACCGCACGGAGGGCAAGTACTTGTGGAGGCTGCATTGGCAGGCACACCGAGCGTTGTCTATAATTTTGACTGGCACGGAGAATTCGTGCAGGATGGAAAAATGGGCTTTATTGTGCCGTTCGGAGATACAGATAGCCTTGCGGCGCGGACACTGGAACTTTTATCCGATAAAGAGCGCAATAGAAAGATGGGAACGTTCTCGCGCGAAGTAGCTGTCAGGTGCTACTCGAGGGAAACGTCCATCGAAAACGAAAAAGCAATTTACATGAAACTTGCCGGAAGAGAAAAAGGGAAACGATGAAGAAACTCTATAGGGCTACGGCGGCTATGGGGGTTTCTACGGTTGTGGCGATGGGGATAGGGCTTGTAAGGGCCAAATTTCTTGCCGTTACGCTAGGACCGTCGGGGTTAGGTATTTTTTCCCAGGCGATGACTTTTTTTCAGAGCGCCGAAGCGATATGTGGGTTGGGGATAAGTATGGGCATAACAAAGTATGTTTCCGAGATGTGGCAAAAGCAGGACATAAGCGGGGTAAGAAATACGATGTCCGTAGCGATCACTATGCAGGCGTTATGCTTTTTTGTTTTTTTTATCCTGACCCTTATTTTTTCAAAAACAATATCTCAATTCGTATTTTCTTCAAGCGAATATTCCTGGCTTTTAGTTCTTGTATCCGGCGGTGTGCTATTTTCCATTTTTGTAACAACCATGGAGTGTACAATCCTCGGGCTTGCAAGGCCCGGTGTTTTTTCCAAGGCAAGGATTTTGCATTACATCCTCGGGCTTGCGCTTCTTATCCTATTTGTCGGGACGATGAAACTGCGGGGCGGTTTTTTGTATTTAGCGTTTAATTATGCCCTGGGCTTCGTGATAATAACCCTGTTTCTATTCCGCATATTGAAAACCGAAGCAGGGCTCTCGTTCCTCAGGTTCGTCAAAAAAATAAGAAACGTTGATTTTAAATTCTATGCAGAAAAACTTTTTGCGTACGGAGCCGTAGTATTGTTGTCGTCCGCGCTTACAGGGCTTACGATCCTGTATGTAAGAAGCACGCTCATAAGGGTATCCGGTGTAGAGGCGAACGGATTTTACCAGGTAGTGTTCGCCCTCGTAGGCTACTACACACCGTTTTTCACCAACGGCATCTGGGGTTATCTTTTTCCGAAATTGAGCGGCATAACCAATACCAGGCATTTTAATCTGGAAATAAACAAAGCTATCCGGTTTATCCTGATTTTTCTCATACCGTCGATTGCGGTCCTTTTTCTCGCAAAAAAGGCGCTGATTTTGGTGATTTTCTCAAAGGAATTTCTTCCGGCGCTCGAGATATTCCCGGTCTACCTTTTGGCCAGCTTGTTTTTTATGATCTCATACATGCTTGCGACGGCGCTTATGGCAAAAAAGAAGCTGGCCGCATATTTTTCGATTATCCTTTCTCAATATTTGCTATACGCGCTTCTTTTTACCGTGCTGGTACGGCAATTGGGCCTTATGGCAGTTGCCATTTCCTATTTGGCAATGAATACGCTGGCAAGTTTTGCATTGATAACCTATCAAATAAAAAAGATGAATTTTGTGTTTACGAAACAGAATATAATACTTTTTGCCGCGGGGCTTGTATTTATTTTGTTTATTCTCT
The DNA here is from genome assembly GCA_024542975.1 of Candidatus Omnitrophota bacterium. Taxonomy (GTDB): domain Bacteria; phylum Omnitrophota; class Gorgyraeia; order JABMRN01; family RBG-13-46-9; genus JAMXCZ01. The sequence goes on along the minus strand of JAMXCZ010000051.1, from coordinate 165 downwards.
TTGTCCCATTAGAGCCCGTCGCGAGCTTGATTTTGAAAGGGATTCTTGTAGTGTGCTGGTTTTTGTTTGCCATAGGAAAAAGGGAAAAAGCCCTCTTTAGGTCTTTTGTGAGAGCAAGGTAGTTTATGAGAAGAATTTCATTGGTGGTGCCGCTAAAAGACGAAG
>JAMXCZ010000050.1 GCA_024542975.1 Candidatus Omnitrophota bacterium | reverse complement strand
TACTACGCTTTTTCTTGGTGGTTATAAAGAGGATGATGCCATCTTGCGTATTTCTGAGCACATAACCGCGATTACCGAAGGGCTTAAAGCCGAGAACATAATACTTTTTCTTGACGAGCCGGCGCTCGGGCAGGTGGGGTTTGATTACAAGAAAATTTGGGACGCGCTATTTGCGAGTTTTAACGTGACAAGCGGTGTTCATACGTGCGGGAACATGGATTGGGATGATATGCTTGACTCGAATATTGATATTATAAGTTTTGACGCTTCGCAGTTTGATATTACCAAGTATTCCAAATACAGGAGCGGCAAGAGAATCGCCTGGGGCGTCGACAAGAGAGAAAATGTAAAGGATTTCAAAGAAGGGGATCTCGTGACGCTTCCCTGTGGCATGGGCTCACCTTTATTTAAGCCGGAAGACTGCGAAAAGAATTTAGAGAAACTACTTAAGATTGCCGAAGAAATTTCTAAAGGAGTTCAAAAATGACCCTTCGACGCGGCCGCTTCTGGCGGCCTTGCTCAGGGTCATGGTGAGCGACTGAAAGGAGCCGAACCATGAAACACGTACCGCCGGATCTGGAGATTGCCCAAAAAGCAAAAATGAAACCAATTAGTGAAATAGCGAAGAGGCTCGGCATTTTGGATAAAGAAATAGAGCATTACGGAAAATACATGGCCAAGATCTCGCTGGATATTCTGAAGCGACTAAAAAATAGGAAAACCGGCAAATTTGTCACTGTAACAGCTATTACTCCGACGCCGCTAGGAGAGGGCAAGACCGTAACTGCTTTCGGATTGGGGCAGGCGCTCGCGAAAATCGGTAAAAAAGTCTGCAATACCTGCCGCCAGCCGTCCAAGGGCCCGACATTCGGGATTAAAGGGGGTGCCTGCGGAGGCGGATACTCGCAAGTCCTTCCGATGGAAAATATCAATCTTCATTTTACCGGAGATGTCCACGCCATGGAGACAGCGCACAATCTTCTGGCCGCGGCTATAGATGCCCATATAATCCACGGCAATAAATTAAATATTGACCCCGGCAATATCACCTGGCGGAGGTGCGAAGACTTAAGCGACAGCATTCTGCGGGAAGTCGCGATAGGATTGGACAAGACAACTAGAGGCTATCCGCGCAGGACCGGCTACGATATAACGGTTGCCACAGAAACCATGGCGATTTTGGCTCTCACGACCGGGCTTTCGGACCTTAGAAAGCGGCTCGGTAAGATCGTCATAGGATTTACGCATACCGGAAAACCGGTTACCGCCGAACAGCTTAAAATGGCGGGTGCCATGTGCGTTTTGCTGAAAGACGCCATAAAACCCAACCTTGTGCAGACTACGGAAAACACCCCTGTTTTTAACCACGCAGGGCCTTTTGCGAATGTCGCTCACGGCAATAACTCCGCATTGGCGGACATGATGGCGCTTAAACTCGCTGACTACGTAGTTACAGAAAGCGGTTTTGGCGCGGATTGCGGTTTTGAAAAATTAATCAACGTAAAATGCAGGCAGAGCGGGCTCAAATTAGACGGCGCCGTTATCGTGGCTACTATCCGGGCTTTAAAAATGCACGGCGGAGCTTTTGAAATGCGGCCGGGCAAACCCATTGACAAAAAACTTGTCGCGAAGCCAAACATGGAAGCGCTGGAAAAGGGTTGCGAGAATCTGGCGAAACAAATCGAAAACGTGCTCATTCATGGCATTCCCGTTGTTTGCGCTATAAACCGGTTTTCGACCGACACCGAAGAGGAATTGGAATTTGTCAGGAAAAAAGCAATTGAACTCGGAGCTTCTGACGCCTGCATATCGGAGGTGTGGGAAAAAGGCGGAAAGGGCGGAATTGCGCTTGCCAGGGCGGTCGTTAAAGCGCTTGATGAGCCGCACAAAATGAAATTCCTTTATCCGAATCACGCTTCGATAAAAGACAAAATAAATGCTGTTGCAACCAAGATTTACGGCGCAAGCGGCGTAGATTATCTACCGTTAGCAAAGGAGAGAATCAAGCTATATACGAAACTCGGCTACGCCGGATTTCCGATCAATATGGCAAAGACGCATCTTTCTCTTTCGCATGACCCGAAACTAAAAGGCGCGCCTAAGAATTTCAGGGTTCCCATCAGGGATGTCCGGGCCTCTGTCGGGGCAGGGTTTCTCTATCCTGTTTTGGGCGCAATGCGCACAATGCCGGGCCTTCCTTCGGTGCCGGCGGCAACAAGGGTTGATATCGATAGAAACGGAAAGATAGTAGGGTTGTTTTAATCATGTATGGCGAAACGACAATAAACGTTTACCTGAACGCCCTGGCATCCAAATCGCCCGTGCCCGGAGGTGGGAGCGTGGCCGCTTTGATCGGAGCCTTAGCCTCTGCGACTCTGGGTAAAGTCGTGAATTTCACGCTCGGCAAGGAAAAATACCTTGCCCATGAAGAAGAAATGCAAGGCATCTTAAAGCGACTTGGGGGCATTCGTCAGGATTTCAATAAGCTGTGCTCCGAAGACGCGAAGGCCTATAAAAAATTGTCCGACGCCTTTAAACTGCCGAAGGATGAAAAGCGGGAAGGAAAAATCCAGGCCGCTTTAAAAGAGGCAGCAATGGTGCCGCTTGAGGTTTGCAAAAAGGCCCATGAGGCCATAAAGATGTATCCGCCCGTAGCCCGAAAGGGAAATAGCAATTTAATAACCGATACCGAGATAGCGAAGCTTCTCTTTAAATGCGCCTTTAGGTCGGCCGTTTTAAACGTAGAGATAAACCTGAAAAGCGTAAAAGACGAGGAGTTTACCCGGGGAATAAGAGAAGCGCTTCAAGTCATGCGGAAAGATATGGATAACATAGAGGAGGAAAAGCAGTGATACGGAAAATATCGGATATTTTAAAAGAAAAATGCAGGACTTATTCATTTGAATTTTTTCCGCCGAAAACCGAAAAGGGGAGGGCGAAACTTCCCGAGGTCGCGAAAGCTTTTGTGGAACTCGGAGCGGACTGGTTTTCGGTGACTTACGGCGCCGGCGGAAGCACGCGGGAAGCTACGATGGAGATCGTAGATGAATTGCAAAAGAAATTTGATGTTCCGGTAATGCACCACTTTACCTGCGTTGGCCACAGCCAGGAGGAACTGAAAAAAATACTCGGTAGAATGAAAGAAAAGAACATACAGAATATCCTGGCGCTTCGCGGCGATGCGCCCGAAGGGGAAGAGTTCTGGACGCCGGCGCCGGACGGGCTGGAATACTGCTATCAGCTTATCAAGCTTATAAAAACCCACGGAGATTTTTTCTCAATAGGAGTAGCCGGTTTTCCGGAAGGGCATATCCATTGCCCTGACAAGGACACAGATTCGAAATACCTTAAAACCAAAATAGACTCCGGCGGCGAATTCGTGTTAACCCAGCTTTTCTTTGACAACAAGGATTATTTTGAGTACATGGAAAGGACCAAGAAAGTAGGCGTTAACGTGCGGATCCTTCCCGGGATTATAACTATAACGAATTACCAGACACTTTTAAGATTCTGCAAGACATGCGGAGCGACAATTCCGCAAAAGGTACACGATATATTTAAACCGCTCGACGGCAATGCCGAGGCTACTTACAAAGCGGGCGTCGACTTTGCGGTCAAACAATGTAACGAGCTTCTCGCGGGCGGTTCACCGGGGCTGCATTTTTATGCCTTAAACAAAGTCGAACCAACGCGGGAAGTGCTAAGTAAAATAAACCGCTAAAGGAGAAATCTTATTATGAGCGCGCAGTTACTAAAGGGGAGGGACATCGCGGCTAAGATCAAGGAAGATATTAAGGCCGAGGTAGAGTCATTAAAGCAGAAAACCGGCAAGAGCCCGAAATTGGTCAGTATTCAAGTGGGGGAAAATGCCGCGTCAGCGGTTTACATAAAATCGCAAAAGAAAAATGCGGAGAATTTAGGGATTGAATATGAGCTAAAAACTTTAGATGCCGGCACAACCGAGGAGAGTCTCATAAGTGAGATTAAAAAGCTAAATCAGGACAAAAGCGCGTCAGGCATAATCGTGCAGCTTCCGCTCCCCAAGGGGATAGATTTGAGGCTTGCTATGAGCAATATAACTCCAGGAAAAGACGTAGAGGGCATGCACCCGGAAAACCTGGGACATGTTCTTTTGGGAGATGCAAAGTTTTCTCCGTGCACAGCGCAGGCAGCGATGACACTCATAGAATCGACAGGGGTAAAGCTGTACGGGAAAGAGGCCGTTATCATAGGGCATTCGGAAATCGTGGGAAAACCTCTTAGTTTGCTACTTCTAAATAAGTTTGTTACTACGACCGTCTGCCACATCGCAACCGGCGAACGCGGCGTTTTACCCGAACATGTAAAGAAGGCGGAAATATTAGTTGTCGCAGTTGGCAGAGCAGAGATAGTTAAGGGTGACTGGATAAAAGAGGGTGCTATAGTTATCGACGTCGGCATCAACCGCGTAGGTGATAAACTCGTAGGCGACGTCGAATTCGAGAAAGCGCAGGAACGCGCCGCATTCATCACCCCCGTACCCGGCGGCGTCGGACCGCTTACAGTAACGATGTTAATGCGAAATGTGGTGAGCGCCTATAAGGAGCAGGTCTAAGTTCAGTGCGAGAACTGCCCCTAAAGATGGTATAAAATGGGAATGTTGAATTTACATACGCAGGTACTTGCAAAAATAAAAAAATTATCTTTGATGATCACTATAGCTTTCATAGCTTTTATCGTCGTTATCATTGCGACCATGATATATAAAGCCCCACACCTTAAAGGCGTGGGGTTTTCTAAGGATGGGATTTCAGTGGAATATTATGATACTCCTAGGCCTAGACCCGATGTAATTAAAGACCGCCCCGCAATATCTGTTTATCCAAAATCTTTCACCCTATCTTATCCAAATCCGGCAAGTCCTTCTAGTTTGCATGGAACATTCACAGTTAACATAGAAAACACGGGCGCCGTTAATGCATTAATTTCCGATATAAGATGGAAAATAGTGGATGGTGAAAGGTCCATTACCCCACCCAATGAGTGGAGAAAAATCATAGGTGAACCAAAAGTTAACAAATTTTATTTATCTTCATTCACTGGTATGAGATATATTTATGGACCTGAAATTGGAAGTTCTGGTAAGAATAAAATTTCATTAGTTGTAGAAGTTAAGTATAAGAACCCCAGAGATAAATCTGGCATTACTCATACAGCTTATTACGCAGGCAGTTTAAATTACGACAGAAATATAAAAATGAAGTACGCAGGAGATGAATTTGTATCAATTACTAGAAGTAGCAATGAATAAAGAAAAGGGTGCTAGGCATCTCTTCTATATGAAGGAAAAAAGTGCCGAACATCTTTTGTTTTCTAATGCTGAAAGCAGAAAATAAATGACGAATGCAAACCAAATAAAGTATTGTCCTTTTTGTGGTCATTGGATTATGGCTTCGGCAAAGAAATGTAATAATTGTGGCGAATTTTTTAATATTAAATCGAAAAGATTATGGTTTCGTGTTTCGCCTATATGGGTTACTGCTTTAGCAACAGTTGTAATTGCTATAGCTACTGCGTATGGCGCGAAGAAAGTCAGTGACATGTTAGATGAGGCGAGAATAAAAGCAGTAGAAAATCATTTAACTTGGATTGAAGTTACGCCAATTAATTTTACAACAAAAGGAGAAAAAGATCCAAACGACGCTAGTAGTACTTTTTGGTATCTTTCAATGCAAGCACAAAATTTAGGAAAAGAAACTGCTTTCACCCACTTGAAAAATTGGTCATTTGAATCAAATACAAGAGGTAAAATTACAAAAGAGGACTACAAACAAGGAGAAAGAGAATTTTCGCTTCCTTCTGGGGACAAAATTGAGTGGTCTGCTTCATTTGTGATGAATTCAGATTATCATATTCGCAAATTAATCAACGGCGAAGATACGCTAACTATCAAATTTCAGTTTACTTCTGTTGATATGTCAAGTCGGGAAGAGTGTACTTACAAGGCAACATGGGGATATACAAAAGGAAAATTTTTATTAGTTAAAGATAGCCGACAATATAGAGCGAAAGATAAACATAGTCAAGGCAAGGAAGGTTTCGGTAAAAAAAATTTTAGGAATGAATAAAATGACAATGCCCATCGTTCTTAGTATTATCTTATTGATTTGCTTGTTTATCTTAGTTAGAAACAGAGAGTTAGAAAGAGCCCAGCAGGCGCTTGCAATAATTATAGCTGCAGCTATCGCTGTTACATTTTTTGTAATACTAAAGTCTGATGCAATTGAGACATCTTTTCCTTGCGATTTTTTCTTTGATAAAGAAACTAATGCACCTTTATTTTTCAGTGGGATATTTGCGTACAGAAGAAGAAATTTAGGGGCCACAATTTGGAGTGAATTTACCAAAAGAAAAAATTGGAAAGAAGAATTACAAAAACTCGGTGATGGAATAACGCAGCAAAAAGCAATTGCCCAAAACCTATTCGAAGCAATTTTGTTAGAGGAATTATTGTTTTTATATTCACGCCATTGGAATATAAAAGCTGATACCTGGAGAACGACAGTGAGTTATTCAAGCTCTGTACATTCAGAAATAGGAAAAGAAATCAAACCGACCGATGTTACGATATATAGTAGGGCTAGGATTAAAGAAATCTTCAAAGACAATATTTTTATCGAGGACATACTTCTTTACAGAAATGATTTTAAAGTGCCGAAAGGAACAAGATTAACAGTAAAGCGAGATAAGAAAAAGATGACTACCTTAATTCAATTTCAACATAAAACTTTTGATGGAAATTTTGCTGCTTCAATAGAATTCTCGGGCAATCGTCATTGGACTACTGGCATAGGATCATTAGGTGAATTGTTAAAAATTTCTCCTGAAGAAGCCCAAAAAAAGTATGCTAGTTTAGAAGTTACCGCGATTCTTAAAGCTAAATTTAATCCCAGTATTTTCGGCTCTTCTAAAATGAAGTATTATAAAAAATGGATCGAAATAATGTTTAAAAAATTGAGAAATAAATTTGACGGAGAACTATTGTGGAGAGAGACCCAAGACGAATTTTTATTTAAACACATAGTCGAAACAAAAAATGATTGACAAGGAAATAAAGTAAGAAAGTGGGCCCCATTAGAGGTTTTGAATGAAAATTGCATTTACGGGTAAGGGCGGGGTTGGGAAGACGACGCTTGCCGGACTTTTTATACAAGCCCTTGCGAAGGGTGAAAAAGAAGTCCTTGCGGTGGATTGTGACCCTAGCATAAATTTGGGAAGGGCTCTTGGGCTTGAGAGCGCTCGTAAGATTACGCCTATCGCCGAGATGGAGAAGCTGATAAACGAGCGGATGGGGGTTAGCGAGGGGAATAAGACTTTTTTTAAACTGAACCCGAAACTGGATGATATACCTGATAAATTTGCTGTCAAAAGCGGAAATATTAAATTGATCGTGATGGGGGCGGTGGAAAAGGGCGGGTCCGGGTGCATGTGCCCGGAGAATACATTTGTTAAGAATCTCTTGAGCCACCTTATATTGAAGCGCGGGGAGCATCTTGTGATGGATATGGTGGCTGGGATCGAGCATCTTGGCAGAGGGACTGCGGAGTCCTGCGACTTTGTTTTGATTGTGGTTGAGCCGACGCTTGATGCAATCGGCGTTGCTAAAAAAATACGCATTTTTGCGCGCGATATCGGGGTTAAAAAGATTTACGCCATAGGAAATAAGGTACGCGGGGCAGAAGATATAGAATTCATAAAGAAAAACATTGATGACATTACTTTGCTTGATACAATAGATTTTGATGAGTGCTTCCTGAAAAAAGATAAGAAGGACGGGACTTTTGAAGTTTCAAAAAAAGTGAATGAATCCATACAAAGGATAAAGAAAATTTTAGAGGAGGATACGGATTAATGGCTAAAGAGAAGGTAAGCGAAGAAAAACTGAAGGAGATGTGCCATTCTTGCGGCATAGAAACGGTATGGCAGCGTTATGACGCGCAGGACCCGCATTGCGGGTTTGGGCTTTTGGGGCTTTGCTGCAAAAATTGTAATTTAGGCCCGTGTAGAATAGACCCGTTTGAAGAGGGCGCGCAGGTGGGGACTTGCGGCGCTGATCGGGATACCATAGCGGCGAGGAACCTTGCGCGGCACACAGCGGCGGGATCTGCATGCCACTCGGATCACGGGCGCGAAATCGCGCGAACGCTTATGCTTTACGGGTCGGGTAAAGCTTCGAGTTACAAGATAAAAAGCGAAGAGAAACTGAAAAAGGTCGCGTCTGAATACGGCATAAAGATCGAGGGCAAAAAGAATGAAGAGATTGCGGCGGAACTCGGCCGTGCCATGCTGGAAGACTTCGGCAAACAGGAAGAACCGCCGGTTTTCATAAAGAGGGCGCCGGCGAAACAGCAGAAAATCTGGGAAAAGCACAACATAGTGCCGAAGGGCATAGATAGGCCCATAGTCGAGACGATGTCACGCACTAATATGGGCGTTGACAATGATTACAAAAATCTTATGCTTGGAATTATGAAAACAGCCCTTGCCGATGGTTGGGCCGGATCGATGATCGCTACTGAGGCAAGTGATATTTTATTTGGCTCCCCACAAGCCCTGCGGGCAAAGGTAAATCTCGGTGTTCTCAAAGAGGACGAGGTAAACATATTGATCCATGGCCACGTTCCGCTTTTGAGCGATGTTGTTGTCACGGTTTCCCAGAGCGAAGAGATGCTAAAACTCGCCCGGGAGAATGGCGCAAAGGGTATAACCGTCGCCGGTATATGCTGCACCGCTAACGAAATACTCGTGCGAAGAGGCGTGCCCGTTGCGGGGAATTTTTTGCAGCAGGAACTCGCGATCACGACGGGCGCTGTCGAAGGGATGATCGTTGACCTCCAGTGTATTATGCCCGGGCTTGTCAAGGTAGCTTCGTGTTTTCATACAAAACTATTTTCTACGCATCCCAAGGCGAAATTTCCGGGTATGGAACATATAGAATTTGAAGAAGAAAAAGCGCTCGAAATTGCCCGCGAACTTGTGAAGCGTTCCATAGAAAATTTCCCTAACCGCGATAAAGCGCGGGTGAATATACCCGAAGAATCTATGGACCTCATAGCCGGTTTTACGGCAGAAAACATATTTTATTATCTAGGCGGGAAATACCGCGCGACATACAGGCCCTTGAACGACGCTATCATAAGCGGAAGGATTAGAGGCGTTGTGGGCGTCGTAGGCTGCGATAACCCCAAAATGCAAAGCGGGAAAAGCCATATACAAATGGTCAAGGAACTCATAAAGCACGATGTTCTTGTGGTGCAGACGGGTTGTTCCGCCCTGGCGTGCGCAAAAGAAGGTTTGCTCGTGCCCGAATCGGCAAAGAAATATGCCGGTAGAGGTCTACAGGAAATATGTGAAACAGTAGGAATACCGCCTGTTTTGCACGTAGGTTCATGTGTTGACAACACAAGAATACTCATAGCCTGCGCCAATATGGTAAAAGAAGGCGGAATAGGTGAGGGCATAGACGAGCTTCCTATTGCCGGGGCTGCGCCCGAATGGATGAGCGAAAAGGCAATCGCGATCGGGTGGTACTTCGTGGCATCGGGGGCGCTTGTGGTTTTTGGGTCCGACATGCCCGTTACGGGAAGCGCGAACGTTATGAAATACCTTACCAAGGACGTGGAGGGTATTGTCGGGGGAAAATGGGCATTCGAGAAGGACCCTGTAAAAGGCGCGCACATAATAATTAAGCACATAGACAAGAAGAGAAAAGCGCTTAAGCTTTCTGCGATGATGTACGACAGGGAGAAGGTCAAGGTTTAATGAAGAAGCCCATAAAGGGAAACATAGTAATCGATGCAGATAAATGCGTGGCGTGCAAAACGTGTGAGCTCGCCTGCTCGGTTGCGCATTCAAGATCGAAAGATCTCGTTTGGGCGATATATGAAAAGCCTATATCGCCGCCAAGAATAAAAGTAGAATCTACTGACGAATTCGTAGTTCCGCTTCAATGCAGGCATTGCGAAGATGCCCCGTGCATTAAGATCTGTCCTACGAAGGCAATTACAAGAGCTGACCGGGAAAGCCCGGTTCTTATTGATCAGGGAAAATGTATAGGGTGTAAATGGTGCGTGCTCGTTTGCCCTTTCGGGGTGATCAATATGGATAAAGATGGGAAATTCATTATAAAGTGTGATCTTTGTTTCGAGCGGCTTAAGCAAGGCGAGAAACCGGCCTGCGTAGTCAGTTGTCCGACTCATGCGTTACAATTCAAGACTGTGAAAGAGATTTCCAAAGAAAAAAAGAAAGAATATTTGATAAATATAAAAAAGGGTAAAAAGGAATAAGTTAATGGCAGAGGCCCTGGAAGTCAAAAAGATAAACAGTATAGTAAAAAAGCATAAGTCCACAAAAAGCGGATTAATAGGAATGCTCCAGGACTTGCAGTATGAGTACAGCTACTTGCCCAAAAATGCCCTTACGCATATTGCCGAAAAACTGAATACCCCGGTGAGCCAGGTATATAGCCTTGCTACCTTCTATAAGGCGTTCAGCCTCAAGCCGCGAGGGAAGTATCTTATATCGCTTTGCAGGGGGACGGCC
>JAMXCZ010000049.1 GCA_024542975.1 Candidatus Omnitrophota bacterium | reverse complement strand
AAGATTCGCGCAACACTTAAAAATAAAGAGAGTCTTTGAAAAATATATGAAGGTCTTAACAGACAATTTTAACGAACGCGCCGCAGAGAATATAATGTGTAGAAACCTTTTAAGCGTGCGCTGGGACGGAACCCTCTATGATTGCGACTTCAACCAGGCCGAAGGGCTTGCATTTTACGATAAAGACAGTAAACTAATGCGTATAGGAAATCTCACTCCGGATAGCCTGAACGGGCAGGATATAATATTTGAAAGTCACTGCTACTCTTGTACTGCAGGGGCAGGCTCAAGCTGTAGCGGCGCTTTGACAAAAAAGAGAGAAGAAGATGAAATACGATTATGACCTCGTAGTGATAGGGGGCGGCGCGGCAGGACTCGTAGCTGCCACAGGTGGGGCGGCGCTTGGCGCCAAAACAGCATTGATAGAAAAAAATAAGCTCGGCGGCGATTGCACGTGGTACGGCTGCGTCCCGTCCAAGACCTTATTGAAATCAGCGCAAATCATTTCACTCTTCAAGCGCTCAGCCGACTTTGGAATAAAGGGCCCCGCCAAAGGATCCTACGATGTGAGCGGGGTCATGCCTCATGTGAGAAAAATAAGAAACAAAGTAAGTGCTCACCATCCCCCGGAAGTATTCGAGAAGCGCGGCATAAAAGTAATATTCGGAGCGCCTGAATTTATCGATAATAAAACTGTCAAAGTAAACAAAAGCAAAATAACCTCTAAGCGGTTTATTATCTGCACGGGCTCGCGTCCTTTAGTGCCTTCTATTGACGGCCTTATGGAAACCGGGTATTTTACGAATGAAACTATTTTTGATTTGGATACCCTGCCGAAATCAATCGCGGTCCTGGGCGGCGGACCGATCGGTATCGAGCTGGCACAGGCGCTAAACAGGCTGGGAGTCGAGGTTTCGATAATCGAAATGATGGACCGGATACTTTTCCGGGAAGACAAAGAAGCAGCGTCGGCGCTGTCAAAAGTTTTGATCAAAGAGGGCATAAAAATATTTACCGGGAAAAAAGCCGTAAAATTCGCAAAAGACGAAAGGGGCATCGTCATTTCGCTCGAAGATAAAGACCGCGTCCTCTCTTCCATCAGGGCAGAAAAGGCCCTGATCGCTATCGGGCGAGCCCCGAGCCTTGAAGGGCTGGCCCTGGAAAATGCCGGCGTTAGAACGAATAAAAAAGGCGTCGGGGTAAATGAATTCTTACAGACCAGCAAAAACAACATATACGCCTGCGGGGATATCGCGGGGCCGTATCAATTCAGCCACATGGCAGAATACCAGGCAATAATAGCCCTCGGAAACGCCCTGTTTCCTTTTAAAAGAAAAGTTGATTATTCTTCCGTACCGTGGTGTACATTTACAGACCCGGAACTCGCGCACCTCGGACTTACCGAAGAAGAGGCAAAAAAGCAATATAGCGGCGTAAAAGTGTACAAATCCTCATACGCAGCAAATGATAGAGCCGTTACGGATATCGAAGAAAATGGATTTGCAAAAGTCGTCTGCGACAGGCGAGGACGCATCCTGGGAGCACACATTGTAGGATCTCAAGCCGGAGAACTTTTGCACGAATACGTGCTTGCGAAATCCATGAAATTGGGCCTCGGAAAACTCGCCTCACCCATTCACATCTACCCGACGCTCGCACAAATCGTAAAAAGGACAGGGGAGGCACCCTTGACCGAGATTCTGGCGTCCAAATGGTTTTCGCGTTTTTCGAAACTCATGCTGAAATTGTTGCGTTAGAAGGAGCGCGCGTGAAAAAGAATTATAGGCCTCTGGCCATAAAATTGGCATTTGGCGTAATTATAGTCCTCGGCATCTGGTGGATAGTAAAATGCCAGTGCATAAACCTCGCAAATTTCACGCCGCAATCCATACGCGATTATATACGCTCATTCGGCAATCTGGCAGCGCTTGTGTATATAACGGCGTATGTCCTGAATACAATATCGATCGTCCCACCCATAGCGCCCCTGTCTCTTGCAGCGGGCCTGGCTTTCGGGGCAATGTGGGGAGCGATTTTCTTGATGGCAGCTGCGCTTATCGGAACAAGCGCTACATTTGCCATTTCGAGGTTTTTCGGAAGGGCTGTCGCGGAAAAACTTCTGAAGGGAAAATTCAAAGAACTCGATAAAAAACTTGAAAAAAACGGCTTTACGACGGTTCTATTTTTCAGGATTATTCCCCTCGTACCATATGAAGTGCTGAATTACGCATGCGGTTTATCGAAAATAAGGTTTGCGGATTATTTCGCAGCAACGTTTCTGGGGCTGATCCCGGGCGTTGTAATTGCCTCGTTTTTTGGGGGAAGCCTGGGAGAGGTGAGGGGCTTAAGTGATATATTTGCCCCGAAATTTCTTATCGCCGCGGGGGTTATGCTCTTAATCCTTATGGCCCCTGCCATTTATAAACTGGTGAAAAGAAGATCTCTAAAACGATAAGCCGCAGCACAAAACCTCTGTAAGAAGTGGCCTGATATTTTCCGGGTAGCTTGCAAATTTTGGTTTCTTTGGGTATACTTGATTCCAGTTACAATGATGTAGACACAGAAGGAGGAGGATATGGTAAAAACATTAGTGGCTTTAATGGTGGCTTTAATGTTCATTATGGGCGCATCTTCGGCATTTGCAGGCGGGGGTAAGGGCGCTTGTGTGAAAGCAGCATTTCAGTATCTTGCAGACGGTATCACAGGATTCATTATAGACACAAGCGGAGAATCGCATCTCAAAAGAGACTTGCCAAAAGCGTTCCAAGCATCGCACGATCGCATACGGGAAGGTGCCTTTGAAGTGCGGCCGCAAAACCTGCGCGGAAACAAAGAAGAACTTGCCAGAAGAAGAGGCCAATAGCTTCGTAAAATACGGTTTATTGAATAAAAGCAAACAGCCACAAGATAATTCTTGTGGCTGTTTGCTTTTAAAGGTATAATAAAAAAGGTGGTCAAATGGAAACTTTTGAGGCAATATCTAAAAGAGTGAGCGTAAGAGAGTATGAGCCCAGGGCAGTCCCGAAAGCATTAATCGAGACAATAGTAGATGCAGCCCGGCGCGCCCCTACGGCGCGGGCCATCGAGCCCTGGGAGTTCATCGTAATAACGGAGAAGGATGTGCTTCAGAAATTGGGCAGTATTGCCGCTAATAACGGGTCGTTCATAAAGGAAGCGGCGGCCTGCATAGCTCTCTACTGCAGGGATACAAAATATTATCTGGAAGATGGCTCGGCCGCTACGGAAAACATATTGCTTGAGGCAACAAATAACGGTCTCGGGTCATGTTGGGTTGCAGGAGACAAAAAACCCTATGCGGAAGAGGTATCGCAGCTTTTAGGCGTACCGGCGGGTTTTAAGCTTGTAAGCCTCATACCTCTCGGTTGGCCAAAGAAAGAAGTAGGGCAAAAGAAAAGCCGTAAATTAGAAGACGTTATTCATTGGGAAAGATTTCAGAAATGAAAACCAAATCCATCGAGAATATTGAACAAAAGATGAAGGATGTGGATGAAACGTCCTTAAGGTATCTTACCCTCCAGAACGCTAAGCATTTCAAAACATCGTGGATTGAGCTCGGGCAGACGCTTTATACGGTATGGAAAGACAAGCTATACAGGAATTGGGGGTATGGCAATTTCGACGCCTACACCATAAAGGAAATCGGAATTCGCAAACAAACCGCTTTAAAACTCTTGCGTTCGTATCGCTTTCTTGAACACGAAGACCCGCGTTATGTCAGTAAAGATTACACGAACGGGGCTCCGACCCCAACAGTGCCGACGTATGAATCGGTCAATGAATTGCGCCTTGCCCGCGCCAAAAAAGATATTCCGGAATCCGACTATGAGGATATTAAGAAAAAGGTTCTGGAAAAAGGGGGAGATGCCAGGGAGGTAAAAAAAGACCTTGCCGCGATCATAAAAAGACGCGAGGAGCTCGAACCCCGGGAGGCATGGCAAAAAAGGAAAATCGCTTTGCTTAAAAGATTTCTGGGCGTGTTAAAATCGGCGAGGCGGGAAATAGGAATCTTAAAAATTCTTCCGGCGCAAATTATAAAAGACGCCGATAATCTCATACGTAAACTCGAAACCGAAATATCAAATTAACCGAAAAGGGGCCTGAGTGAACATGCGAAACATTTACATCTCCCATGAAACTTATGAAAAACTGAGAAAAGAAATCGAAATCCTGAAAACAGTGCGGCGCAGGGAATTGTCAAAAGCAATAGAGAAGGCGCGCGAGCACGGCGACATAAGCGAAAACGCGGAATATGACGCGGCGAAAGATGCGCAGGGCTTTAATGAGAAAAAAATCGCGGAACTCGAAGAGAAGCTCTCCATGGCACAGATTCTCGACGACAGCAAAATACCCAAAGACGAAGCCCTTATCGGGGCCACCATCACTCTGAAAGACACAGAAACCGGCGAAACACTGGAATACACCCTTGTCTCAGAGCTGGAAGGCGATATTTCCCAGGGTAAAATCTCCGTAACCTCACCGGTCGGACAGGGCCTGCTCGGGCACAAGAAGAACCAAACCGTGAAAATAAAAGTGCCGGCGGGAACGCTGACGTATAAAATATTAAAAATAGCGCGGTAAAGCGGGAATATGAATTCCTCAATTAGGATAATTACGATTTTATGTATGTTGTTATTTGTGGCTACCCGCATTTACGCAGCAGGACTTTCTGCGCTCGCCGGACTCGGCAAGAGCCAGAAGGAAATGCAGGAAACCGTAGACAATGAGACAAAAGCGTTTGCGGCAATAAAAAAAGCTCTGGAAACCGGCGACCTTAAAAAAGGCGAGTCCGGGCAATTGATACGGGAACAATACGGTGAACCTGTCGTCATCCTGCCGGGAACGGAAGCGGATTCGGAAAAGTGGATTTATAAGCCCGGCTACGCGCCGCACTTCGGGGGAATAAAAATATACCTGTTTCTTAACGCGCGCGGCAGGCTTTCGGGAATAAAAATGCTGAATAGCGGAAAATGATCTCAAGTCCCATCATCGATCAATCCGACAAGTTTCGCATATGTACCTATGCTGCATATGCGTTCACGGATTCTCGTGGCACCCGGAAGCCCCTTCAGATACCACATTGCGATTTTACACATAAACCCCATCTTGTTCGCATGCCTTGTTTTCTTATATTTTTGAACTAAAGAAAGGTGTTTTTTAAGGATGGTTTTCTTCTCGAAAAGAGTGGGGCAAGGGCTTAATGCTCCATCTTTTAAATATCTGTCTATGTTCCTAAATATCCACGGATTTCCCATAGCGCCCCTCGCGACCAGTATACCGTCACACCCCGTTTCATCAAACATCCTTTTAGCGGAAATGGGATCAAAGATATTTCCGCTCCCAAAGACCGGTATTTTCAGGACGGTCTTTACGGCTCTTATAGCCTCGTAGTCAATATCACCCGCATACCCCTGGGACCTTGTTCTTCCGTGTATAAATAGTTTGGATACTCCACAATCCTCGCATTTTTTGGCTATATTTTGGGATTCCGCCACACTTCTACTATCAAACCCTGTCCTTATCTTGACTGTAACCGGTATTGGTAGGGAAGAGGTGAGCTTTTTTAGGATTTTACACAATGTTCCGATGTCCTTCAATAAATATGCGCCGGCGCCTTTTTTGATCACCTTTTTAGCCGGGCAGCCGCAATTTATATCAAGAAATGAAATCTCTGCGAGGCTCTGAAGCCTCTCTGCAGCCTCAAGCACAACCGCAGGATCCCGGCCCAGCAATTGGGCAGCAATAGGCCCGTCCTTCCTGTGCGTAGCAAGGAGGCGTTGGGTTCCTGGATGATTGTAAATTAACGCATTGGCGTCAAGCATCTCAAAAAAACAGTGTCCGGCGCCAAATTCACGGCACATAAGGCGAAATGAAAGGTCTGTAACCCCTGACATTGGAGCCAAAAAAATGTTGGTCTTCATGCGCCTAACATAATACCCCCAACCGGCGCCTAAATCAAGTTTAAAGACAGCGCGGGTAGCTCCAGTGGAAAGGTTCATGAAGAAGATCGGGCTTGCGATAATTGGCATTATGGATATAATAGGCATTGTGAAAAAGGCCGTTGTTTTGGCTTGTGTTATTGGGCTTTCAGTCAATGTGGCTTATGCGGATACGCAGGGACGGCAAGAACCGAGGGAGGGGGTAGGCGAGATGAAAATTACGAGCCCGCAATTTGGGAATAATGATTTTATTCCAAAAAAATATACCTGTCAGGGCGATGATATTAATCCGCCGCTCGCCATATCAGGCGCGCCTCGCGAAACCAAAAGCTTCGCTCTTATAGTAGATGACCCTGATGCCCCGGGCCGCACATGGGTGCACTGGGTTGTTTTTGATATTCCTTTTATTTCCGAAATACCCGAAAACAGCATACCGGGTAAGCAGGGGATAAATGATTTCGGAAAACGGAACTACGGGGGGCCCTGCCCGCCGTCCGGAATGCACCGTTACTTCTTTAAGTTATATGCCTTAAAGAGCATGCTAAATATCCGTGAAGGTACAAACAAGAGAGAATTAGAAAATGCCATGCAAGGGCACATATTGGAGGAGGTTGAATTAGTTGGTTTATATGAAAAACGATAAAAAACAGGTTGCGCTATACGGAAAGGTTGCTGAAGCTACCAAGGGCGCCTCAAAAGAATTTGGTTTGATTGTCAAGGTCTCTTCCATTGTATGTGAGTATTTAGGTGCCGAAAAAGTTAATTTTCTGATCGAAAATCACAAGGCCCTGGAGGGACGCGTAGACACAGGTGTTTTGGTGCCGATAGAAACTATTGATAACAAACCAAAGAGCGCCTGGCATATAATAAATGCTCCGAGGGCCATAAGCGCCGAGCAAGAGTCCGATCTGCGCACAACGGGGCATTTTTTAACTCTCGCGATCGAAAACATTATACTGCGCGAACAGGCCATCGTGGATTCTCTCACAAAACTCTACAACAGGGCCTATCTGGACCTCCGCCTCAGGGAAGAAATAGATAAGAATAAACGCTATAACACGCCCTTTTCCCTTCTCATGCTTGACATAGACCATTTTAAGGCATTCAACGACGATTACGGCCACGCCGCAGGGGACGAAGTCCTACGCATTGTGGCAAAGGTTTTGAGATCGAATGTAAGAACTTCCGATATCGTATTTCGCTATGGCGGGGAAGAATTTGCGGTTTATCTTCAAAATATAACAAAAAAAGACACCCCCAGGGTTGTTCAGCGGCTCATGCAGCACATAAACGCGACTATTGATACGGCGGAAAGGTTGCGCCAGACTGTCAAAAAAAGTTCGTTTGTACAACACGGAAAACGCATACCTATAACCATAAGCATCGGCATAAGCACATTTGTGGGGGGCAGTAAGAACCTTACTATCGAAAGTGTGATAAAGCGGGCTGACGAATCTCTATACCACGCAAAGCAGATGGGAAGAGACCGTTCCGCGGTAGTAGGACGGGATGAGGTATTAAAGCTTTTGATCGTAGACGATGAAGCCGAATATTGCCGGCTCCTCAAGAACCATTTTACAGAGCGTGGATACAACGTAAGCGTCGCCTCGTCCGGGGAAGCCGCGCTCACACTGCTTGGCCAACACCAGTTTGACATAATGCTTCTGGACCTTAAGATGCCGGGCATCACCGGGCTTGACGTACTTCAAAGGCTCCCCCAGGCCAAGAAAAAAATGAAGATTTTGATATTAAGCGCAGTGGAAGACGAAAATGTTAAAAAAATCTCATATGAATTCGGCGCATGCGAATTCCTGCAGAAACCTGTTTCGATAGAATACTTAAGCAAGCATCTAATGGCGCGAATCCTGGAAATGAAAGCCTGAGAATGAAGAATATCAAAATAAAAAAGATTTTTGCCGGCAAACTTCTCGAGTTATATCTCGAAAAAAAGAGATTTCCAAACGGCTACATAGCGGATCTCGAAGTAATAAAACACCCCGGGGCCGTCCTGATCGTTCCCTTTCTCAACAAGAACAAAATCGTCCTTATAAAACAATATAGGCCCGTGATAAATTCGTATATTTGGGAACTCCCTGCGGGCACACTCAATAAGGGCGAATCACCGCTATCCTGCGCAAAACGAGAGCTGGTAGAGGAAGTTGGCTATAAAGCCGCGAAATGGAGCAAAATCGGCTATATATACCCGGCGCCCGGGTATACAACGGAAAAAATAATCATATTTGAGGCGTATGGCCTCTCGGCAGTCAAGGCCGACAGGAAGGATGACGAAGATATAGTTCCCGCAATATTCGACAAAAAAGGTGTAATGCGGCTTCTTAAATCGGGAAAACTCGTAGATTCAAAAACAATTGCCGCCCTTAAATTAGCAGGCGCTGTTTAGCGCCAAGAAGGGGACGTCCCCTTTCGAAAAAGGAGGGATATGAAATCATACACAGAATACCTGTGGCTCAATGTGGAAAAAAGAAGAGACTACATCAATATAACGCCACAGGTTGAGGAGGCCTTGGGGAAAAGCGGTATAAAGGAAGGGCTTTGCCTCGTAAATACAATGCATATAACTGCGAGCGTATTCATAAACGATGATGAAAATGGCCTGCACAAAGACTTTGATAAATGGCTCGAAAAACTTGCGCCGCATGCGCCCGTATCTCAATACAACCACAACCTGACAGGGGAAGATAACGGCGATGCCCACCTCAAAAGAAGCGTAATGGGCCGGGAAACCGTGGTAGCGGTAACAAAGGGAAAGCTCGATTTCGGACCCTGGGAGCAAATCTTCTATGGCGAATTTGACGGCCTGCGGAAGAAACGGGTGCTTGTCAAAATAATAGGAGAGTAAAAAACACCCGTTTTCGCTTTGATTTTATCATACCTTTGGTTTGAAATTTTTGCAAAATCTGAATAGGGGAGAGGGGCCGGGGGAGAGGTTTAGAGTGATTTTTTTAACCCGGATGATGCATTTTTTAGCATTTATAGCGCTTGTAAATTTCTTTCCTTACAGGGCATTCGCAACAACCGCCATCCGCAAAAGGCTTGTAATACCTATCGGAACATTTACTCGTCTTTTTAACCATAATAATTTCACCCTTACCCACAGCGTGCTCTACCTCGCATACAAGCCCTTTTCGGCCTGACAAACAGACATAATTCCTATCGCACTTGGTAGCTTTTATGGTCTTTTTAGGCAACTTATATTGCATAAGAGAGCCCCGCCTTTAACATAGTTTACCTAATAAAAACGGCATTTTCAAGTGGCCTCCTACTTAAAGTGGTTGCTTGAAGTACTAGTCCAAAATAACGTTATTTCGGCCGGCTACGGGCTAATTTGGAGGCAAAATGGCCGTTTAATAAGAGGCTTAAAAGGATAGCAAATGCATCGCGGTATTAGCATATAAAATGGATAATTACAGAGATTTATGTAATGCGACAGAAGGCGCGTAAGCTTCACTGCAACTCTACTCATTTTGAGAAAAAACTGATCGGAAATCTGGCTCACTTGTAATACCTATCCCAACGCTTCAACCCCCTTTACCCTATATACCAAGTTAACATAATATATATTATAACGGGTTACATACTAGTATAAATAAAAGGGTTAGTCTTATATAATAACGAGTTGCCTAGCCCTTTATTGCATCTAAAATTATATCACGGACAAATTCGCTACGCACTACATTCTTACGCTTACAATACTCATCCAGTTTGTTTATTGTATCTTGGTTCATTCTAATCGTGACTGAGGCGTACCCCAGGTTTTTTGCATCTTTTTCAATCGGCCTTCCCATTACCGGCTCCTTTCTTAAATTTAATATATTTCCGCTTCAGATACAGATCGCTGTCTATGTGGCTGTACATCAGGCCGCCCAATTTAAGGCTATTTTTATGGCTATATCTAATCGTATAAGATACGTTCTTGCGCCTCTCTTCATATATTTTTCTTTTAGGCATTCCTAACCCCTGTAGTTTTTGTTCTAGTTTATACATGAAAGGTCTTGAGCCACCAACAAACTTGGTTACCAGTGGGCAATTGGGGCTTTTTTTATTAAAATAAACACTACCGTCTCCATCAAAAACACCCCTTATAAAATCCCTTAAATATTCATTCGGAAGTTCCGGAAATTCAAGATCCAAGCTTTTTCTGAGCTTCAAACCAAGCTTAATAAGGTCCTGTGCCAATTTCTCGCGCGCAAATAGAAGCGAATACAAACCCTCCTGGTGCCTGGAGGCGGTTATATTATGGTTTGAGCCTATGACGTTGGCAACTTTCTCCAGCAATTCCCTGTCATTCAAACATAGTCGTATCCTGAATGAACTATTCTTTGGCCTATTCAAACAGCCATCTGTCATTAACAACCCTAAAACATAGGCCATTTCTCGCGACCACTGGCTGAAGAAATTCTCATTTATATGGTAGTATTTTTGCGGAACTTTGCTTCTCCTCTGAGCCTCTAATCTCGCCTCGGATCGGCTACGCCTTGTCAACTGCTCAGCCCGGCAATATTTCCAAACCGCTACTCTTGATACGCCGTACATTCGGGCTATATCTTCAAGAGATTTTTTTTCGTCTAAATATAAACGCCGCAACTCCTCTCTATTCAATCTTGCCCTTAAATCCCTTGCCATGACTATATAAATACCATATCATTAAACAAAAGTCAATGTTAACCTCGGACGTTTGTCGGTGTGCGAAATTGTGGATAAATACCGGGATTGTGGATAAGCTACATTATATAACCACTACAAAGGTATACTCGCGCCGCGAATAAGGTGTGCAAACCTGTATAAATTTGTGTGATTTTAAGTAAGGATTTGGCCTGCCTGTGGATAACACGGGAATGTGTTAGGTTAGTTGTCAATAAAAAAATCGGGGGGTTACCGTATAAAGGCAGATACGATCTGAGGGTCGAATTGTGTGCCGGCGCAACGCTCGATCTCTCTCCTGGCCTTTTTCCACGTCATTATTTTTCGGCGGTAGGGCCTCTCTGAAA
>JAMXCZ010000048.1 GCA_024542975.1 Candidatus Omnitrophota bacterium | reverse complement strand
AAATCCCTCCTCCTTCAATTTTGTCCACCGTTTTATAAGTCGTATATTTTTTTTATTAAAAAAAACTCGCCCACTTCTCATTTATCATTTTTAGCGGGGCAGGATGCGCAGCCTTCGCTCTTGCCTTCTTTAAGAGGGCACGAAGAGGGCTCTTCCTTTTTTCCCTTTTTATAATCGGTCGCATAAAATCCTGAGCCTTTAAATATAATTCCCGAGCCCCCTCCGATAAGCCGCGTTACCCTTCCTTTGCACTTAGGGCAGCTTTCGAGCGGTAAGGATTTTATGCCCTGGAATATTTCAAAATGCTCTTTACAGTCCCTGCATTCGTATTCATATGTCGGCATTTTTACACCTCAAATTATGCAAACTTATTTTTTACCTTTTCAAAAAGGCCTTTTCGCTTGGGCGCCGCACTTTTTCCTAACGTCCCGGCAAATTCGGTAAGAAGCCTTTTCTGCTCTTCGGTCAGGCGCACCGGTATGTCTACTGTTACCCTGACCAATTGATCGCCGCGTCCCGTGCCCCGGAGTAAATTCTGAATTCCTTTTCCCTTGAGCTTAAAAATTTTCCCGCTCGGGGTGCCGCGCGGTATATCTATCCTGATCTTTCCATCAATAGTCGGCACCTCTATTTCATCGCCGAACACTGCCTGCGTAAAGGCTATCTTCGCCTCGTAGTAGACGTCGCTATCATGGCGTTTAAAAAATGGGTGCTTTTTTACATGGATGGAAATATAGAGGTCTCCCCGCATCCCGCCTTTTTCGCCGGCATCACCTTCACGCGTGACCCGGAGCCTTATCCCGTCGTCAACGCCGGCCGGGACCTTGACCTTAACCTTGCGGGCCTCTTTTACCCTGCCTCTACCGTGGCATTTTTGGCACGGATTTTTTATTACCCGGCCCGATCCGCCACATTCACCGCATGCGTGCGATATCAATATTCCGAAAAAACCGCTCTCTGAGCTAAGCTGGCCCCTACCCTCGCAAGCGGCGCACACGGTATCTTTTGTTCCGGACTTTGCGCCGCTTCCCTTACAAATCTCGCACGTTTCATGGCGCAACACTTGAACAGTCTTTTCGGTGCCAAGCGCCGCCTCTATGAATCCCACTTCCAGCTCATACCCTATATCTCCTCCCCGGCGTGGCCCGGTTTTTTTCCGGCGGGTCCAACCTGTCCCGAAAATACCCTCGTCCAGCCCGGAATTTCTTAAAAAGTCCCCAAGGCCGTTGAAGATATCTCCAAAATCCTGAAAGTGCGTGAAATCCTGCCATTTAAAACCGCCGCTTGAGAAGGCGCCTTTTAGGCCTTCACGCCCAAACCGGTCATAAGTTGCGCGCTTGTCCCGGTTGCTTAAAATCTCATAAGCCTCGGAAATTTCCTTAAATTTCTCTTCGGCCTCTTTATTACTCGCGTTTTTATCCGGGTGGAATTTAAACGCAAGTTTCCTGTAGGACTTTTTCACATCCTCAGGGCTTGCATCTTTGCTAATGCCCAATATTGCGTAATAGTCGCGCTCGCTCATTAATCCTTAATCCTGAATCCTTAATCCTTCTTGCCTTCGTCCTCTACCTTATATTCTGCGTCAACAACATCGTCTTTCTTTTTATCTCCCGGTTTCTGGGTGCCGGTTTCCGGTTTTTGGCCTTTTTGCGCTTGCTGCGCTTTGGCCTGTGCGTCCTTGTATACTTCTTCAGCCAGCTTGTGCGACGTTTTCGCAAGCTCCTCCTGAGCTTTCTTTAATTGATCCACGTCGTTTGCAGATATCGCTTTTTTCGCTTTTTCAAGCGCTTCCTCTATTTTTTTCTTTTCACCTTCGCTTACTTTATTTCCGTAATCCTTGACGGATTTCTCGATACTGTAAATGAGAGTATCGAGCTGGTTTCTGGCCTCGACCAGTTCCCGTTTCTTCTTATCCTCGACAGCGTGTAACTCCGCTTCCTTTTTCATCTTCTCTATTTCGTCCTTGGAAAGCCCGCTTGAGGATTCGATTCTGATTTTTTGTTCTTTTCCGGTGCCAAGGTCTTTTGCGGAAACATGAACTATCCCGTTTGCATCAATGTCGAAGGCGACTTCGATCTGGGGAATTCCTCTCGGCGCGGGCGGTATCCCGACAAGGTCAAACCTTCCGAGCGTCCTCGTATCGGTAGACATTTCGCGTTCGCCCTGCAGGACATGGATAGAAACCGCCGGCTGGTTATCGGCTGCCGTAGAAAATACCTGGCTCTTTTTCGTCGGGATCGTGGTATTCTTTTCGATCAACTTGGTCATAATCCCGCCCAACGTCTCTATGCCCAAAGAAAGCGGCGTAACATCCAGAAGTAAAACATCCTTAAGGCCCTCTTCACCGCTTAAGATACCAGCTTGAATGGCGGCGCCTATTGCCACCACCTCGTCCGGGTTCACTCCTCTGTGCGGTTCTTTGCCAAAGAGCTCCTTAACTACTGCCTGAACCTTAGGCATTCTGGTCTGCCCGCCAACAAGTACTACCTCGTCTATGTCGGAAGCCGCAAGGTTCGCATCCTTGAGCGCCTGGCGGCAGGGCTCGAGGGTGCGCTCTATCAAATCATCTACCAATTGCTCCAGCTTCGACCGGGTGAGGTTCATTGACAAATGTTTTGGCCCGTTCTGGTCAGCCGTGATAAACGGCAGGCTTATTTCTGTCTGCACATTTGATGAAAGCTCGCACTTCGCCTTTTCAGCGGCTTCCCTAAGCCTCTGAAGCGCCATCTTGTCTTTTCTCAAATCGATGGCTTCCGTTTTCTTAAATTCCTCTGCGATCCAGTCGATTATCCGCTGGTCAAAATTGTCTCCGCCCAGATGCGTATCTCCGTTGGTTGACTTTACTTCAACGGCCCACTGTCCATCCCCTGCGTCACCGACATCCAGAATTGATATATCAAATGTGCCTCCCCCCAGGTCGTATACGGCTATTTTTTCATTCTTTTTCTTCTCAAGGCCGTAAGCAAGGCTCGCCGCCGTGGGTTCATTGATTATGCGCAGCACATTCAATCCTGCAATTACACCCGCATCCTTTGTAGCCTGCCTCTGGGCATCGTTAAAATAAGCGGGGACTGTGACGACCGCATTCTCTACCTTTTGACCGAGGTAATCCTCGGCAGTCTGTTTCATTTTCTGCAATATCATTGCACTCACCTGCGGGGGGGTATGCTCTTTACCACCTGCGCGCACCATCACATTGCCTTTTGAGTCTTCGCCTACGTGGTAAGGTATAAGCTTTTCCTCGACCTTTACTTCATCGTGGCGGCGCCCCATAAAACGCTTTATGGAAAATATCGTATTTTCCGGATTTGTAACTGCCTGGCGCTTGGCCGGCTGCCCAACCAATCTTTCGCCGCTTTTTGCAAACGCCACAACGCTCGGCGTGGTGCGGGCGCCTTCGGCATTTGCGATAACCTTAGGCTCTCCCCCTTCCATTACCGCTACGCAGGAATTTGTAGTTCCGAGGTCTATTCCTATCACTTTTCCTTTAACTTTTTTTGTTTCAGCCATTTTTGTCTTTGCCTCCATCGTTTTCGTTTTTTTTGTTCTGATAAATTTTTACTTTCGCTGCCCTTAACAATTTGCCGTGTATAAGATAACCCGGAGATATTTCTTCCGCTATCGCTTCGTCCGGATGGTCACACGTATCCACGACTGCAATACCTTCATGGATATGAGGATTGAACTTTTCGCCCACAGTCTTTACCTTTTCTACGCCGTTTCTTTCCAAAAGCCTGTGCAGCTCTTTCAATATCATCTCTACGCCTTTGGAAAATACCTCACCGTGTTTATGCTGTCTGGCAGCGTCCTCTGCCCTGTCAAAATGGTCGATTATCGGTAAAAGCTCGAGTAAAATCTGCTCATTTGAGAATTTCAGGAATTCGATTTTTTCCTTTTCAAAGCGCTTTTTCAGATTTTCATATTCTGCCAAGGTCCTCAACCACTTGTCTTTATATTCCTCGGCCTTTTTTTCTTTACTGCCGAACTTTTCCAAGAGACTTTCGACCGTGTGCGGCTTCTTTTCTATCTCTTCTTTTGAGAGGGGCACATTGTGGCCTTTTTGCGACTTTTCCTTGTTCATACCGATAATTCCTCCAGGAAATCCGTAGTCATTTTGGCAAAAAACTCAACCATGGGCACAACCTCTTCGTATTTCATGCGCATGGGGCCTATGACGCCTACATTGCCTGAAACCTGATTTTTGTATTTGTACGTAGCTGTTATAATGGTGCATTCACTTAATTCCTCGAATGCATTTTCCCTGCCTATATGAATCGCGGTTCCCCGTTGCTTCAAATCCCGATTAAGGATCTCGACCAGCTCGCCCCTCTCCTCAACGACTCTCAAAAAATCCCGCGCCGTATCTAATTCCATAAACTCGGGCTGCTCCAATATGCGGTGCGCGCCGTCGAAATAGAGCCTGTTATTCGGTAAAAGAGCTATCCCGGTATAGTTTGTTATCCTTGAAATAGCGGAAGACGCCGCTTCGATCAGATCCTCATACAACTTTTGTTCACTTAAAATTTGACGCACCTGTGAAAAAATATCGTTCTGCACAAACTCCGCGTATGAGAGTATATTGTCAACGTACCGCCTGTAGCCTAAATCGGTTGGGATCCTTCCCGCAGAAATATGAGGCTGTTTTATGTAACCGGCGCGCTCAAGGTCAAACATAACACCTCGTATAGTCGCGCTTGAGAGGTCAAGCATCCTGCTTATGTGTTTCGACCCAACAGGCAAAGCAGTCTCAACATGCGCCTTCACGATCGCTTCCAACACACTGTTCTGCCGGGTAACCCTATCAATAGTCATAGCCATCCCTTCTCATAAAAACAAGTTAGCACTCTCACCATGGGAGTGCTAATTCAGTATTATAACAACCCATCCCCCTTCCTGTCAAGCGAATTTAGAGTTCTTTTTGTAATATTTAAAGAGTTGCGTTACACCACTCCAGTCCAGTAGGGAAGCCCACCTGTCGGTAGGCTTCTCTGCTAAACTGGAGCGCACGTTCGTTTGCGCACTCCGGTAAGGGTGTGACTCCGGGGTGATTGCGTTCCATCTGCCAGGTGGAACGCAATTCCAACTCAAGAGTGTCGCAGAAATGGGTTAGAGAACTTCCCCGCGGGTAGGCTTCGGTGCCTGTCTTCCAGGCGAAGTTTTAGTTAAAAGCCTTGCATGCCACCCGGGGAGTTTCTCATGGGGCGTTCTTTTGTCCGAGCGGGCATGGTTCCCGCCCTTTCGCAGAAAGGGCGGGAGAGCGAGGACAAAAGCCGAGTAAAATTTCCTCGCAGGGGAAATTTTACGTCCCCAGGAGAAATTCCCCGGGCGGCATGCAAGGCTTTTGATTCTGTCACATTTTTATGAGATGCTGAGCCGGAAAGACAGGCACCGAGGCCTACCCGCGGGGAGGTTCTCTAAGTTCTTTCTTGATCCGCTCGTAGAGGGCTGTTGGGAGTTGGACTTCGAGATGGACGTTGTTGCCGCGGTATTCTTTTTTCAGAACGTGGCCCTTCTCGTGCATCAGGCTTATGAGGCGGGATTTGTTGTTGGGAACTATGAAATTATACGTTTTTATTGTGTTGCTTAGATAAAGCGTAATTCTGTCTATCAAGGCTTCGAAATTTTTTCCGGTAAGCGCCGAGATGGGTATTGCGCCGTCTCTCTGCCTTACCATCCTGCGCACTTCATTGTCATCTACTTTGTCCACTTTGTTTAAGACGGTGATCATGGGCTTGTCGGAGGCTTTTAATTCGTCCAATACGATAAAAACGGCCTGTTCCATCTCTTTTGCTTTCGGGTGGCTTATATCTACGAGGTGGAGCAGCACGTCAGCGTTTACAACCTCTTCGAGTGTGGCCTTGAAAGATTCTACGAGATGATGCGGGAGCTCATTTAAAAAACCCACCGTATCTATGAATAAAACCTTCTGGTTGTTCGGCAGGACAAAGGCCCTGATCGTCGGATCAAGCGTGCTGAATAATTTATCCTGCGTGGTGATCTTTGAAGCAGTGAGCGCATTGAAAAGCGTGGATTTCCCGGAATTCGTATAACCGATTATGGCAATGGTAAGGAGTGAAAACTTTGTCCTCTGTTTTCTCCGGGTAGCCCGCCCGAGATTGAGTTTGTCCAGGTCTTTTTTTAGCTTTGCTATCCTCGTATTTATCCTTCTTCTGTCTACTTCCAGCTTCTGTTCGCCGGGGCCCCTCGTGCCTATGCCTCCACCGAGCCTTGACAATATAATGCCCTTGCCCGTAAGGCGTGGCATAAGATAGAGAAGTTGGGCCAATTCTACCTGTATCTTGCCTTCATTTGATTTAGCGCGTCTCGCAAAAATATCCAAAATAAGCTGCGTGCGGTCAATGGTCTTTACATCGATTATATCTTCCAAATTTTTCTGTTGCGTTCCCGTCAATTCATTGTTGAATATGATGACATCTATATTCTTTTCGGAAGAAAGCTCTGCTATTTCTTCGATCTTGCCCTTTCCTAAAAAATGGGCCGGATGCGGTTTTTCCCGTTTTACGATTATGCTGTCCGCGACAAAAACACCGCTCGATACCGCAAGCTCGGCAAGTTCAAGGGCCTTCTCTTCCGCCCGCCAGGGGGCCCTGCTATTTTTTAATTCCAGCGTTACTAACAACGCTCTCTCCATAAAAACCTTCCCCGCCCCCTGTCATTCCCGCGAAAGCGGGAATCCATGGATGGCTCCCGTATGGATTCCCGCTTTCGCGGGAATGACAACGGGGCTAATTCAAGCAGTAATGGATTTTAATATATAATTTACAGCCTGTTTTTTGCCTCTTTTGTCTATATCCAGCCACACGATCTGCTTGTCACCCTTAAACCATGTAAGCTGCCGTTTGGCAAACCTCCGCGTGTCTCTTTTTAATATCTCCTTCGCCTTTTCCAGGGAATACTGTTTGTTAAAATAGCCCTGCAGCTGTTTTACACCGATTGCCTGAGCCGCGGTTATACCCGGCTTCATACAGAGTAGCCTCTCCACCTCTTTGACAACTCCCTTGCGGAACATGAGATCAACCCGTTTTTCGATCCTTTCATATAATTTCTTTCTATCCATGGTAAGGCCGAAAACTTTAACATCGTACTCGTCCTTTATGCCCCTTGTTTCCCTGGCAAGGCCTGTTTTCGTCTTTCCCTCAACCTCGCATATTTCGATTGCCCTTATGACCCTCTTCAGGTCGTTCGGATGTATCTTTCCACAGGCTGCAGGGTCCTTTTCCCTCAACCTCTCGTATAAAAATGCCCTACCTTTTTTTCCGGCAAGTGCCTGCAATTTTTTTCGTAACTTTATGTTTTTCCCTTTCGACGGAAAAAGCCCGTCTATGAGCGCCTTTATGTAAAGCCCGCTTCCACCGGCAACAATAGGCACCTTTCCTCTCTTGATTATATTTTTTATCTTTTTTCCGGCAAGCGCAGAAAAAATGGCAGCGCTATAAACTTCGGTGGGTTTTAAAAAATTTATCAGGTGGTGCCGCGAACGGGCTTTCTCGGGCCCGGTAGGAGCCTGGCTTAATATCTCCATGCATTTGTAGGCCTGCATGGAATCGGCGGATATAATCTCTCCCTCTATTTTTTGTGCGAGCCGAATAGCAAATTCGCTTTTCCCGGCCGCCGTCGCCCCTACGATCACTATAACTGTATCAACCAATTTTTTCTCATATAGCTTATAGCTTAAAGCTTATAGCTTACCTATAGCTTATTCCTCAATAATCTTAGCCGAAAACCCGTCTTTTCTCAAATTTCGGAGGAGCCTTGTAGCGTAACGCCCGTTGGAAAACTTTCCCGCTCTTACCCTGTAAAGAACATCCCCATCAATTCTTACCTTCTGAATATACGAATCGTATTTCTTTCTCGCGAGCCTCCTGATCAGCTTTTTCGCATTCCTCAATCCGCTAAATGCCCCCAGCTGAACAATGTAAAACGTCGGATTTTTCATCTCATCCAGCGTAAAGGGGAGCTTCCCCGCTTCAAGGCTTCCGTCGTACCGCTCCTTAAGCTTTCCGAAATAGGATTCTGCTCTGCCAAAATCTTTTCTCGCTTTATAGGAGAGCCCGAGATTATAATAAACGCTGCTCAACCTTTCATTTCTCGGGTACCTGCGCAACACCTCTTGATATACCCTGATTGCTTTTTCGAAATTCTTTTCCTCGAAATACGAATCAGCTATACCGATGTACGCATCCTGCATAAAGTCCCTCCCTCGCATATTCAAAATATCTCCGAAAGAATCCCTTGCCAACCGTGCGCTCCCCAGCTTTATGTACGAGAGAGCGGTTAAATATAAAATCTCCTTCTTTTCTTTCGTCCCGAGCCTCTGGCGCGGGAGATCGCGGCCTACGGTTTCGACCAGGGCGCTGTAATCACTTTTAAGAAACAGAATATTTATGCCTTCGACAAAGTCCGCCCGCGACATCGAGCGGCCTTGCGCTTCGGGGTTTATGGCTAACAGGCTAAGTGCAATGACAACAATCAGTTTTTTCATGGGCCTTTCCTTTTGAAATACTTCTTTGCAAATCAAGCAGTGTTTTGTGCCTTTCCTTTTTAAGCCTGAGAGATACATCATCCGGCATTTTAGCGGCTTCTGTCCCGGCTCTCGGGGAATACTTAAAAATATATGCCGAGTCAAATTTCATCTCTTCCATCAGGCTACGCGTCTTCCCGAAATCTTCTTCCCCCTCCCCGGGAAAACCTACAATGATGTCCGTAGTAACGCGCAAACCGGGGATCACTGCCAGGGCCTCGGAAATAAGATCGAAATATCCACCCCGCGTATATCCTCTCTGCATCAACTTTAAAATTCTATCAGAACCCGATTGTAAAGGCAAGTGAAGATGTTTACGAACCTTATCCAAATTCTTCATTGCCTTAAATAACGCGCCTGTGGCGTCTTTAGGGTGGCTCGTCATAAAGTTAATTTTCTCTATTCCGTCTATTTTGTTTACATCGCAGAGAAGCTCCACAAAACCGTACGCCTTTGACCTCCTGCCTTCGGCCTTTGGCCTGTAAGAATTAACATTCTGGCCCAAAAGCGTAACATCCCGGATCCCCTGCCCGGCAAGGTCCCGTATCTCACTGATAATTCCATCCGCACTTCGCGAGCGCTCCCTACCCCTTACGTAAGGCACTATGCAGTAAGCGCAGAAATTATCGCACCCTCTCATAATGGACACATAAGCCGCATCTTTGTCCTGCCTGTAGGTAGGTTTCAGTTCCGGCAGCAACGCATCTTTATCCTCTAAAGCTAAAACCCTGCCGTTCTCCGCCTCCTTAACCAATTCGGGCAATCTTGTAATCTCTCCCGTGCCGCAAACTATGTTGAGCCCGGGCAACCTTTTAAAAAGCCCCTCACCCAAAGCCTGCGCAGCGCAACCAACTATACCGTATATCCTGTTTTTGTGCTCATGCATCAACTGCCCCATGCTGCTTATGGCGCGCTCCTCAGCGTGTGCCCTGACAGAGCAGGTATTGAACAAAATAACCCCCGCCTCACCCGGTAAATCAACCAGCTTATACCCCTTATCAATAAAAACACCACCAATAAATTCGGAATCGCGATTATTCATCTGACAGCCGAAGGTACGTATATACACACTTTTTTTCATGATTTCCTCAGTTCTAACCTGGCAAATCTAACCAGGCTAGAATTTACTTTAATCCTCTTCATACTGTACTTTTAATTGCTCGATAACGCTTGAGTCGGCTAAAGTGGTTACGCTTCCTAAAGCGCGGCCGGTTGCAATATCCCGGAGAAGCCGCCGCATAATTTTTCCGGAGCGGGTTTTTGGTAGATCAGCCGAAAATATAATCTTTTCAGGAGTTGCGAATTTTCCAATCTTTTTTCCTACCCAATCTTTTAACTCACTCGCCAATTTTTCCGTAGCCTGTACGCGTTCCATCAGGCTGACAAAACCAATCAAACACTGCCCTTTGATCTCATGGTCGATACTGATAACCGCTGATTCAGCCACATCCGGGTGCTCAACAAACACGCTCTCAAGTTCTGCCGTTCCGATACGATGGCCGGATACATTTACTACATCGTCAATCCTACCGAGTATCCAGAAATATCCGTCACTATCCTTTCGCGCTCCATCACCCGGGAAATATTTATTAGGCCATTTTGACCAGTACGTCTCTTTATACCGCTTGACATCGCCGTAAATCCCGCGCAGCATCCCCGGCCATGGTTTATTGATGGCGAGTATTCCTGCTTCAACCTCTTCGCCCTCTTCCGAAATAACCGTTGCATCGATCCCAAAAAAAGGCAAAGTCGCACTGCCCGGCTTTGTCGGGGTACACCCCGGCAAAGGAGTAATCAATATCCCGCCGGTTTCTGTCTGCCACCATGTATCCACAATGGGACAACGTTCCTTTCCTATCTGCCGATGATACCATATCCAGGCCTCAGGATTAATAGACTCTCCAACTGTGCCTAAGAGCCGCAGGGATGAAAGGTCGTATTTATTCGGCCACTCATCCCCCCACTTCATAAATGTGCGGATAGCAGTGGGCGCTGTATAAAATATTGTGACAGAGTAATCCTGTATCAGTTTCCAAAAGCGGCCCTTATCCGGCCAGTTAGGCGCGCCTTCATACATAAGAATGGTAGCGCCATTGGCCAAAGGACCGTAAACGATATAGCTATGCCCGGTAACCCAGCCAATATCAGCGGTGCACCAGAAAACATCTTCCGGCTTTAAGTCGAATACATATTTACTTGTTATATATGTGTAAACCATGTAGCCGCCGATAGTATGAATAATTCCTTTGGGTTTGCCGGTCGTCCCGCTGGTATACAAAAGAAAGAGCATATCCTCTGAGTCCATAGGCTCGGCAGGGCACTTGTCGGAGGAATCTTCTATTATCCGATGGTACCAGTGATCCCGGCCTTCCCGGATATGACACGGGAAACAATCATCGCCTGACCTCCGCTTTACCACAACGACATCCCGAACGCAGGTACAATCACTTATTGCTTCATCAAC
>JAMXCZ010000004.1 GCA_024542975.1 Candidatus Omnitrophota bacterium | reverse complement strand
TAGGGAAAGGCATTCTCGATAAAACGTTTACCCACAAACCCGGGCGTAAGCATTTTGTCCTGGTCAAAATATCGAAGTAAAACTAGGGAAAGGCATTCTCGATAAAACGTTTACCCACAAACCCGGGCGTAAGCATTTTGTCCTGGTCAAAATATCGAAGAAGGACGGGTATTTCCATCTTACCCCCACGGAATGCCATGGCTCGGCGGACATCCTCTCCTTGTCGAAAGCCGACGGATTTATGGTGGTAAGCGCAGATACATCTTGCGTTAAAGCAAAATCAAGGATAGAATTTATAACATGGAAATGAAAAAGGGCAAGGTATTTTCCATTAATTGCAGTAAAGCGAAGGGGACCGCAAAGAAGGCCTTAAAAAGGGCAGAATTGGTGGAGAATTTTGGCCTGAAAAATGACGCACACGGTGGGCCGGGATTGCGACAGGTAAGCCTTCTTGCGATAGAGGCGATCAGGAAGCAGTCCGAATGCCCCAAAGCGAAAAGTAAAAATGTCACGCTCGCCGCCGGAGACTTTGCGGAAAATATTACAACCGAAGGCCTGAACCTTGCGCAGCTTAAGATCGGGAACCGGTTAAAAATAAACAAAGGCGTCACCATAGAGATTTCCAAGATAGGCAAGGAGTGCCACAGATATTGCTCGATATACTATAAACTCGGCGATTGTATCATGCCCCGGGAAGGAATATTCGCTAAAGTGCTGAAAGGCGGTGAGATTGCCGTTGGTGACGGGATTGAAGCGGCGAGTGATGAAAAATAGGAGAAGTATCGATTATTTACGGTTGTCGGTTACCGATAGGTGCAATTTGAGATGCGCCTATTGCATGCCGCGCGCCGGCATCAAACACAAAGGCCACAGCGAAGTATTAACTTTTGAAGAAATTTTAAAGTTGGTTAACGTATTTGTCTCCCTGGGCATAAAGAAAATCCGCTTAACAGGCGGTGAACCTCTCGTCAGGAAAAACCTTCTCCATTTGGTCGAACTGCTTTCCGGAATAGACGGTATAGAAGAGCTTTCCCTTACCACAAACGGGATAACTTTGCCGTCCTGCGCGGAAGACTTAAGGCGTGCAGGCGTAAAACGCATTAACATAAGTCTTGACACGCTGGATAGGGCGAGATTTGAGTCCATAACGGGGAGCGACTGCATCGATCAGGTTTTCTGCGGGATCCAAAAGTCAAAGAAGGCTGGGTTTAGCTCGATAAAATTAAATACTGTCATAATGCGCGGAATAAACGATACCGAAATTATCGACTTTGTAAAATTTGCCTTATCAAACGGCCTTGTATTGCGCTTTATAGAATTTATGAAATCCACGCCCTTATGGCGCGAGGATCGCCATGTGCCTTTGAAGGAGATCATGGATATATGCGCCGGGCGCTTCAATTTAAAAAAGACCGAAAACGTAGGCCCCGGGCCTGCCGGATATTACGAAGTCGAAGGCGGGGGAGTTATCGGGTTTATAAAAACCGATGAAAATAATTGCGCAAACTGCAACAGATTGAGGCTTACCTCTACGGGGGAGCTCAAGGCATGCCTTTATGAGACGGGCGGCTTGTCTTTGAGGGAACCATTGAGGCGTGGTGTTGCGGATGCCGGTATCGCGGAGCTCATTGCGGAGAAAATGAATGCTAAAACGTGTGTTGACTACAGAAATTTCGAAAGCGCAAAAGACTATATGTGTAGTGTTGGAGGATAACTTATGAAAATGATCGATATAGGATTGAAAAGCATAACGGAAAGAATTGCTGTGGTAGAAGGCGTAATCCGTCTTAAACCGGATACCATACTTGCCATAAAAAAGAAAAAAATCATAAAAGGCAATGTTTTGGAAGCGGCGCGCCTTGCGGGGATATTGGCGGCAAAAAAAACGCCGCAACTAATTCCTCTCTGCCATCCTATTCCTTTGGAATATGCCGGAGTAGAGCTTTCTTTGGAGAAAAACGGTATACGAATAACTACAACCGTAAAAGGGATGACGAAAACGGGCGTGGAGATGGAGGCGTTTACGGCTACGGCAGTAGCTGCGCTCACCATATACGACATGTGTAAGTCCATCGATAGGGGGGCTACCATCTCGGGTGTAAGGCTTCTTAAGAAATCAGGAGGAAAGAGCGGGACGTATGAAAGAAGCCGTAAGCTTTAAGCTATAAGCTGTAAGGAGGAGAGGTAATAGGTGTATAAAGTAGCGATCTTAACGATAAGCGACAAGTGCTCGAAAGGCGAACGAGAAGATAAGACGGGCAGAATAGTGGAGAACCTGGTAAAAAAATTGCCATACAACCTGGTAAAGTTTGATCTCATTCCCGATGAGCCGGACATGATAAAGGAAAAGATCATTTCTTATTGCGATGAGTTAAAATTAGACCTCGTTTTGACTAACGGAGGAACGGGTTTTACCAGGCGCGATGTTACGCCGGAGGCAACGAAAGACGTTATCGAGAAAGAAGTTCCCGGAATTCCTGAGGCCATGCGCACGCTTTGCCTCGGCATTACCAAGCGCGCCATGCTTTCAAGGGGTATAGCCGGCATAAGAGGCAAGACCCTCGTCATAAATCTTCCGGGAAGTCAGAGAGGCGCCCAAGAGTCACTGGAAGCGATATTGGAGGAACTTCCGCACGGACTGGATATGTTGCTGGAAAAGGAGCACTGATCCCGATGTTTCTGGATCTCGTAAAAAAAAGAAGAAGTATCCGCACTTACCTCGATAAGCCGATACCGAAAGAGGACCTCTTAAAATGCATTGAGGCGGCGCGCCTTGCGCCGTCCGCTTGTAACAGCCAGCCGTGGCAATTTATTGTCGTAGATGACCCCAAGCTTTTAAAGGTGATATGCGAAAAGGCCTTCTCCGGCGTATATTCGATAAATAAATTTGCAAAAAACGCCCCTATTTTAATAGTAGTAGTTTCGGAAAAAGAGAAATTTGCGAGCAAAATGGGAGGATATTTCAGAGGTACGAATTATTGCCTTCTGGACATAGGGATTGCCTGCGAGCACTTGATCCTCGAGGCAACAGAGCTTGGCATAGGCACCTGTTGGCTCGGATGGTTCGATGAGAAGTCCGTAAAAAAAGCTCTAAAAGTGCCGCGTAACAAAAAAATAGACGCAATAATATCCATGGGATATCGCAAAGAAGATAAACCGATTTTAAGGATGAGAAAATCACTCGAAGAAATAAGCTCATTTAATGGGTACGATAAAAAAAAGGGGTAACACATGGTATTGGTAAGGCTCTTCCTCGCTTTTTTCAGGATAGGCCTTTTTTCGATAGGAGGCGCGTATTCCTTTTTGCCCATGATAGAGCGGGAAGTGGTTGAGCGATACAGCTGGCTTGCAAAAGAAGAATTTTTGGATATCATGGGATTCTCGAGGGTATTCCCGGGAGCGATTTCCATCAAATTTGCGACTTACACGGGTTATAAAATAGCGGGGATCCCGGGAGTAATCGTGGCAAATTTCGGAAATTTCTTTGCGCCGGCAGCCATGATCATTCTTCTCTCAGCCGTATACGCAAAATATAAAGACCTCCCGAGAATAAAAAGCGCGTTTGGCATGCTGCACCTTGTAGTATTCGCGCTGATAATCGCAGTCGCATTTAAGCTGATCAACGTAAACCACCTTATCCAGCTTAAGGGTTTCCTGACCGTAGTGATCGCCTTCATCCTCTTTACCTATACAAAAGTCCACCCGGCCCTCATCATCACCGCCGCAGCCCTGATCGGCCTCTTCCTAAAACCCTGATGGGGATAATTATTCTTGCCTAGCCCGATAGAGTATACTATAATCTAATTTACCCATTAAATGGAAGCCGATAACATGCAGATCTGGCAGGGCACGCTAGAAAAAATAGATGATTATAGATGGCGCATACCGAAAAGTTACAAGGAAGGTATGCGTGTCGATGGTGTTATTTACACCGATAAAGTTTTGCTCGAGGGCATAAAACACGACAAGGCAGCCGAGCAGGTGGCGAATGTTGCCACTCTTCCCGGCATCGTGAAAAATTCGCTTGCAATGCCGGATATCCACTGGGGATACGGTTTTTGTATCGGTGGCGTGGCTGCGACCGATGTCGAAAAGGACGGAGTGATCTCGCCCGGCGGTGTTGGTTTTGACATAAACTGCGGCGTCCGGCTCGTAAGGACAAATCTTACGGAAAGGGAAATTAAACCGCGGGTAAAAGACCTCGCAGCCGCTCTTTATAATGCAATTCCCGCAGGCGTTGGCTCTCAAGGGAAAATCAGGGTGAGCGCGCAGGAAGAGCGGAAGATATTGACGGGTGGCGCCAAATGGGCTGTCAGTAAAGGGTTCGGTACGAGCGAAGACCTTGAACATACCGAGTCAAACGGGCGGATGGAAGGCGCAGATCCGTCGATAATATCAGACAGGGCCTACGAAAGAGGAAAAAGGCAGTCCGGGACTCTCGGAAGCGGGAATCATTTTGTAGAAGTCCAACTTGTTGACGAGATATATGATGAAAACACAGCGCGCGCATTCGGCATAGAAAAAGGCCTTATAACCGTAATGCTGCATTCCGGCTCGCGTGGTTTCGGATATCAGATATGTGATGAATATTCGAAGGGCATGGGAAAGGCGCTCGAAAAATACGGCATATCTGTTCCGGACAGGCAGCTTGCGTGCGCGCCCTGCAAATCTCCGGAAGGCCGCGAATATATCGCGGCTATGAAGTGCGCCGCAAATTACGCATGGAATAACAGGCAATGCCTTATGCACCTTGTCAGGGAAGTTTTTGAAAAGTTTTTCAACAGAAGTTTTAGAGACCTTGGAATGAGCCTCGTTTACGATGTTGCGCA
This sequence comes from Candidatus Omnitrophota bacterium, assembly GCA_024542975.1. Classification (GTDB taxonomy): domain Bacteria; phylum Omnitrophota; class Gorgyraeia; order JABMRN01; family RBG-13-46-9; genus JAMXCZ01. The sequence continues at coordinate 52,196 of JAMXCZ010000004.1, read as the reverse complement.
CAACATAGCAAAATTCGAGAAATATACAATTGACGGTAAGGAAAGGCTTCTCTGTGTGCATAGGAAGGGCGCAACGCGCGCTTTCCCCCCGGGCCACCCGGAACTCCCGGCAGAATACAGGGAAACCGGGCAACCTGTGATCGTCCCGGGTGACATGGGAAGAAATTCATTTTTACTCGTAGGCACACAAAAAGCAGAAGAGACGTTTTTTAGCACATGTCACGGGGCAGGCAGGCTCATGTCCAGGAAGGCTGCGATTTCAGCCTGCAGGGGAAGGTCCATTTCCCAGGAACTTGCAGAAAAGGGTATAGCTGTAATGGCCGCAGGCCGCGGCACCCTGGCGGAAGAAGCGCCCGAGGCATACAAGGACGTAAACGAAGTAGTCAACGTAGTGCATGGGGCAGGAATTGCGAAACGCGTAGCCAGGATGAGGCCGCTCGCAGTTCTCAAAGGTTAAATGAGGTATTATCATGTTGGACGTTAAGTTTATACGGGAAAACCCGGATATCGTTAAAAAGGCCGCGAAGGACAAAAATGTTAAGCTGGATGTGGACGGATTTCTCCGCATCGATAAGGAGCGGCGCGAGCTTCTTAAGGAAGTAGAGACCCTGAAGGCAGAAAAGAACAAAGTTTCCGACAAAATCGGCAAGATGATGAAGGAAAGGGCCAATCCGAAGGAGTTAATAGCCTCCATGAAGGCAGCTTCCCAAAAAATAGCCAAAATTGAAGCCAAAGTGGAGGAAAATACCAAAAAATTCAAGGATTTTGTGTATAATGTCCCAAATTTACCCCATAAATCAGTTAAAATAGGCCTCGGAACAGAGGCAAATAGGGTCGTACGGGACTGGGGAAAGCCGCTAAAACACGATTTTGAGGCAAAAACACACGTTAAAATAGGAGAAAATTTGAATATTCTCGATTTTGGAAGGGCTGCGAAGATATCGGGGACAGGTTTTGCGTTGTATAAAGGGCTTGGCGCAAGACTTGAAAGGGCCCTGCTTAATTTTATGCTGGACCTTCATACAAAAAAACACGGCTATACAGAGATCTTCCCTCCGTTTCTTGTAAACAGGCGCAGTATGATAGGAACAGGCCAGCTGCCGAAACTTGAGGAAGATATGTATAAGTTAAAAGACGACGACCTCTTTCTTATCCCTACGGCAGAAGTGCCTGTTACCAACATACACGCAAACGAGGTTTTGGATGAGAACGAGCTTCCGATATACTATACCGCATATACGGCGTGTTTCAGGCGGGAAGCGGGCTCGTACGGAAAAGATACAAAAGGCCTCACGCGGGTGCATCAATTTAACAAGGTTGAACTTGTTAAATTCGTAAAGCCGGAGACCTCATACGATGAACTCGAAAAACTTTTAAATAACGCCGAGACAGTAATTCAGGCCCTGGAGTTATCCTATAGGGTTATCGAGCTTTGTACAGGGGACTTGAGTTTTGCTGCGAGCAAATGCTATGACATAGAACTCTGGGCGCCGGGCATAAAGAAGTGGCTTGAGGTGTCGAGTTGTTCCAATTTCACGGACTTCCAGGCGCGGAGGGCAAACATAAAGTTTAAATCCAAAGGCGGAAAGAAGCCGGAGTACGTGCATACGCTAAACGGTTCCGGTGTAGCGCTCGCGCGCCTTGTAATTGCCATTCTGGAGGTTCATCAGACGAAAGACGGGAGCGTGAATATACCGGAAGCCTTGAGGCCTTATATGGACGGGCTCAATGTTATTAAAAGCGCTTAAAATACTGTCGGCGATAGTTTTTTTTCCGGTCGTCATGTCCTGCACAAAGGCTTTTTTGCGGAGCCTGGAAGCTTTGAGCCTGTTTAACGCAAACTCGTTTTTGCTAATAGGAGGATTTTTCGCCTATCCGATCTTTCACATAGTTTTTATGAAGCCCATGTATATTTACGCATTGGGCCACGAGATTATGCACGTCCTGGCAGCGTGGATATGCGGCGGAAAGGTTACGTCATTCAAAATATCCCGGGCAGGCGGGAGCGTAACTACTACGAAGTCGAACGTTTTCATACGATTAAGCCCCTATTTTGTGCCGATCCATACGATTTTTCTAATAGCAGTATTTTGGGGCATATCCGCAGTATACGGCGCATCAAGGTTTTTCAACGAATTTATGTTTCTAATAGGCTTCACGATGAGTTTCCACATCTTTATGACGATAGAAGTAATGAAAATGCGCCAGCCCGATATCGTAAAAACGGGGCTTTTGTTTTCTGTATTTCTGATATACACATCTAACATTTTCATAATGCTTTTTACACTAAGCCTTATTTTTAAAAGTATATCATTCGCAGCGTTCGCAAAGGACACATTCATTTTGTCCAAAGATATTTATCTCGGACTTTTTAATAGGCTATTCGGTTAATCGGGGAGGAATGCGTGAGTGGTTTAAACGGGCGGTCTTGAAAACCGTTGTTCTCGCAAGAGAACCGTGGGTTCGAATCCTACTTCCTCCGCCATATAAACATAGGGACACATCCCATTTAAAAAGAAAATGGGCTGTGTCCCTAATAATAGGAAGTGAATAATGTGTGGAATTGCGGGTCGAATTAATTTAAACAGTGAGCCGGTCAAATCCGGTGAGCTCGAATCAATGCGCCAGGCGCTTCTACATCGTGGCCCCGACGACCGCGGTGTCTATGCGGACGGGCCGGTGGGACTTACACATTCGCGCTTAAGCATTATCGACCTGTCGGAATCTGCCCGTGAGCCGATGAGTAACGAAGACGGATCCGTATGGGCTGTCTTTAACGGCGAAATATATAATTACCTCGAGCTTAAAAAGGCGCTTTTGGGGAAAGGCCATAGATTTAAATCCAATTCCGACGGTGAAGTCCTCCTTCATCTTTATGAGGAAGAGGGGATGGGGTTCCTGGATAAATTAAACGGGATGTTTGCTTTCTCCATATACGACAAAAAAAGAAAAAAACTCATTCTTGCAAGAGACAGGATAGGCATAAAACCACTCTATTATTATCGTGATAATGAAAAATTTGCGTTTGCTTCGGAGATCAAGGCGATCCTGAAATGCGAAAATATTGACAAAGAGTTAGACTTTACCGCACTTTCCGAATATTTATCCCTCGGATATATATCGTTCGGCAGGACGGCGTTTAAAAGAATAAAAAAACTTAAACCCGCCGAGTATCTGGAATTAAATATACCGGCGAAAAACTTTACGATAAAGAAATACTGGGATTTCACACCGGGCGATAATAAAAACGAAGATGAGGCATGCGAAAAAATCACCCGACTACTTTCCGATTCGATAAGCTTAAGGCTCATAAGCGATGTGCCGCTCGGCGCCTTTTTAAGCGGTGGCATAGATTCGTCTCTTATAGTAGCGTTTATGGCGAAAGCCTCCTCCAGAAAACCCAAGACCTTTACTATCGGATTCCCGGATGAGCCGCAATTTGACGAAACATTTTACGCGAAAAAAGTTTCCGAAATGTACGATACGGAGCACACGGAGATAAAATTAAAATATGAGGATATTCTCGATTGCGTACCGCATATTTTGGATTCTTTTGACGAGCCATTTGCCGATTCTTCGTGCCTGCCCACCTTCATTGTTTCCAGGGCGACGCGCAAACACGTAAAAGTCGCTTTATCGGGAGACGGCGGAGATGAGCTTTTCGGCGGATACAATAAATATATCGGGATGTTAATGCAAAAGAATCCTTTATTTTTGCCGTCCGTATCAGGCGCCTTGCTCAGAACTTTTTTTGGCCGCGCCCTGGAAGATTTTGAGAGCACTCTTTTTGGCAGCCACAAAAGGCGTGTGAAAAAAATGACAACCGGCATGGGCCGGGGCGATATCCATAGCCATATCAGCTGGATGACGCATTTTAGCGAATGCGAGAAGAAGAAGGTCGTCAATTTTGACCTTAATAACGGTGCGGGCGGAAAAGAGATATTTAACGCGGTAGGCAACTATTTCACAGGATCCAAAGCTGATTTGATAAACAAAAGTTCATATGCAGATTCAAAGATCAGCCTTGTAGATGATATGCTCGTAAAGGTTGATAGAATGAGCATGCTCGCCTCGCTTGAGGTTCGCGTGCCATTTCTTGACCATAGGCTGGTAAGCGAGGTGTTTTCCCTGTCCGGGAGCCTTAAGATAAGGGGAAACAGGCGTAAGTATATCCTGTTAAAGGCAGCAAAAAACCTGCTTCCCAAAGAACTTCATACGCGTTCCAAAAAGGGCTTTGAGGTGCCTATAGGGCCGTGGTTTAAGAAGAATAAAAAGCTGCAGCAACTTTTCATGGATTGCATGAAAAGCAAAGGCAAAGAAGACCTCGTGAATACCGATAGCGCGATAAGGCTTTTCAATCTGCATAAACGCGGCCCCGTTGATTATAACCGCGAACTTTGGTTTCTTTTTGTCCTCAAATGGTGGAGTGATAAGTATCTTTAATTGCTTTTCTCGCCAATCTTTGGTATAAATATATTCATTGAGAGGGAAAGGTTTTTGACATGGATGGCTACGTAGACTATAAGCGCAGGGAGTTTTGTAAGGGCGTTAAATGCCCGGTGCAGCTTAAGTTAGACGCTGCAGGGCAAGGTTCCGAAGAGTATGAGAAGATACGGGCAATTTGCAAAGATAGCTGTAAATATACGACATATCAGTTTCACCACTGGCTGATAGATAAGGGCTATCTCATCGTAAGGCCCGAAAATTAAAAGGAGGTACGCAAATGGACTGGGGAATTAAAAACCGTTTAAGCCGGCTCATACAGCCTGATGGGAGATGTTTTTTTCTACCTATAGACAAAGGGTATTTCCAGGGGCCCACACATCGCCTTGAGAAACCCGGCCAGACGATAAAGCCGCTTCTTCCGTTTTGCGACGCCCTTTTTGTCACAAGGGGCGTTTTGCGTTCCTGCGTTGAAGCTGTAGGGGCGAAACCTGTAATATTGAGGGTATCCGGCGGCACGAGTATGGCAGGGAAAGACCTTGCAAACGAAGGCCTTACAACTTCCATAGAGGAGATTATTCGTCTTAATGCGAGCGCTGTGGGTATTTCCATATTTGTGGGGAGTGATTATGAGAAACGTACGCTTTTGAATCTCGCAAAACTTGTAAACGAATGCGAAAATTACGGGATACCCGTGATGGCTATTACCGCCGTTGGAAGAGAGACAGAGAAGATGGAGGCGCGGTACCTGGCGCTGGCGTGCCGTATTGCGGCGGAACTTGGCGCGCGTGTCGTAAAGACCTACTGGTGCAAAGACGGGTTTGAGAAAGTAGTAGAGGGTTGCCCTGTGCCTGTTGTTATAGCGGGTGGACCAAAATGCGATACAGAGCTTCAAGTACTGAAATTTGTCCATGACGGGCTAAAAAAAGGCGCAATCGGAGTGAATCTCGGACGAAACGTTTGGCAAAATGCGCACCCTGTTGCCATGGCGCGCGCCTTACACGCTCTCATTCATGAGAGGACCAGCGTCAAGAAGGCCCACAACATATTTAAGCATGTGAAGAATACGCGATAGTATTATGCATGTAGCAATGTATTACAACAACAGCGACATTCGCTTAGAAGAAATGCCTACACCAAAGGCCGGGCCGGGTGAGCTGGTGGTAAAAGTGGTGGCAAGTGGTATTTGCGGGACCGATGCCCTCGAATGGTATCGTGTTAAAAAAGCCCCGCGGGTCCTTGGGCACGAGATAACGGGTGACATTACTGAGGTAGGAGAGGGTGTGCGGCGCTACAAAGTAGGCGAGCGTGTTTTTGTCTCACACCACGTGCCCTGCAATACCTGCCATTATTGCTTAGCAGGCCATCACACGGCCTGCGAGACTTTGCATACGACGAATTATTTCCCCGGGGGATTTGCGGAATATATATGGGTGCCCAAAATCAACGTAGATCGGGGTGTATTTGTGCTACCCGATGGGGTTTCCTACGAGGAAGGCACGTTCGTCGAGCCCCTGGCATGCGTTATACGCGGACAGCGGATAGCGCGCGTAGAGCCGGGCAAGAGCGTGCTCATACTGGGGAGCGGGATTTCTGGGCTTCTACATCTTATGCTTGCGCGCGCCATGGGGGCCGGACGCGTAATTACGACGGACACCGACGAACACCGTCTCGGAGTAGCGCGCAAATTCGGGGCAGATGCGGCGATAAATGCGCGCGAAGACGTTGCCTCTTACCTCCGCGAAGCAAACGACGACAAGCTCGCGGATGTTGTCATAGTGTGCACCGGGTCACTCCCCGCTTTCGTTCAGGCGCTCCAATGCGTAGATCGCGGAGGAACGGTCCAATTTTTCGCTTCTACGAAACCCGGCGTAGAACTTCCGGTTCAGGTCGACAAATTTTGGCGAAATGAAGTAACATTTACGACATCATACGCCAACAGTCCCTCTGATGCCCGGGAGGCAATAGAACTTATTCGCGCAGGCCGCGTGCCGGTCAAGAAGCTGATTACACACAGACTAAAACTAAAAGACGCTTCGCAGGGCTTTCAACTTGTAGCAGAAGCCAAAAAATCAATAAAAGTAATAATCGAGCCGCATAAATAGATTTGATATGTATCGGAGGGATGGGTGAGCGGTTTAAACCCGACGCCTCGAAAGCGTCTGTACTCCAAAAGAGTACCACAGGTTCGAATCCTGTTCCCTCCGCCAAATTCGCGAAGCGAATTTGATCCTGAGGCAATGCAGGCAATCCAACGAGTAGGAGGATTGCCCATTGCTGAAGGACCTTAAACCTTTGGAGAAGTCGCATAGTGGCCTAGTGCACCTGCTTGGAGAGCAGGAGTAGCCTTACGGCTACCCAGGGTTCGAATCCCTGCTTCTCCGCCATATATTTATACATACATTTATATTGACAAATAGCCATATATAAGGTATACTTTGCGTATGGATGTTATCCAGGGTAGTTTTGTTTGGGATGAGCGCAAGGAACACATTAATATACGTAAGCATAAATTAAATTTTGCAACAGCGGCACAAGTATTCAGAGACCATAAAAGAAAGGTGTTTATTGATTCTAGGCATAGCGGCAAGGAAGAAAGATATTTTTGCATAGGAAAAGTTGGGAAAAAAGTAATAACGGTAAGATTTACGTATAGAAACGGTAAAGTTAGGATATTTGGAGCAGGATATTGGAGAAAGGGGAAAAAATATTATGAAGAAGCATAGAATCGATAGAAATATGCCTATAGGAGAATTAGCGAAGATCAACGATTTTCTGCCATCGCCAGATAAGCTTGTTGCGCCCGAGCAATCATTGAAGGTGACGCTTAGGTTAAATGAGTCGAGTATTAATTTCTTCAAACAACAGGCGAAGAAGTATCATACAAAATACCAAAAGATGATACGACTTTTATTAGATAAATACGTTGAAAAATATTCAACTTAAAATACTTTTCTAACCTGGTTAATCTAACCAGGTTAGAGTTCCTTTTATACTAACAAAAAAATAGGAGGGAGGATTTATGAAGCAGAAATTCGATTTTAAAAACTTCAGAATAGCTGGGATATTAGCAACATTATTCTTAATGATTTATATGAATGGGTGCGGCCTTACTGCAACAGAATACAATAATTCCAAACTCGGTATTTTTTTTAAATTTCCTGATGAATGGAGAAGACAAGTTAGTAATAGGAAATTCGGTCCTCACTTAACTTTGATTTTAATCGAGAAAGATACTAAAAATGCCAAATTTGCAGTGTCAAAGCTTAGCCTAAAACAAGGAGTTACAAATACAAAAGGGGACCCTTCTTTTTCTTCTCTAAATCCTATAGCAGCTGGTTTGTTAACCCAGATTTTAAATTCCAACAAAGGAAAATTTTCTAACTATATATTGGTACAAAAAGGTCCAGCGAGTTTTGCGGGATTAAGAGGAGCTAGAGCCATAGAGTCTTATAATCAAGGAGATGGACAAAGGGTATGGAGGATGCATTTTATACCAAATGGTGAATCTTCTCATAAAGCAATATACGCAATGACCAGCACATTAATTAGTAATAATTTTCTTTGGTCGGAGGACTTTCGCTCAATTGAAAAAAGTTGGGTTTGGAGGTAAATAATGGACGAAAAAGCAATTGTAAAAATAACAAGCAGTTTATACTTTATTATTGTAGGAGCTTATATAATTTTTGAGAATATAACTATTTACGCTAAGTATTCACCTATAAGCATATTAGCTATTACGTATTTACAAGCGACTCTCTTAATTGGTACTGGTATCTTTAGACGTAATTGGCTGCGGATATTATTGATTAGTTGGTCGACCGTATGCCTTATAATAAGTGTTATTACTTGGTTTTTCGGGGTGAAATCTGTTATAAGAGAAGTACTTTATTATGCAGTTCCATTACTTGTGTTGTTTATTCCTAGAGTAAAAGAGCAATTTGAATAAATGATTCAAACTGGTGTTAAAAGTGGTGTTAAAACAGCCCTTTTGAATAGGAACGGGGGTGAATCCCTGCTTCTCCGCCATTCTTTTCTAACCTGGTTAGATTAACCAGGTTAGAGTTCCTTATGCCTGCCTGGAAATAATTCCCTTGACAAAAAGTCAGTATTAGCATATTATTAGTAATGATAACCATTACTAATAATATGAAAAACTATCCTTCTAAAAGAGATACAAAGCAAAAAAGAATTATTTTGGAAGAGTTGAAAAAAGTCAAAACTCATCCTACGGCGGATTTTATTTTTAGAATGGGGCGAAAGCGTATGTCGACCATCAGCTTTGGAACGGTATATCGTAATTTAAATACATTGAAAGAAGAGAAGCAGATCACCGAGCTGACCAATGGAAAATATAGCTGCCGCTATGACGGAAATACCGACATACACTATCATTATTATTGCCTGGACTGTAAAAGAGTTTTTGATGTTGATAAACCTGTATTGAAAGAGCTAAATAAAAAAATGAGCGATAATTCCGGTTTTGAAATTAACTACCACAGGATAAATTTTTATGGAAAATGCAGAGAGTGTAAAAGCTGAGTTAGAGAGCAAACAAAAAGAATTAGAAGCGCTGGGAAAGAAAACCCATACACCCAAGGAGGATAGATGCGGTGGAAGACATCATAGGGATTCTGCGGACCTATGGATACAGATAGAAGGAGTGGAAGAAGAAATAGAGGTACTGAAGAAGCGTCTAAATGGTCTACAAAGTTAAGAAGGAGGATGAAATGGCAGAGTTGGTCAATGAGAACAAAATTGGTGTAACTAAAGCAAGTGAAGTGGAGAAAGAAGTCCAACAGAATTTTCAGGGGGAATGTTCCGAGGTTGGATTATATCTGGCAATGGCCAGACAAGCCGAAAGACAGGGGTATCCGGAAGTGGCTATATCCCTTGAGAAGATCGCCTGGGAGGAAGCAAACCATGCCGCGCAATTCGCTGAATTAAACGGATTGATATCTGAAAATACAAAAGAGAACCTGCAGAAGATGCTTGCCGGTGAAACGATGGCTAATAAGGGCAAGAAATCAGCGGCCACAAAATCGAAAGAAAAAGGGATCGATCCGGCCCATGATTTTTTTAATGAGTCAAGCAGAGATGAAGGAAGGCATGCCCGGGCGTTAGAAGGATTGATAAAGAGGTATTTTTAATAGACAAAAATATATCCCAGGAAATCTTTGGAGGAATGCCCCCCTAACGTTATCCCGATGCCTAAATGATGCCCATTCAAGTTAGTGATACCTGCATACAAATGCAACCAAATGTAACCATCCGCGCTACTTAATTCCTTGACATAAAACAAGTTATGTTATAACCTATTATCCGACGGAGAGTTAGGAAATTGTGTTTACAAAACTCCCCGCCTCTCCGCCATTCTTGATAATAGGAGGAGACGGCTAAAGATGAAAAAGATATTTTTGTTACTATTATATTGTGTATCCATGTCGTTAAGTACATACGGGGAGAATGAATCCATGAAAGACGCCGATGTTATTTTGGAAACTACTCAAGGAGTCGTTGGGGTAAAACTTTTTCCTGAAGTTGCACCAAAGGCGTGCGAAAATTTTGTAGAATTAGTTAAAAAAGGGTATTACGACGGCATAATTTTTCACCGTGTGATAAAAAAATTCATGGTTCAGGGGGGAGACCCTACAGGGACGGGACGGGGCGGAAACTCTATCTGGGGGCGCCCTTTTGAAGACGAATTTGATAAAAACATTAAGTTCGATAAGGCCGGAATCCTTGCAATGGCCAATTCCGGGCCCGCCACAAACGGAAGCCAGTTTTTTATCACGACTGCCCCAACGCCGTGGCTGAACGGAAGGCATACTATTTTCGGAGTAGTTTCTGCAGGATATGAAAATATCCAAAAAATAGAAAATCAACCCGCGAACTCGCAAGACAAGCCTTTAGCCGAACAAAAAATCATAAAGGCTTATATCAATTAAGGATGGGATATTTAAAGACAATCTGCGAAGATGCCATGAGTATTGGGGTCAATATAGATCTTTCGGATTGTTATTATGGCGAGACAACCGGGCCGTGCTCTTTTCTTAAGCGTCCGACCAACTATTATTTTTTTCTTGCAGGGCTTGTGAGAATACAGAGGCTTTCTCAAATTCTTGAGATAGGGACGAATTGCGGTGGCTCTATTATGGCGATCAGTAAGGGCGTAGATGAGGACGGCATCGCTAAAAGCCGAATAGTAACGGTGGACATTACGCGTAAAAATGAAGATGGTTTTAGTAAATATCCCCATATTAAAAGGATACAGGGTGATTCGTTAAGTAATGAGGTTGTAGAAAAAGCAGTAAAGTCTTTTGATGGTGAGGCGGACCTAATTTATATCGACTCACTGCATGAGTATGAGCATACGAGAAATAACATAAATATTTATGCCGGTAAGCTGAATCCCCGTTATCTGGTATTAGATGATATTAGGCAATGTGATGACATGAGGAGATTGTGGAGTGAGCTAAAGGAGGAATTTGAAGACAATGCCTTTGATGCTTCGGATGTAAGCATAAGAAAAGGTGCAGGATTGGGTGTTATCGGATGGAAATAATTTAATACAAATGAAATATAAACACGCTTTATTCCTTAATCCCTACCTGGAGAGCGCTTCTACAAGCATTATGGGGGTTTTTCCGCCTACGGGCCTCGAATATGTGGCTACAAGCGCCAAAGATTTCGTAGAAAAGCTAACCCTGCTCGATCTGAGATATGAAAAAGATCTAAGCGATCCGAATAAGTTGGCTGATTTTATTCGCAAGGAAAAAATAGATATTGTATGCGCCAGCATCAGATGGGATCGCCAGTTTGAGGATGTATGCGTTAGGCTGAATTTACTTCCGGACAATATACCGCTTGTAATAGGAGGTTATAAAGCAACAGAGCGCGTTCAGGAACTCTTCAGTATCTGCCCGAATACACAGATCATAGCAAGGGGAGAAGCTGAAGAAACGATAAAGGAGATATTAAAAGATGCGCCGCTCGAGAATATCCTGGGCATCTCTTACAGGAAAAATGATAAAGTCATTCACAATGCAAACAGGCCCCTGCCCGATGTAAATACCGTAGCCATTCCGGACCGAGATTTAAGACGCTACCGGTATAGAATAAAGATGGGAGACGTTAATGTAACAAGCGCGACATATGACTATATTTTGACCGCAAGAGGCTGCCCCCACAATTGTAAATTCTGCACATTCAATATCAATCCGCTAGGCCAAAAGCGAACATATTCGGCGCGTAGCATTAATTCCGTTATCGAAGAACTCGAAAGCATTAAAGCGGATACCGTGGTTTTTTTTGACGACAACTTTGCCGTGGAACCAAAAAGGGCCGAGAAAATATGTGATCTGATCATAGAACGAAAGATAAGGAAGCGTTTTATAGTCCAGGCTCGTATTGAGATAGCCAACCATCCTTCATTACTGGATAAAATGATAAAAGCCGGATTTAAGGTACTGCTGTTAGGCCTGGAGTCTCCTCATGATCATATCTTGACGCAGCTTAATAAAGGATTTGACTCAAATACCGTAAGAAAGGCTTTCTCGATGTTAAGGAAATACCCTATGTTTACCCACGGGTCCTTTATTTACGGCAATATAGGCGAAGTTGAAGAAGAGATGATGTGTATACCAAAATTTGCGAAAGAAATAGGAGTTGATTCTATAGCCTGTAGTAAGCTGAGAGTAGATAAATATTCGCCGCTTAAAGAACTTGCCAAGAGAACACCGGGATACCATGTTACCGATAGAGGCGAGGGTTACTCCGATATGTACAGCCATCCGGCGCTCAAAAAGATAGGCAAAAGAATAAAATTTTCTTTCTATACACCTTTTAAGATATTAAAAATATCGTGGAAATTTCTTACTATAGGACTTTTTACTTTTCGCGAAATAATATCATTTATTATCGCTGCCCCATTCTTACTAAAGGTTCTCCTTGTAAAAGAGATACAAAAGAAACGCCTTGGCGATTCCTTGAGGCGTATATTCATAAGTAACAAGTGAAACGGAATATCATGATGATTATAGGTGGAACTTTTCTCGTTCTTGGCCTTTGCGCTGCGTTTGGCTCAGCAGGGCAAAAAGGACTAAAAGTATCTTTGATCCAGCTCATTGCTAATCCAGAGAAGTACCATGGAAAACGGGTGCGTGTTATTGGCGTTGCGAGAATCGAGTTTGAAGGGAACGGAATTTGGCTTACAAAAGAGCATTACGAGCACAGGATATATAAGAATTCTCTCTGGATCGAGCCCGATTACAAGACACTTGGTTCTAAACGGCAGCAGCTTCAGGAACTCAACGGAAAATATGTCTTAATGGATGGTGTTTTTAACAAAAATCACAAAGGCCATCGGGGTATGAATAGCGGAAGTTTAGAAAAGATTATTGTGTATCAGCTTTGGGAGAAAAAATGGTGACTTATAGCATACATCAATTATGACGAGAGCTAATATTAAATGCCCGGAATGTAAGCATATTCAAAAGATAGAGATACCAGATAAAAGTTGCCTCCTGCTTTATAAATGCGAAGAATGTAAGAAAACTATTTCTACGCCCAAAAATATCTGTTGTGTTATATGTGCCTATTCTGACAAAAAATGTCCGGTAGCGTAAAAGGTAAAAGAGGCCAGGCCGCTTTTTAAAAGAAAAATATTTTACATTATACCCAATCACCTTCTCCGCCATTCTCATTAACAGAAAATATGCGCAAGAAAGACATTAAAAACCTTACTTTAAACGCGCTCAAAGAGGCATTGATCGAAATCAATGAACCGCCTTACAGGGCCGGGCAGATATTCTCCTGGCTTTATCGAGTTGGCGTGCATAGCTTTGATGAGATGGGCAATATTCCGCAAACGCTTAAAACCGCCCTCGGCCGTAGCTATTACATCGGGAAGCTTAAACTATATAAGCATCTTAAGTCAATTGACGGGACGGAAAAATTTGTATTTGAACTTACCGACAACCGCTTCATAGAGACGGTCCTTATACATGCAAAACATAGAAATACCGTGTGCCTTTCTACCCAGGTTGGTTGTAAATTTGCCTGCGCATTTTGCTCAAGCGGGCGCGGAGGCTTTGACAGAGACCTCACGCCGTCAGAAATTACCGGTCAAATTCTTTACCTCGAGCGCGAACTCAAACATAAGGTAACAAACTATGTATTTATGGGTATGGGCGAACCGCTGGACAACTATGAAAATGTAGCAAAAGCGATTGCAATAATGAATGATCCGAAGGGAATGGGCATAGGTTCAAGAAGAATTACCATTTCGACATGCGGAATCATTCCCGGGATAGAAAAACTTAAGAATCTGGGGCTCCAGGTCAACCTGTCGCTGTCGCTTCACGCCACAGGCGATAGAAAAAGATCCGCGCTTATGCCGGTTAACAGAAAGTACCCCCTGGAGGCGCTTATTAAAGCGTGCGAGGGCTACATAGAAAAAACAGGCAGGATGATTACGCTCGAGTATGTTTTAATGAAAGGAGTGAACGATTCTGCGCAAGACGCGGATGGGCTTATCTCAATAGCAAGGCGGCTTAGAGCGAAGGTAAATTTAATATTGTGCAGCGCGATTTCCGGTTCAAGCCTTTGGCCTCCCGAGCGCAAAAAGGTAAATATGTTTAAACAGCGCCTTATCGGGAAAAAAGTAAAGGCAACATTACGCGAATCAAAAGGGAAAGACGTTCTCGCTGCCTGCGGGCAGTTGGCGGGTAGAAGGAAATGAAAAATATAAAGTGGAATTTTATCGAATATATATTTGTGCGCGCTATAATGGCGTTTATCAATTTTTTTCCCATAACTATCGCCACCTGGATAGCGAGAAGGGTCGGGGATATTTTGTTCCTGGCGCTCGCGGGCAGAAGAAAAACCGCTATTGGGAATCTCAACATTGCCTTCGGAAGCACCAAATCAAATCGGGAAAAAATACGCATCGCCCTGGAATCCTTCCGCAATTTGACAACTTCTTTCATGGAATTTTTTAGATTACCGAAGTTTATTAAAATATCGGAGAAACATATTCGGTTTCAAGGTGCTGAGCACATGGATCACGCTTTTGCCCGGGGCAAGGGTTTTATTCTTGCCATGTGCCACCTGGGCCCCTGGGAGTATATGGGCCTTATTTCATATCAAAAAAAATATCACACCGCCATCCTGGGCCGGCCCATAAAAAACCCTTACTTTTACGAGTGGATAAAGTCGCTGAGAAGAATGATGGGCCTTTACTATATCGATAAGGACACAGGCCCCAAAGCGATTTTTTCAAGGCTCAAAAAAAATTACGGCGTAGGTATTGCAATTGATCAATGGGCAGGTAACTACGGGTTATGGATTGATTTTTTTGGGCGCCCGACCTCGACTACCGCCATACCGGCGGAATTCGCAAAAAGGACAAATTGCGCTCTTATTCCCGCGTATTTCGTCAGGGTATCAAGCGGAGAATACGAAATGCATATAGAGCCGGAAATACTTCCCGACAAAAGCGATAAGAATTGGGTGGAAAACGCAACAAAAAAACTTAACCACCTTCTGGAAGAAAAGATTCGCGCCTATCCGGAGCAGTGGATGTGGACGCATAAACGGTGGAAAAACAAAAGGCATGTTATATGAAGAAATACATTTTATCCATAGATCAAGGGACGACGGGTTCGCGCGCATTTCTCTTTGATCAAAAAGGAAAAGTTGCTTCCCTCGCCTACAGGGAATTTAAACAGTATTTTCCGAAGCCCGGATGGGTTGAGCATGACGCCGATGAAATCTGGCGCTCTTGCGCAGCCGCTATCAAAGAAGCGATCCAAAAGGCGGGAATATCCGGGAAAAATATCATTGGGATCGGTATTACCAACCAACGGGAAACTACGGTTCTCTGGGAAAGGGGCTCCTCAAAACCTGCCGCGCGCGCTATTGTCTGGCAATGCCGCAGGACAGCGGATATTTGCAAAAAACTAAAAGCAAAGAAACTAGAAAGCACCTTTCGCCAAAAAACAGGCCTTATTTTAGACCCTTATTTTTCGGGAACCAAAGTGAAGTGGCTCCTGGATAACATATCCTCGCTCCGGGCAAAAACCGGGGCGGGGAAAATATGTTTCGGAACTATTGATAGCTGGCTCATATGGAAATTGACCGGCGGCCGCTCGCATGTGACTGACATGACGAATGCGTCCCGAACACTTCTCTTTAATATCCGGAACAAAACCTGGGACCCGGAACTTCTAAAGATTTTAAACATTCCCGGATCACTTCTGCCGAAAGTGCAAAATTCCGGTTCTATTTTCGGTGAAACAAGATCCGGGCTAATCCCGGGTCTCCCCGGGGGGATTCCGATAGCGGCTGTAATGGGCGACCAGCAGGCCGCCCTTTACGGGCACGGTTGTTATGGGCCGGGCGAGATCAAAAATACCTATGGAACGGGCAACTTCCTTGTTTTTAATACCGGCAAGAAGCTGATCTACTCAAAAAGAGGGCTCCTTACGACAATTAGTTGCGATGTTAAGGGACGGCCCATTTATGCGTTGGAAGGCGCTATTTTTATTACAGGCGCTGCTCTCCAATGGCTCAGGGATGGGCTTGGGGTAATCAAAAAGGCCCGGGATACCGAAAAATTAATCCGTGGGGTCAAAGATAGCGGCGGCGTTTATTTTGTCCCTGCTTTTACCGGCCTGGGGGCTCCGCATTGGGCCAGTGAAGCCCGCGGCCTGATCTGCGGGCTCACTCGTGGTAGCGCCAGGAAACACATTATTCGCGCGGCTCTCGAATCCATTGCTTACCAGACGCGGGATGTTTTTGATATTATGCAAAGGGCTTTCGGGAAAAAGGTGAAAGAACTGCGCGTTGACGGCGGTGCCTGCCGGAATAATTTTCTTATGCAATTTCAAGCGGATATTCTGGGCTTAAAGGTGCTTCGGCCGAAAACCATTGAGTCAACGGTGCAGGGAGTTACGCATTTGGCCGGTATCACAATCGGCCTATGGAAAGAGAAGGATCTTAAGAAAATGCACAAACCGGGCCGGATTTTTAAACCCGGCATGGCCGCCGATGTAAGAGAGAAGCTGTATAGCGGCTGGCAGGATGCTGTAAGAAGAACTTTGTAAATGGAACGAAATTTCGACAAATTTATCAAAAAGGAATATGACCTTCTCGTTGTAGGCGGCGGTATCAATGGCGCAGGTCTTGCCCATTTGGCCGGGGATCACGGTTTGAAAGCTGCCCTTCTTGAGAAAGGAGATTTTGCAAGCGCGACTTCCGGCAAATCCACTAAATTGATCCACGGAGGCATCCGCTATCTCGAAAATTTTGATTTTGGCCTCGTGAAAGAAAGCCTGAAAGAACGGGCCATCCAACTGAAGGCTGCCCCGCATCTGGTTCGCCCGCTTTCATTTATTATCCCGGTCTATAAAGGGGATAAGCGCCCTCTCTGGATGATGAAATTGGGCGTTTTTCTGTATGAGGGCCTTGCCGGAAAGCGCTCGGTCGGAAAACACCGCCGTTTAAGCGCGGTTAACATATCAGAGCTTGTTCCCGGGATCCGGCGCGAGGGGCTTCTGGGAGGCGTGCTTTATTATGACGCCCAGATGGATGATGCGCGGCTCTGCCTCGAAAATGTATTATCGGCCGTGGAAAAAGGGGCTGATATTGCTAATTATGTTGAGGTGGTTTCTTTTTTGAAAGAGGGAGGAAAAGCTACCGGCGTTTTAGCGAGGGATGTTTTAGGCGGGGCTGTTTTTAAGGTTCGCGCGAAGAAAATAGTTTGCGCAGTAGGCCCCTGGGCCAACCATTTGTTAAAAAAAGATAGCTACCGCGCCAGGAAAATAATCCGCACGACAAAAGGAGCGCATATTGTCTATAAAGGAAAATTTTCCGATCACGCCCTCTTACTGCCATCTGATCGGGATGGCCGCATTTTTTTTGTTATTCCCTGGATGGGACATTCTTTGATAGGCACTACAGATACGAGTTTTGCCAAAAACCCGGACCGGGTCGAAACTTCTCCCGGGGATATTCGATATTTATCGGAAAGCACAAAACGCGTTTTCCCGGACAGAGATTTTTCCGGGAAAAATATTATCACAAGCTTCGCCGGGTTGAGGCCCCTTATCCGAAGAAAGGGGAGCCCTTCGAAAGTTACCCGCAGCCATGCGCTCGTCGAAACTAAGTCAGGCCTTGTGTTTGTAACGGGTGGTAAATATACTACATATAGGAAAATTGCGGAAGACACCCTGCGTAAAGTATTTAACAGAGGCGTCAAAAAACCTTTTCGCCTTTATGGCGGCGGGAAAATTTCCGTAAATCGTGATCACGCAGCGAGAAAATACAACGTAGATCCGAATACGATTACCTTTCTCATGGGTAAATATGGGGCGCGTTATGAGGATGTACTTGCGTTTGTTGAAAAAGATAAGTCACTTGCCGAAAGAATCTGTGATTGCTCGCCTGCTATCCGCGCCCAGATCGCCTATTCTGTAGGTAGGGAAATGGCCCTCACCGCAGATGATATAATCTTAAGAAGGCTTACTCTCCAATTTTTCCCCTGCAAAACCAATAACTGCCGCATCCAAATCGCCCAATTCATGCAAAAGGCACAAAACACCTAGGCATAAAAAAAGGCGGGCAAAATGCCCGCCTTTTTTTACTCGAAACGGTAAGGACTTAGAACCTTGAGTGTCTTGATCCTCCTCCGAATCCGCCGCCGCTTGACCGGTCTTTCGGTGGCTTAGCCTTGTTTACCGTAAGCTTTCTTCCATTAAGCTCTTGGCCGTCTAATGCCTCGATCGCTTTTTGGATTACTTCTTCGGATTCAACTTCAACAAAACCAAAGCCCTTAGCTCTTCCCGTATATTTGTCCTTTATAAGGGTTACCGACTTAGACTGTATCCCTTTTTGTTCAAAATGACTTCGGACCTCATCTTCTGTTGTGTTATAATCCAGGTTGCCTACATACAATTTACTTACTTGTTCCATTATCCTACTCTCCTTTTTGGACTTCCGCCGTTGGCGAAAGCATTTCTTTAAAAAACAACAAACTACTACTTATCTCTTTTTTTTTCCTTTTTCCCTCCTTTTTTGTGATGGTTTGACAAAATGACGCCTTTCACGGCACTCTTTGAAAATACCTTCCTTCACGCAGCGCATTTTGAAGCGTTTTAACGACTTTTCAAAATCCCGTTCGTTGTATATTTCTATTTTTGCCATACCAGGTTCCCGTTTACTATTTACTTAAAGGGGTTACAAGTAAACCACAGATAGATTATTTGTGAGATTTATGAATGGTATGCAGTTTTTCGGAAAGGTCAACATGCAGTTAATTCAACTATTCACAATGTCCACAAAACACCAATCAAATCCTAAAGTAACCTTCATATCTACGATAAGAATAGCACATTCTCCGAAAATGTCAAGGTATTTTTGCAAAATAGCCTTAAAACACGCCACCCGAAAAACCTTGTGCAATATATGCGGGTATGTTATATTATGACCTTTGAGAATACGGCGAATAGAGAAAGGAATCAATCCAAGGTGAGAATTGCGCTATCCATAATAATCTGGACGACGTGCACAATAGTGACTGTAATTCTTTTTTTCATCGTCCTGTTTTTGACAATAATACTTTTCCCTTTTGATAAAAAGAGAAAGGCCGGCCACGTAGCGTGTTTCTGGTGGGCCAATACCATATGCAACTTAAATCCATATTGGAAGCTCCGCGTACACGGATTGGAAAATATCGATAACCGCAAGGCATATGTGATAGTTGCCAACCATCAGAGCCTGGGGGACATATTATTGATGTACAAGACCCACATACAATTCAAATGGGTAGCCAAAGAAAGCCTTTTTAAGGTGCCGTTTATCGGCTGGAATCTCTCCCTCATCAAACATATCAAACTTTCAAGGGGGCAATTCGGGAGCATTAAAAAAACGTATCAGGAGGCAGCAAAGTGGCTACGAAGCGGCATGTCGGTATTGTTTTTTCCGGAAGGGACGCGAAGCGATTCAGACGAGATGGGGGAATTTCAAAACGGCGCTTTTAAGCTTGCCATAAAGGAAAAAAAACCGATTCTTCCTGTGCGCATAAAAGGCATCAGGGAAGCTGTCCCCAAAGGGAGCTGGATTTTTAAAACAAAAGTGTTCGGCAGCATAACAGTGCTTCCGCCGATCGATACGGAGAACCTGAAAACGAGTGATTTTCTTAAGCTAAAAAATGCCGCGCGAGTTGAATTAGAAAGCGTGGCAACCTAACCCCCCCCAAATGCAAAAAGGGGTATAATATTCGTTTCATGAGGAGGGAATATGTTCAGGGAAAAGATCAAGGTTTTGGATTGCACGATTCGCGACGGGGGGCTTATAAATAACCACGATTTTGATCGCCGGTTCGTGCGGGAAGTGTATAAGGCGGTCTCGCGGGCAGGCGTAGATTATATCGAAATGGGCTACAAAAATTCCAAGGAACTTTTTTCACCGAAGGAATACGGCGCCTGGAAGTTCTGCGACGATGATGAGATACGAAAAGTGACCGAGGGGATAGAATCGCATACGAAAATATCGGTTATGGTTGACGTGGGGCGGGTAAAATTGGAAGACATAAAGCCGTGCTCCGAAAGCCCGGTGGATATGATACGGGTTGCTTCGTACGTCAAGGACGTCGACAAAGCCATATTTATGCTGAACCACTTTGCCGATAAAGGCTATGAGACGACTGTCAATATTATGGCTATTTCCCGGGATCAGGGAGTGGAGCTCGATGAAGCGCTTGATCAGCTTGAGCGTGAAAGCAAAGCCAATGTTATTTATATCGTGGACAGTTTTGGCGCGCTCTACCAGGAAACAGTAGAGGGACTCGTAAAGCGCTTCAAAAAGATAATAAAATCGAGGGAGATAGGATTTCACGGGCATAACCACCAGCAGCTCGCCTTTGGCAACACGATCGAGGCTATTATTCATGACGCAAATTACCTGGATGGCACGGTTTACGGAATTGGCCGCGCGGCAGGGAATTGTCCGCTTGAGCTTTTAATCGGTTTTTTAAAAAACCCCAAGTTTGACATACGTCCCATATTGGATCTCATATCCCACGAGCTTGTTCCCTTAAGGAAGAAGATCGAATGGGGCTATATCATTCCTTACGCCATATCAGGTATGATGAATGAGCATCCGAAGGCAGCTATGGCATTGCGTAAAAGCGATAAAAAGGAAAATTACAGGGGATTTTACGAAAGCTTGATGAGTACAGGGCTGGATTAAGAAGTGGACATCAAAAAATTCAAAGAGCTTCCGGTGATAGGGATACTGCGTGGGGTGGCAGCGGATATAATAGAGCCTCTTACTGAAACTATAGTTTCCTCGGGGCTTAAGACCGTTGAGATCACGATGAATACCCCGGGCGCTGCGGAATTGATCAAGCGGCTGAAAAGCGCATCCGGAACGCACCTTACGATCGGTGCAGGAACCGTCCTCACAACAGGTGATTTGGAGAAGGCGGTCGATGCAGGTGCTACCTTCATAGTTATGCCCACGTTAGTGCGCGATGTAGTAGAGCGTTGTGTGAAAAACAGGATTCCCGTATTCCCCGGAGCGCTTACCCCGCAGGAGATATACAACGCCTGGCATGCCGGAGCTACGATGGTGAAGGTATTTCCGGCCAAGTGCTTTGGGCCGTCTTACTTTAAGGAAATAAAGGGGCCGTTTGGGGATGTAGAGCTTCTTGCCTGCGGTGGCGTTACCCCGGAGAATATAAAGTCGTTTTTTTCATGCGGTGCCTCGGGCGTCACTTTTGGCGGAAGTGTATTTAAAAAGGAAGCCCTGGTGTCCCGCGATTTTGCCGCCATAGAGAAAGCCATAAAAGCGTTTATTGCGGGACTTAATCGCAGGTAATGTTGACAATCCATAGCGTATGGGCTATAATGAACGAGTTTTTGCTATATGGCTTTATTCAGGGTTGTGTAAGTAGGAGATTTCCATGAAGCGTTGGCTTGCGATCACACTGCCGGTTCTGGTTGTTATATCAGTAGCATGTTTTGCGGAAAAAGAGGGAAATGCTATGACGATACAGAAGGGGAAAGCAGTGTCATTTGATTATACGCTTACCGTAGACGGCAAGGTTATCGATAGTTCGAAAGGAAAGGGGCCCATGAAATATGTACACGGGCAGGGCCAGATTGTCCCGGGCCTTTCAAAGCGGCTCAAAGGCTTACGCGCAGGGGACGAGAGGTCTGTCAGGGTAAGGCCGGAAGAAGGCTATGGCGAGGTAAACCCCGACGCGTTTAGGGAAATCGCAAAAACACAGTTGCCACCCGGTGCCGAACCGAAAGCCGGCATGCTCTTGCAGGTTAAAACCCCGCAGGGCGGAATTATGCCGGTTAAGATCACAGAGGTCAAAGAGGATAGTGTGATCATAGATTTTAACCATCCCCTTGCCGGGAAAACCTTAAATTTCAAAGTAAAAGTTGTAACCGTTCAATAACACCTTATAAAAGTGAAATATAAACACGCTTTATTTATAAATCCTTACGTTGAGACCCACTCAAGAAGTATCATGGGGCTTTTTCCGCCAACCGGCCTCGAATACGTAGCTACGAGCGCGAAAGACCTCGTAGACCGGCTAACCATGCTTGACTTACGGTACGAGAGGTCCCTTTGCAACATCGACAACCTGCTGGATTTTATAAAAAAAGAAAATGTGGATATTATATGTATAAGCATCAGCTGGGACAGGCAGTTTCAAAAAATTTGCGACATGCTGAATCATTTCCCGGATAATATACCGCTTGTTGTAGGAGGGTATAAGGCGACCGAGATGATCGAAGAGCTCTTCAAAACGTGTCCGAAAATCAATATTATAGCGCGTGGGGAAGGCGAAGAAACCATAAAAGAGATAATGAAAGGCGTTCCCCCGGAAAACATTTTAGGCATCTCATACAGGAAAGACGGGAAAGTAATCCACAATGAGGCGAGGCCCTTGCCCGATGTAAACACCCTTTCCAATCCGGACCGCAGCCTGAGGCGCAATAAGTACACCATGCGGTTGAATGGGGTAAAAACGATGAGCATGACCTTTGATTACGTCCTGGGCGCAAGGGGCTGTCCCTACACCTGCAAATTCTGTACGTTCAACCTGAACCCCCTCGGTCAGAAGAGAAACTATGCGCCGCGCACCATAGAATCCATCATCCGCGAGATAGAGGGAATAACCGCGGATGGGATACTTTTTGCGGATGACAATTTTTTTGTAAATGCAAAAAGAGCCGAAAAAATATGCGACCTGATAATAGAACGCAAAATAAAAAAGCGCTTTATAGCCCAGACCCGGATCGAGATATCCAAACACCCCGAACTTCTTAAGAAAATGGTAAAAGCAGGCTTTAAAATACTCTTAATGGGCATAGAGTCTCCCAACGACCGCATACTTCTCCAGCTTAACAAGGGGTTCACCTCGGACGACGTGCGAAAGTCCTTTGAGCGCTTAAGAAAATTTCCTATGTACTATCACGGGTATTTCATTTACGGCAACATAACCGAGACAGAAGAAGAAATGATGAATATACCGAAGCTTGCCAAAGAAATAGGGGTTGATTCCATCGCGTGCAGTAAGTTAAGGATCGACAAGTATTCTCCGCTTAATGACCTTGCGAAAGGGACGCCCGGCTATCACGTAACCGATAGGGGTGAAGTATATTCCGACGCATACAGCCACCCCGCGCTCAAAAGGATAGGCAAAAGGATGAAGTTTACTTTCTATACGCCCGCCAGGCTTATCAAGATATCGTGGAAGCTCATCGCAATAAGGCTTTTGACTTTGCGTGATATAGGATCATTTATAATAGCAAGCCCTTTATTGCTCAGGAACGTAATAGCCAGAGAAATAGAAAAGGGCCGCCTCGCCGAATCGCTTAAGCGCATATTCATAAGTAACAAATAAAAACACTTGACACGGATATTTTTTTGAGGTAATATTGAAAATCATTTTCAATAGATAATGGATGGCCGCCATGCATAAAGAATCCGAAATACTGGAGAGGTACATAAAATCGAAAGATTTAAGGCACACTCCCCAGAGAGAGAAAATACTGAATATTTTTCTTTCTACCGAAAAACACCTTTCCGCGGATGAATTGCACAAACTCGTAAAAAAACGTGACAGCGATATCGGATACACAACCGTATATCGGGCGATTAAGCTTTTCTCGAAATGCGGCCTATTATCCGAGGTCGATTTTGGGGACGGCATTATGAGATTCGAGCACAAATATGGTCACGGGCACCACGACCACCTTGTGTGCACAAAATGCGGCAAATTTATAGAAGTCATAAAACCACGGATCGAAAAATTGCAGGAGAGCCTCGCCAAAGAGCATGGGTTTAAACCCACAAGGCATAAGCTGCAAATATTCGGCACATGCAGGAGGTGCAGCATGAAGAAGTAAATATTTTTTTAACCTATTACTGAAAACGATTTTCAATAGAAAAAAGGAGGACAATGTGAGAAATGCAATACTTGCGCTTTTGGTTATTTGTTCGGTGGTTTTGGGTTTGAGTGAGAATGCCTATTCCGATAGAAGGGGCTACGTTTGGACTTACGAATATCTTACCATGCCCCGCGGCATGTTTGAGGTCGAGTACTATCTTACGGAGCAGCAGAAAGACATCAACCGCTCGGTTCCCAATACATGGAAGCACCAGGTCGAGCTGGAATACGGCCTGACGGACCATTGGGATATCAGTATGTATCAGCGGTTTACGCATTCAAATACCGAAGATGAGTCAACTTTCGGGTATGACGGCTTCAAGCTCAGGACGAGATACAGGTTTGCCGAGAAAAATGAATTGCCGCTGGATACGCTCCTGTACCTGGAATACATAAGGGACGACGATTTTAAGAAGCCTAATGTCCTGGAAGGCAAGGTTATATTTGCCAGGGATATAGGTAAGTTTAATTTCGCGTACGATCAGATACTTAAGCAGGCGCTCGAGTCCGACGGTGTGACAGAACATGAATATGCTGCCGGCGTAAACTACGAAATCACGCCGCGTTTTAAAATCGGCGTTGAGACAAAAGGCAACTATACGGACGATAAGCATTACATCGGGCCTACAATTGCCTGGCGATCGAACAAATTCTGGATATCGTTCGGTGTAGTAGCCGGCCTGAACCGGAGAAGCAACGATTTAGAGGCGCGTTTCATTCTGGGGGTGCCCCTTCTTTAATAAAAGCTGGATTTTACCGCGAAAAGTGCTAAAATATAGCGGAAATGGCACTTTTAATGAAACGCACAATCGTAGCGCTGTTTCTAATTTCCTCTTTCGCTTTTGCGGACGGCGAATCGGACGTTATCACGTTTACCCAACGCTACAAGCCTTACGAGAATGCCGCTCATACCATAAAAGACATCTGTTCGGTTTATGTGAATACGCTTTTTTTTACCGGTGGGCTTAAAGAGACGTATATTTCGCAACTTTCCTACAACCCTGATAAATACATAGTGCATTTTATAAATGAGGTAGCCGAACCGAGGCCCGATGTCCTTAAGCATTCCCCGTTTCTGGTGCGGGAAAGGATAACGGAGGCAGACAGCGAAATTGAATTGGCATGGATCGTAGATACAGGTAAAAAAGAGGTATCTCCGTATAATTATTTGGCGCAGGATTCCATGAACCTGTTTGAGGACATGCTGGAGTTGCTTGGCTTCCATCCAATCCCGAAATAGAAAACTCCACCCCCTCTCTTAAAGAGGAGACGATATGGGAAAAAGACAGCTTGTTATTTTGACAGCTATTTTGGTATCGGTATTATCCTTAAGTAATATATCTCTGGCCGGTACGTATAAAATCGATCCTACGCATTCTACGTTTGGATTTGCTATTACACATATGAAGGTTGGCACGACACGCGGTGTATTTACCGATTATAAAGGCGAGGTGCACTTTGATGCGGAAAATCCCGGGGCGCTTAGCGGATGGGTTATTATAAATGCCGGAAGCATCGATACGCGCCTTGAGGCGAGGGATAAGCACTTAAAGGGCCGTGATTTCTTCGATGTCGAGAACTACCCGACGATTCTGTTCAGGATCAAAAAACTTGTAAGAAAAGGCGATGATTACGAAATCCTCGGCGACCTGACCATGCGCGGGATAAGGAGGGAAGTATCCGGACCCGCTTTTATTTTAGGCCCCGTGACGAGCCCATTCGGCGGAGAGGTAATAGGCCTCTCGGGCTGGACTGTAATAAATCGCAGGGATTTCGGCATTTCCTGGAACGACAAAATGCCCGACGGCGGATTTGTCGTAGGGGATGAAGTAAAAATTATAATAGATATAGAAGCGGATAAAAAGTAGTTATCCTTGACAAAATGATACTCCAGTAGTATCATTTAATAAAAAGGAGAAGATGATGAAAATAGGTTTCGTAGGCCTGGGGAAAATGGGTGGGAATATGGTAGAGCGCTTGCTTCGGCATGGCCACGAGGTAGTGGTGTATGATTTAAGCGAAGAGTTGCGTAAATCTCTCGCAAAAAAGGGCGCCGAACCATCCGCTTCGCTCGAGAACCTTATAGCTAAATTAAGGCCCCCGCGCTCTGTATGGGTCATGGTGCCGGCAGGGCGCCCTACGGAAGAGACGATAAATTCGCTCGCTTCATTAATGGAAAAAAATGACACAATAATAGACGGAGGCAATTCCTATTACAAAGATTCCGTAAGGAGAGCCGCGGAACTCAGAAAGAAAGACATATATTTTATCGATGCAGGGACGAGCGGCGGCGTCTGGGGCCTTACGGTGGGGTATTGCCTTATGATAGGCGGCGAGGAGAAGGCTTTTAAAGCTCTTGAGCCTGTGTTTCAGGCGCTTGCGCCGAAGGATGGATATCTGCGCGCCGGCTCGAACGGAACGGGACACTTCGTAAAAATGGTTCATAACGGAATCGAATACGCAATGTTGCAGGCTTACGGCGAGGGATTCGAGGTAATGGAAGCGAAAAAGGAATTCAATCTTAGCCTTGAAGGCATCTCGCATTTGTGGAACCAGGGCAGCGTCATACGCTCCTGGATCCTGGAGCTTGCCGAAAATACATTTAAGAAGAGCCCGCATCTTAAGGATATACGCGGTTTTGTCGCTGATTCCGGGGAAGGGCGTTGGACAGTGGCGGAAGCGATAAACGAGAATGTGCCGGCGCCGGTTATCACACTGGCGCTTTTAGAGCGCTTTCGCTCCAGGCAGAAAGAGTCTTTTAGCGCGAAGGTTATCGCGGCGCTCCGTAACGAATTCGGCGGGCACGCTGTCGCAAAAAAGTAATTGAATGGTTGGGGAGTTTTTTTACATAAAAAAACTCCCCAACCATTCATCTTGAGGAACGCCTGCCTGCCTGCCTGCTGGCAGGCAGGCAGTGACGAAGGATCTCTTTTAGAAACGATATGGACACGAAAAAAGTAGATATCGAAGAGTTGCAAGGCCTGGCCCGCCGGTTCAGAAAAGAAATCCTTCGCACAATATATGAGGCCGGGAGCGGACACCCCGGCGGCTCGTTATCCGCCGTTGAGATTTTGATAGCTCTTTATTACTACAAAATGAAGCACAAGCCCGAAAACCCTTCCTGGCCCTTAAGGGACCGGTTTATAATGTCGAAGGGGCACGCGAGCCCCGTTGTATACGTGACCCTCGCAAACCGTGGTTATTTCCCGAAAGAAGAACTTAAGACGTTTCGTAAATTGGGAAGCCGGCTTCAGGGCCACGTTCACATCGGCGTTCCGGGGGTCGAACTTTCAACGGGTTCATTGGGCCAGGGGCTGTCTGTCGCAAACGGCATTGCGCTCGGCGCAAAAATTAAGAAGGAGAACTTTAATGTTTATTGCCTGCTGGGCGACGGGGAAATTCAGGAAGGCCAGAACTGGGAAGCGGCGATGACCGCCTCGCACCATAAACTGGATAAGGTGTGCGCCATTCTTGACCGCAACATGGTCCAGGAAAACGGCCCGGTAAGCGAGATAAAGAACGAAGATCCGCTCGCTGACAAATGGCGAAGCTTCGGGTGGCATACCATAGAGATAGACGGCCACGATTTTAAAAAAATAATATCCGCGCTCGACGAATTTGATACCGTTCGAGGAAAGCCCACATTTATAATTGCGCGTACCACTAAGGGTAAAGGCGTTTCGTTTATGGAGGGCCAGGCCAAATGGCACGGTAAAGCCCCTAAAAAAGATGAGTATGAAAAAGCGATTAAAGAATTGGGAGGGGAGTAATATGTCTCCGGAGGTAAAAGCTACCAGGGATGCTTTCGGAGAAGCGCTTATGGAGCTGGGGAGGGAAAACCGGAATGTGGTAGTCGTATCAGGAGACCTGGAAGACTCTACCCGCGCAGAGCGCTTTAAAAAAGAATTTCCGGAAAGATTTTTTAACCTGGGAATTGCGGAACAGGATATCCTGGGCTCTGCGGTTGGCTTGAGCCTTGTAGGCCTCATTCCGTTCGCCTCATCGTTTGCGGTGTTTCTTACAAACCGGGCTTACGGTATCCTCAGGATTTCGATCTGTTACAACAGGCGGAACGTAAAGCTTGTCGGCTCGCACGCCGGGCTTACCGTAGGCGAGGATGGAGCAACAGCGCAGTGCCTGGAGGATCTCGCCATAACGCGTGTTTTGCCCAACATAACCGTGCTTGCCCCCGCAGACGGCTTAGAAACAAAAAAAGCCACGAAAGCAATCGCCGACATGCGCGGCCCCGTGTATATGAGGCTCGGAAGGTTTGCTGTACCTACAATTACGAAGGAAAAAGACCCCTTTGTTATAGGAAAGGCAGATACCTTAAGGGCCGGGCGGGACGTAACTTTAATTGCGTGCGGGATCATGGTTTGGGAGGCGCTTAAGGCTGCCGATGCGCTTCTCGACAAGGGAATAAACGCGAGGGTTATCAATATGCATACAATAAAGCCGATTGACGCTGCGATCATAACGAATGCTGCCCGCGAAACAGGCGCGATCGTGACTTGTGAAGAGCACCAGATTAACGGAGGCCTTGGTAGCGCGGTGGCGGAGGTTCTGGTAAAGAAGAATCCCGTTCCCGTAGAAATGGTTGCGGTCGGGGATAGCTTCGGTGAATCCGGTTCTCCGGATGAGCTTCTCGCAAAGTATCATCTAAAAGACGTAGACATAATCCGCGCGGCGCAAAAGGTCCTGGGCCGCAAAAAAGGAGCGTAACATGGGTGGAAACAGCATTGAGAAACTTTCTCTTTACGGCCAGAGCGTGTGGCTTGACAATATCAGCCGGTCCCTTATTTCCGGCGGCAAACTGAAAGAATTAATAGGCAGAGGCTTGAGGGGAATGACGTCAAACCCGACGATATTTGATAAATCGATAAGCGGTGGAAACGAGTATGACGAAGAGATAAAAAAATTTTGTTCTTTGGAAAAAACAACGTTTGAAATTTATGACAAACTTACTACAGGAGACATTCAGGACGCCTGCGATCTATTCAGGGGTGTTTACGGGGAAACAGGCGGGCTTGATGGGTATGTAAGCCTCGAGATAAATCCCAAGCTGGCATTTAAAACCCGCGAGACCATAGAAGAGGGAAAAAGATTACTGAAATCCGTAAACCGCCCGAATCTGATGCTGAAAGTGCCGTCTACGGATGAAGGTTTCGGCGCCGTAGAAGAATTGACCGCGAGCGGCGCAAATATCAACATAACGCTAATTTTCTCTCTCGAGCAGTACATAAAAACTGCTGGAGCGTACATGCGCGGAATAAGGCGCCTGCTCGACAGCGGCCGCGACGCGCGAAAGGTGCATTCTGTCGCAAGCGTTTTTGTAAGCAGGATCGATACGGCGTGCGACAAGTTGCTGGATGAGGAAGCGTCCCGTGAGGGCAATCGACAAAGGAAAGAAGAAAAAACCGCGCTAAAGGGTAAAGCCGCAGTTGCCAATTCCGCTGTAATCTACGGAAAATTCCTGGAAATTTTTTCTTCAGGCGAATTTAAAAAACTAAAAGAAAAGGGCGCAAATATACAGCGTCCGCTCTGGGGATCCACGAGCGCAAAAAACCCTGCCTACAGCGATATCAAATATGTAACCGAATTGATAGCGAAAAATACGGTAAATACAATGCCCGGAGCTACGCTCGAGGCTTTTCTGGATCACGGCGCCGTCCGGGAGGCGCTTTCGCGGGATATAAGCAAAAGCGCCGATACGATTCAAGCGCTCGGCAACATGGGCATTGATATAAACACAGTATGCGCGAAACTGCTAAAAGACGGGGTCGGGGCATTTGTAAAGTCCTTTGACTCGCTTCTCGATACGATAGAGAAAAAATCCAAAGAGTTATGCAAAAAATAAAATTGCAGAGCAGATTTTTGGAAACGTGCGAAGTGCCTATTGCCTTACCTAAGGTAAGCCCTTTCGTTATGGTTATATTCGGCGGCGCGGGCGATTTGAGCGCCCGCAAGATCTTACCCTCTGTTTACCATCTTTACGCCGAAGAGAATTTTGTAAAGGAATTTTCTATTTTGGGTGTAGGGCTTCCCGAATTGAACGATAAACAATACCGTAATTTTGCGAAGTCTGCCATAGGGAAATTTAAAAGAAACCGTCCGGGGAAAAAGGAAATAGATGGTTTTTCCGGGCACCTTTCCTACCTCGCGGGCGATCTCGGTAGGGATGAATTATACGAGAATCTGTGCGGAAAAATAGAAAAGCTGTCCAAAGGTTCAGGAAGCGCCGAGCCGAATATTTTGTTTTACCTTGCAGTTCCGCCGAAACTTGTTCCCGGTATCATTCGCCGCTTGCAAAAATTTAATCTTTGCAAAGGTCCCTTAAGAAGTAAGGCGATAATCGAGAAGCCGTTCGGCAGGGATAAAGAGTCAGCCACGCGCCTTAACAACCTGCTCTTAGAGGCATTTGACGAAAAGCAGATTTACCGCATAGACCACTACCTCGGTAAGGACACGGTCCAAAACATACTTTTTTTCCGCTTCGGAAACAGCATTTTCGAGCCCTTATGGAACAGGCGCTACATCGACCATGTACAAATTACAGTGGCGGAAGACATGGGTATTGAGCACAGAGGCGTTTTTTACGAACAGTCAGGCGTGGTGAGGGACATTGTCCAGAACCACATAATGCAACTTATGGCGCTTGTTGCGATGGAGCCCCCGGTAGGCTTTGAAGCGGACCTCGTAAGGGACGAGAAGGTAAAGGTATTTCGCACCATAAGGCCTATGAGTAAACAGTATATAGATTCTTTTTTTGTGCGCGGCCAATATGGCCCGGGCAAATTAGGTAATAAAAATGTTCCCGGTTACAGGAAAGAAGAAAATGTCTCGCCCGGGTCTTTTGTCCCTACGTTTTTTGCCGGGAAATTTTATATCGACAACTGGCGATGGGCGGACGTCCCTTTTTATGTCCGCGCAGGAAAAAGGATGCGTGAGCGTTTGAGCGAAATATACGTTCAGTTCAAGCAGCCGCCTTTAAAATTGTTCGGGAGGACCTGCGACGATTTAAAGCCCAATAGTATTGTTTTAGGCCTACAGCCCGAAGAAGAGATCTACCTGGGCTTCAGTGTAAAATATCCCGGGGTAGGAAACCAGCCGTATTCCGTCAAGATGGAATTTAACTACGAAAAGAATTTTAAGATCAGGCAGCACCCGCCTTATGAGCGCCTCCTTGTAGACTGTATAAAAGGGGATTTGACACTCTTTGCGCGCCAGGACGGGGTAGAAGCGATGTGGGAGGTTGTAGATCCGATCGTAAAGAGCTGGGAAAACAACTCGCCACAGGACTTCCCCAATTATTCCGCGTTCACGTGGGGTCCTCGGGCAGCAGGCGAGCTGATTGAAAGAGACAGAAGGAAATGGCGTTTTGCGAACGGCTAAAAAGGGGTCTATCCTTATTTTTGACGATCATTATACCCTTGACGAATTTGCCTGCGAGAAATGGAAGGAGATCGGTGAAGGGGCAATGAGAGAAAGAGGTGTATTTACGGCGGCGGTTTCCGGAGGAACTTCCCCGGTTGGATTTTACAGGCGCCTCGCCGCGTCCGGCAAAGAAATAAACCGGCAGTCTACCCATATCTTCTTTGCGGACGAAAGATTTGTTTCCAAAAAAAACCGTGAAAGCAATTACCGCATGGTAAAAGAAAACCTCCTTGACCGCGCAGGTTTTCCCTCGCGTAACGTCCATGCGGTAAGCATAGAGAAAACATCCGCCCTTTCCGCTGTGAAATATGAAAGAAGCGTAAAGATTTTTTTTAAAATAAAAAAAGGTGGATTTCCCAAATTTGACCTGATTATGCTTGGACTCGGCGCCGATGGGCACACCGCGTCGCTCTTTCCGGGCAACAAAACTCTTCAGGAAAGAAAGCGCCTGGTAGTATCCGTAAGTGATAGCGCGGTAAAGACGGAGCGTATAACACTTACGTTGCCCGTACTCCTGAATGCGCGCAACATAATTTTTATCGTAAAAGGCGGGGAAAAAGCCGGAGTTGTAAAAGAGGTATTGCGCTCAAAAAGAAGTTTTCTCCCCGCAGCCATGGTGAAACGCTCAAGGGGCAATATTTATTTCCTTCTCGGTCGCGCCGTATTTAGCGTGCCGAAAAAAAAGAAAATTTCAATTGACAAATGATACTTTCGTAGTATCATTATTACTATGGAAAACATTTCAAGCTACCTTTCAGATATTTCGGTAATAACCTACATTGCGATATTCTTAGGAGGGGTAGCCGCGTCTTTTACTCCCTGCGTATACCCTCTCATACCTATAATAGTGGGCGTGATAGGCGGGCAGAAGGAAAAATCGCGCTTTAGAAATTTCATACTGTCATTAAGCTACGTCCTTGGCATGGCCTTTACGTTTGCCGCGCTCGGGATGGTCGCTGCGGTTACGGGAAAACTTTTCGGCCAACTTCAGTCAAACCCGGTAGCGCATCTCATAGTGGGGAATATAATCATCCTTTTTGCTCTCGCGCTGCTCGGCGTCATAACGCTTCCCACTTTTTTGTTGAGCAGGGCCGGTGTGGGGCGTGTGAGAAAGGGCGGATCGATTATCCCGGTGTTTTTTATGGGCGCTGCGTCGGGATTTGTGGCTGCGCCGTGTACCGCGGCTGTTCTGGGGGCCCTTCTTACGTATGTGGCTACGAAGCAAAACCCTGTTTTTGGTTTTACACTCCTTTTCGTATTCGCAATAGGCCTTGGGACGCTTCTTATACTTATCGGCACCTTTGCGGGGATACTTGCGACCGTACGTAAATCCGAGAGGTGGATGCATGCTGTTCAGAGGGTCATGGCTTTCCTGATGATCCTTCTCGGCGAATATTTTATTTACAGAGCCGGGATGCTCAGTATATAATGAGATGGTTAAAAATGAATAATTACACAAAGACTTTCCGGATCCGGCCTGCTCTTTTTACGTCGCTTCTATTCTTTGGCGCACTCGTAGGGTGTTTTACGAATAATGTTTATGCAATTGGCCTGGGCGATGCTGCTCCTGATTTTACGCTGGAGACGACCGGAGGGGAAAGAATAATCCTGAAGGATGTATTAAAAGAAAAAAAGGCGGTTTTGGTGTTTTGGGCCACCTGGTGCCCTCACTGCGCAGCGGAAGCTCCGCATGTCGAAAATTTCTACCGAAAAAACAAGGGTAAAGTAGCCGTAATCGGCATTAATGAGGGCGAAAGCCGGGCTAAAGTCGCAGCATTTGCCGAAAAAAAGGGGCTATCTTATCCGATGGCGCTCGATTCTGACGGAAGTGTGGCCAATGCATACGGCGTGCGCGGAGTACCGACGATTATTGCAGTCGGAAAAGACGCCAAAATTTTATATTACGGCCACTCTATAAACGAAGCAGAAAATGAGAACATTTTTTAGCGTTTTTCTTACGCTTGCGTTTTTGCTTGCGCCCGCAGCAAGAAGTATGGAATTGCCTAAGCACAGAAGCGTTGTTTTGGATTATGACTACGTAATAAAGGATATCCCCGAAGGCGCTTCCATTGTAAAAATATGGGCCCCCTATCCCTCCCAGACTCCGTACCAGAAGATAAAGGAAGAGAGCCCCGGCGGGTGGCAGCCCAAAATAACGCGTGATAAAAAATACGGAAATAAGATAGCGTATTATTCCATAGAGTCTCCCGAGAGCTCATCTATAGAAATCAATATGCGGTACAATGTCGAGCGGTATGAATATTCGAACCATCCGGACCCGGCAAGTCCCGGTAAAATAACCTACTCCGATCAGGAACTGAAAAAATACCTCCTTCCGAATAAGCTTGTTACCTTAAGCCCCAGAGTGAAAAAGCTCGCATCGGAAATAACCGGAGACAAAAGTACTGTTGTGGAAAAAGCGCGGGCTATATACGATTATGTGTTCGAAAATTTTACCTACGACAAGATAACACCGGGCTGGGGCAATGGCGATACCGAGCGCGCATGCGATCTCAAGAAAGGGAACTGCACGGATTTTCATTCGGTTTTCATATCCCTTTCCCGCGCAAGCAACATACCCGCGAGGTTTGTTATAGGTATACCCTTCCCCAAGAGTGGCAAGTCCAAATCGAAGTCTTACCATTGCTGGGCCGAGTTTTACGTGGCAGGCACAGGCTGGATTCCTGTGGATATATCGGAGGCGTGGAAGGACAGATCAAAATATGAGTATCATTTCGGGACGGTGGATTCAAGCCGCATTGAGTTCAGTAAAGGGCGCGATATAATTCTTGAGCCCTCCCAGGAAGGGGAGCCCTTGAATTATTTTATATATCCTTATGTGGAAGTAGACGGCAAGCCATATAGGAACGTGGATGTAGTGTTTGGAATTCGGGTTAAAGAAAGGAGTTAACAGAAGATGAAAATAAGATATTTTCTTCTGGCAGTAGCGGTATTATTTTGCCTGACACAGGCTTCCTGCGCAGCTGAGCACGGCGGTAAAGAACACGGCGGGGCTACGCATGAGCAGGGTGACAAGGAGCATGGCGGTAAGACACAGGAACACGGTGGGGTTACGCAGGAACACGGTGGAGTTACGCAGGAACATGGTGGCAAGGAGCACGGCGGAGCGAACGTAGCAAAACAACCGTCTGCCGATGAGATTCGCCGGACGATGAAAAATCACGTCCTGGGAGAATCAGCCGCAACCGGGACCTTCGAGATATACGATGCCGAAACCGGAGTTACGCGAAAATTGGCCCTTGTGAGAGTTCACGAGAGAGTGGGGAAAACGGGTGACTATTACTATTCCTGCGCTGATTTTACGGATGTGAATACAGGCGAATTCCTGGATTTGGACCTCGATGTCGAAAACAAAAATGGCAAGCTTAGCGTCGTGGATGTCAGGGTGCATAAACTGAACGGCAAAGAGCGTTATACCTACGACGAAAACGATAACAGGATCTCCCTGAATTAAAAATAGGAGAAGATAAACGTATGGATTTTGTCTGCCCCACCTGTAATAAGCAAATGCCGAGGAGTTTGCAATTTATAGTGCCACATACCGAAGAACACATCGTAAATGAGATAAAAAAGAAGCATCCAAGTTGGGTCGAAGCAAACGGCGTGTGTAAAAAGTGCTACGATTTCTATAAAAACCAGATGCGTCCGGAATAAAGGGATTATTGGATTGGCCGGAAACAAAGCCTGCAACCTTTTTTAAGGTGTGGGCTTTGTTTCTTTTCCCGAGAGGAGCGTAAAGTGAAAACCTTAATGGCCCGTTTGATTATCCTAGTGGTCGCTGTAGCGGTCCTTAGCCTTGCGAAGGATATTATTGTCAAAACGTCCTTTGAGAAAGGAGTAGAGGCGCTTACAGGGCTTCCGCTTAAGACGGGGAACTTCCGGGTGAGCCTTGTAAGGCAGTTTGTCAGCATACGCCGGCTCATCCTTTTTAATCCGAGAGGCTATAAAGACAGGATAATGCTGGATGCCCCCGAAATCTACATCGACTATAATCTGTCGGCCATAATAAAAGGAAAGGTTCGCTTTGATAATGTGCGCATCAACATTAGAAAATTTGTAGTCGTAAAAAACAAAAATGGCGAACTTAACATAAACTCCCTTAAAGTTGTAGGGGGCCAAGAAAAAGAGAAAAAGCCCGTAAAGAAACGGAAGGCAAAGCACTTTCAAATCGATAATCTGGAACTTAAGATCGGAAAGGTTATTTATAAGGATTATTCGAAAGGCGCCTCGCCGCTTGTAAAAGAGTTTGACGCTAATATCAATGAGCGATATACGAATATAACAAATCCCTCAAGCGTCATAAGGCTTTTAGTCGTAAAGGCGCTTGTCAAAACTACCATAGCGAGCCTGGCGGACTTCGATTTGGGCGCGCTCAAAGGCGCAGTCGTCGATACACTTGCGACAGCGCAGAATACAGTAGAGGTTGTTGCAACCCGAGCGAAAAAAACAATAGAAGAAACCAAAGAAACACTGCAAAAAACCACAGAAGACCTAAAAAACGTGCTAAAACTCCCCTTCAACATCAAGCCCGAGTAAAGCACCTCCCTCTTGCCTCAATTCAAAAGGGGACGTCCCCATAAAATGCTTGACTGGGATGTGGTTTGGGTATATAATTGAAATTGAAATTCAAATTCAAAAAAAGGTGTTTTTATGCGTGATGTTCAAGATGTTTTTGCCGGGTTTCTTGAAAAACGGGGGCTTAGCCTGACAAGGCAAAGGAGAGAAATACTCGGCGTTTTTTTGGACGCTAAAAGGCATTTAACCGTTGAGGGTGTCTATAATATCGCAAAAAAGAAGGTTGTGCGCGCAGGGTATACTACGGTGTTCAGGACCATGAAGCTCCTGCGCGAAGCGGGCATAGCCAAAGAGGTTAACCTCGGCGGCAAAATAGTAAAATATGAGCGCAGGTACGGCCACGAACATCACGATCACCTTGTATGCCTCGAATGCGGGAGTTTTGTAGAAGCGCTGGATCCGGAAATCGAAAAACTCCAGAATAAATTGTGCAATAAATTCGATTTTACGCCCCGAAGGCACAGGATGGAAATATTCGGCACCTGCAGGAGATGCCGAAGGAGAAAGCATAAACCGTAAATAAAATCATGAAAAAAATCGCTATTGTAGGAAACCCAAACGTGGGCAAAAGTGTCTTATTTAACGTGCTTACAAAAAGGTACGTTACCGTTTCTAATTACCCCGGTACTACCGTTGAAGTTTCCAGGGGCGAGACGTTGATCGACAACGTAAAATACGAAGTCATTGATACGCCCGGCATGTATTCGCTTCTCCCTATTACCGAGGAGGAGGCGGTAGCAAGAAGAATTCTCATAAACGAAAAGCCCGATTTTGTTATACACGTAATAGACGGTAAAAATTTGGAAAGGATGCTCTCCCTTACCCTGCAGCTTGTGGAGGCGTCGCTACGCGTTCTCCTTGTCCTCAATATTATGGATGAAGCCGAGAAAGAAGGCGTTACCATAGATACGCACCTCTTAGAAAAAGAATTAAATATACCCGTAGTGAAAACAGTGTCCACCGCAGGAATTGGGATAGAGGACCTTAAGAAAAGGATATCTGCGCATGAAAGAAGATTATAAGGGCCCGGTTGAATATTCAATCGAGATAGCGGTGGAGACCATAGAAATCCTTCTAAAGGACGATTACGGCCTGTCGCGTAGGGCGATCGCGCTTTTACTTCTCCAGGACGACCGGGAAATAAGGGAGATGGTAAAAAGGAAGGAACCCGGGGCTCTGGGCAAGATAGATGATATTTTAAACGAGGCCAAATCGCACTATATAAACCCCATTACGTATGAACTTGCCCTTGAAAGGCAAAATGCGGTAAAGGCGATTACAGCCCGGGTGGTCAAGGTAAAAAAAGGAAATGCGCCTTTCAGGGAAAAATTAAGCCGCCTGACCATGAACCCGCTAACGGGGCTTCCCATACTATTTTTCGTTCTTTACTGGGGATTATACAAGTTTGTCGGGCAGTTCGGTGCGGGGACAGTTGTTAATTTTTTGGAAGGGACGATTTTTGAAAAGTATCTCAATCCGTTCATCACAGGAATTTTCACAAAAATCGTTCCATGGGAAGTACTAAGGGATCTCTTTGTGGGCGAATACGGCCTGATTACGCTCGGGTTCAGGTACGCGGTCGCGCTTATATTGCCTCTTGTGACTTTCTTCTTTATTGTGTTTTCAATAATCGAAGACACGGGCTACCTTCCGCGTCTCGCCATGCTTATTGACAGGGTTTTCAAGAAAATCGGGCTTAGCGGCCGGGCGGTCATACCGATGGTTCTAGGTTTAGGATGTGACACGATGGCGACGATGGTTACGAGGACTCTCCCTACCAAGAGAGAGCGCATAATATCGACGATGCTTCTTGCGCTCGCTGTCCCCTGTTCGGCGCAGCTCGGTGTGATACTTGCCCTTCTTGAGGGGAAGCCCCGCGCAATGTTCATCTGGGCAGGAACAGTGGTGCTTATATTTTTATTCGTCGGATATCTTACGGCTAAACTCTTGCCGGGCGAGCGTCCGTCATTTTACATGGAAATCCCTCCTCTAAGGCTTCCCAAACTGTCGAATGTCCTTACAAAAACCTATGTCAGGGTGAAATGGTATTTCAAGGAAGTGTTGCCGCTTTTTTTGACGGCAAGCGTTCTTATATGGTTCGGGCAACTGACGGGCCTGTTCAACATCTTCATAAATATTTTAAAAAAACCCGTGAAGCTGATCGGGCTGCCGCCTGAAGCAGCGTCGGTATTTCTCTTTGGGTTTTTCAGGCGGGATTATGGCGCTGCCGGGCTTTACGATCTTACGAAGCGCGGATATCTGGATGGGGTCGAACTTGTGGTTGCCTGCGTGGCCTTGACGCTTTTTTTGCCGTGCATAGCGCAGTTTTTGATGAATGTGAGGGAGCGCGGATGGAAGATGGGCTTCGGTATCTCGGCATTCATATTATTTTTCTCATTCAGCGCCGCGTATATTTTGAATTTTATCTTGACTAAGACCGGAGTGGCGTTATGATTAAGTGTTCTTTGTGCGGCTTGCAATTCACCGAAGAGGATGCGCACTCCGCATGCACGAAATGCAGTTTCTTTAAAGGATGCAAGCTTATAAAATGCCCCAACTGCGGTTTTGAGCTTGCGCTCGAGCCCAAACGTAACAAGAAATTAAAGAAAAAGAATAGGAGAAAGCAATAATGCCACTCACAGAAGGCGCCGAAGAGATACTCGAAACACTCTGGATAGAACTAAAAGAGCGTAAAAAACCCTCATGTAATCCGGGCATATTGAAGGACAAGGACAACTTAAGCAAATTAGTCGATTTAGGGTATGTTAACATTGTCGAGCGCGCCGCTACCTTAACCCACTCCGGCTCGGAGGAAGCGAGAAGCTGTGTCCGGCGGCACAGGCTGGCTGAGAGGCTTTTTGTCGATATTCTTTACGTGAAAAAAGGCATGGTCCACGACACGAGCTGCAAGTTTGAGCACTTGCTTCACAAGGGATTGGACGACAATATCTGCACGCTGTTGGGGCATCCCAAGACTTGCCCGCACGGAAGGCCCATTCCGGAAGGAAAATGCTGCCGGGATATTAAAGCCTTGCCGGGTAAAATTATAATGCCTCTTTCGGAGCTCGCCGTAAACAAAAAAGCGAAGATTTCTTATCTGCATACGGAAAACAGGAGCGCTTTGCAGAAAATCATTGTAATGGGAGCCCTCCCGAATATCGAGATTTCTCTTGTTCAGAGATTCCCTACTTATGTATTTCAAATTGGGAAGAGTCAATTTGCCATCGACAGAGAGCTTGCGTCTTGTATTTTTGTAAGGCTGATTTAGGAGGCGAAAGATATGACCGGTAAAGACTATTACGCCACAATGGGTGTTTCCGAAAAAGCGGGCGCAGCCGAGATCAAAAAGGCATACAGGCGCCTCGCCTTCAAATATCACCCCGACAAAAACCAGAAAAATTCAAAAGCGGCCGAAGAACGCTTTAAAGAAATTTCGGAAGCCTACTATGTCCTCGGGGACGAAAAAAGGCGCGTTGAATACGATTCTTACCGGCATGGATTCGGGCGCGCCCCGGGCGGCAATTTTCGCGGCGCGCAAGGCTTCGATTTTGACGAGATACTCAAAGCTTTTGGCGGATCCGGTCGCGCAGGCCGGAGAACCGGAAGGCCCGCTTCCGGCGGATTTATGTTTGACGATATATTCGACGCTTTTCAACATATGGGCGGGGGTGGTGTTCATACGGAATACATTTATGGAAATAGGGAGCCGGATACCTCTTACGCGCCCGCTCAGGAAGACACGGACATAACCGCCACCCTCGCTGTGCCGCAGCATGTAGCCCAAAAAGGCGGAGAGGTTTTATTTAAGCATGACGGAAAAAAGATCACCCTTAAGATAAAACCGGCAACGCGTTCCGGGGAAAAATTGCGGATACGCGGCCAGGGCAAGATATGCCTCCATTGCGGCCACGCCGGGGATCTTATTATAATTGTTAAATAAAAAGGAGGAGGTTAAGATGCGTGAAGGAATTACTGCGATTAACGAGAAGGTAAAAAAAGAAAGCGCATTTGTAGAAGTCCTTAAGATAGAGATGGGCAAAGTAATCGTAGGACAGAAATATTTAATCGAGAGACTTCTCGTTGGGCTCCTCGCGAATGGGCATATACTGATCGAAGGCGTTCCGGGCCTTGCAAAAACGCTTTCGGTCAAAACCCTTGCCCAGGCGATCGATACAAAATTTCAGAGGCTGCAGTTTACCCCGGATCTTTTACCTGCCGATTTAATCGGGACACTTGTCTACAATCCGAAAGATGGAAACTTCACGACCAAGAAAGGCCCGATCTTTGCCAACATCATTCTTGCCGACGAGATCAACCGCGCTCCGGCAAAAGTGCAAAGCGCCCTTCTCGAGGCCATGCAGGAGCGCCAGGTGACGATAGGGACAAATACTTTTAAGCTGGAGGATCCTTTTCTTGTTATGGCTACGGAAAATCCCATCGAGCAGGAGGGAACATATCCGTTGCCCGAAGCGCAGATCGACCGCTTCATGTTGAAACTTAACGTTAGCTACCCGAATAAAGAAGAGGAGCACGCAATCCTTAAAAAAATGAGTTTTACGAATAAACAGATCACCTCGAAGCCTGTGGTAAAACCCAAAGATATACTGCGCGCAAGAGGAGTCGTAGACCAGGTCTACATGGATGAAAAGATAGAAAAATACATTCTCGACATCGTTTTTGCCACCAGGGACCCGAAAAATTACGGACTTGACGAATTCACCAATCTGATACAGTATGGCGCGTCCCCGCGGGCCAGCATCTACCTAACCGTGGCGTCGAAGGCCTACGCGTTTATCCAGGGCAGGGGCTACGTAACCCCGCAGGACGTAAAAAGCATAGGCATGGATGTCCTGCGCCACCGCGTAATCGTAAGCTATGAAGCTGAAGCCGAAGAAAAAACCTCCGAAGATATAATAAAACGAATTTTCGACGAGATCGAGGTTCCATAAAACGATGATACCCGGAGAAGTGCTCAGGAAGATACGCAAGATCCAGATCACTACCTCGCGCATGGTGACCGATGTATTTGCGGGGCAGTATCAGAGTGTTTTCAAGGGCAGCGGCATAGAATTTTCCGAGGTACGCAAGTATTTACCCGGCGATGAAATACGCTCTATCGACTGGAACGTTACCGCGCGCATGGGCGAGGCGTACGTTAAGAAGTTTATTGAGGAGCGCGAACTTACCGTGATGCTTCTACTCGATGCTTCCGGTTCCTGCCATTTCGGGTCGACAAAACAGCTTAAGGCCGAGTGCGCAGCGGAACTCTGTTCGATTCTTGCATTTTCCGCTATACGAAACAACGACAAAGTCGGGCTTATAATTTTTACAGACAGAATAGAGAAATTTATTCCCCCGAGAAAGGGGCTTCGCCACGTTTTGAGGGTTATAAGGGAGGCGCTTTATTTTAAACCCGAAGGCCGCGGTACGGATATCACGAATGCCGTAGAATACTTAAACCGCGTCATGAAACGCAAGGCTATCGCCTTTGTAATTTCTGATTTTCTTGACAAGGGATTCAAAAAGACGCTTTCCGTTTCAAATAAACGCCACGATATCGTTGCAATAAGTATTACGGACCCCAGAGAGATGGAGCTACCCGACATAGGTATTGCGCGTTTCGGGGACAGGGAAACCGGAGAGGGATTTTCTGTTGACACCGGGGATGCTTCTTTCAGGAA
Organism: Candidatus Omnitrophota bacterium; assembly: GCA_024542975.1. Classification (GTDB taxonomy): domain Bacteria; phylum Omnitrophota; class Gorgyraeia; order JABMRN01; family RBG-13-46-9; genus JAMXCZ01. The sequence continues at coordinate 10,571 of JAMXCZ010000004.1, read as the reverse complement.
GCGTTACAAGGACGAGGCGCTCCGAAGGGAGGCCGGGCGCAAAAAGCTTCTCCGCTCCATAAACGTAGATAGCATCAATATCCGCACCGACGAGCCATATACCGTGGAACTGGTGAAATTTTTTAAAGCGAGAGAAAGAAGATCCAGATAGAGGAAGCAAATGACGGTACTTTTTGCTCTTGCAGCCGACATAAGGGACATAAAGCCGCCCGTCTATTTCAAAGGAAGTTACTTTTTTCTTATCCTGCTCGCTACAGCGGGCGCTCTGGCACTCATCGCATTCCTGGCAAATTTTCTTTATAAAAAATACAAAAAAAATAAAACTATCCCCTTGGCCCCTCCCAAAACGCCCTACGAGATTGCATGTGAGGCGCTCAGCAGATTAAAATCGCAGGACTTGCCGTCCCACGGCAAGATGAAAGAATATTATTCCGGCCTTTCCGGCATAGTGAGGGTATATACCGAGGGGAGATTCGCTATACGCGCCCCGGAGATGACTACCGAGGAATTTTTGCATTTCTTAAGGAATTCAGATGCCCTTTCGGGACCACACAAGAACCTGCTTAAGGAATTTTTAGTCCTGTGCGATGCGGTAAAATTCGCAAAATACGGCCCAAGCCGGAAAGAAAGCGGCGAGAGCATGATAAGCGCAAAAAAAATTATCGATGAAACAAAACCCGTTCCCAAAGAACCGGAAGAAGTAGCGGTAGTATGATTTTTAAGGACCCGTGGATCTTATTTTTAATCCCCGTAGCGCTTGCATTTATTTATTTTATTAAAAAACGGCGCATCTCTTCCAACATAGAGTTTTCCTCAAAGGAACTCATGGGGGTTCCGGCGCCTACCATGAGGCTTCGGGCCATGCGCAATATCGTTTTCGTAAGGGGGCTCGCCGTGGCCCTGGTTTTTATTGCCCTTGCAAGGCCACAAAGTGTATCGGAAGAGACAAAAATCTACTCAGAAGGCATTGACATTGCCCTCGCCATAGATTCATCCGGAAGCATGCTCGCGGAAGACTTTACCGTTAACGGCAGGCGGAAAAATCGCCTTGTTGCCGTAAAAATGGCTGTCGAGGATTTTATAAGAAGGAGAAAATCCGACCGCATTGCCATTGTAGCCTTTGCGGGGCGCGCTTATACAGTCTGTCCTCTTACACTGGATTATAACTGGCTTATCAAAAATCTCGAAAGGGTCAAGATCGGTTCGATCGAAGACGGGACGGCCATCGGATCGGCGCTAGCCTCATCCCTCGCCCGCCTGAAAGACACAGAAGCCGAGAGCAAGGTCATCATACTTCTGACCGACGGGATAAATAATGCCGGTAAAATCCCCCCCCTCCGCGCGGCAGAGGCGGCCAAGGCGATGGGTGTAAAAATTTATACCATCGGCGCCGGCACAAAAGGCCTTGCGCCCTATCCGGTGCGTGGAAGGCGAGGCAGGCTTTTTTACCAGAATATGAAAATACCCATAGATGATACCGCGCTCAAAGAGATCGCCCGGAAGACCGGCGGCATGTATTTCAGGGCAACGGATACCGAATCGCTCAAGGAAATATATACCGAAATAGATAAACTGGAAAAAACGAAGGTCGAGGAAACGGGTTTTCGCAAATTTGAGGAGCTCTTTTCCGGCGCGCTCATTTTTGCCCTTGCCCTTTTGCTTCTCGAAGTAATTTTGAAGAATACGATATTGAGGAAATTACCGTAAATGAGATTTGCCGCGGCTTATTACGCATATGGTTTCTGGCTGGTTATTGCGATGGTTTTGTTTTTCATATGGTCGGAAAAACGCAGGAAGACAGCGCTTCGCGTATTTGCCGACCCCGGCCTTCTTGAAAAAATCACATATTCCGCAAGCCGCAAAAAACGGCTTATTAAGTACGCCATGCTTGCAACCTTCGCCATATTCGGCATCCTGGCCCTGATGCGGCCGCAGTGGGGGTACGAGTGGCAGGAGGTAAAAAGAAAGGGGCTGGATATAATAATTGCAATCGATACGTCCAGAAGCATGCTTGCTGCCGACGTGAAACCCAACCGCCTCGAGAGGTCAAAACTTGCCGTTTGGGATTTAATAAAGAAGCTCTCGGGCGACAGGATCGGCCTTATTGCTTTTTCCGGGACAGCGTACCTCCAGTCCCCGCTTACCGTAGATTACGGCGGGTTTCTTCTCGCGCTAAACGATTTGAACACAAATACCATCCCGCGTGGGGGGACTTCAATATCAAGCGCTATTCAGGTAGCAATGAAAAGCTTTGAAGGCAGCGGGAAGAAATATAAGATCCTCATTATTATCACGGACGGAGAAGATCATGAGGGCGACGCTCTCGCCCTTGCGGGAAAGGCAAAAAATGAGGGCATAAAAATATTCTGCGTAGGTATCGGCACATCTTCGGGAGAGCTCATCCATGTGACGCGCGAGAACGGGAAAAAGACGTTCCTAAAAGACTCATCGGGCAACATCGTAAAATCCAGGCTAAATGAAAGTGTTTTGCGGAAAATAGCCATTGAGACAGGCGCAAGCTACGTGCGTTCAAGCGGCGCTGATTTTGGGCTTGAGTTTATTTACGACGAAAAATTGTCAAAAATGGAAAAGAAAGACATAAAAGCCGAGATGGCAAAACTCTACTACGAACGCTTCCAAATACCTCTTTTATTCTGTTTGTTACTCCTTGTGGCAGAATACGCTCTAAGCGATAGAAAGAAAGCATGAAACGGTTTTTTTTAATGACGTTGGCCTCGTGCATTTTGGGAAGTGGGGTATCTTTTGCCGCAACCCTTGCGAAAAAGGAAGTAAAAGAAGGGAATGTATTATATGCTAAGGGCAGGTTTGAGGAAGCGCTCAAACGATATGAAGAAGCTGTCCTCAAGTCCCCTGACTCCGATGTCGTCAATTTCGACCTTGCAGCTGCCCTCTATAAGACAGGGGATTATAAGGCGGCGCTAAGGCACTTCGAGAAGTCCCTTGTTTCCGAAGACGAGACCCTCGAGGCTGCGGCAAATTACAACCTCGGAAACACCGAATATAAATACGGCATCGCGAAGGAAAACGATGCCCTTGAGGAAGCAATAAGCTTTTTAAAACGCGCGCTCACTCACTACGAGAACGCTTTGCTTTTTGATCCGGAGGACATAGACGTAAAATATAATCACGAATTCGTAAAAAAAGAACTCGAGCGCCTGCAGAAAAAATCGGAAGAGGAAGAAGAGAAAGAGGAAGAGAAAAAAGAGGATAAACCGGATAGCGTTGAAGGAAAAGAAGAAGAGAAGCCCCGGGAAAAAGAAAACGAAAAAAAAGAAGAGAAGAAAAAAGAGAAAGAAGAAGCCTCCCGGGCGGAAGAGAAAGAGGACGAAGAGGAAGGAAAAGAAGAGAAATCCGGGAAGAAAGAAAAGGAAAAAACGGAGGAGCCTGAAGAAAAGCCCGAAGACAGAAAGCCTGAAGAAAAAGAAAATGGCGAGGAAGAATCCCGGAGAAACGTTACCGGCCGTGAACGTCCTGCGGGCGAGATGTCGGAAGAAGAGGCAGAGAGGCTTCTTGCGAACTACCGCCAGGAAGAAGAGCCGAGGGGCTTATACAGGGAAAAACTTCCGGCCTCCCGATTCCCCGAGGTTTTGAAGAATTGGTAAGAGAGATGGCCCCAAATAGAAAAATAATTTTTTGTTTAATAGTACTTTTACTTTCAAACTTTACCGTTTCGGCATTTGCAAGAGATATACGGTTTGAAGTTACTGTCGACAAAAACAAGGTCTCGCTTAACTCGACAGTTAGCCTTAACCTCACCTTTTATGGCACTCAGAGCATAAACCGCATAGACCTGCCGGATATTCACGGTTTTAACTGGCGTTATTTCGGGCCGTCTCTTAAGATGTCGATCATAAACGGAAGGGCAACTAGGTCGATTACGCATATGTATGTCTTGATCCCTATTGAGGCAGGGGAGTTTAGTGTGCCGCCGATGTCCGTTTATTATAACGGCAGGACCTATGAGTCAAACCCCATACCCATAACGGTTGTTCGCGGGCCGGTAAGCGCGCCCGCGCCCGGAACCAAAGAGAGTTACGGTAGCACTGTTCGGGATCTCGGAGATAAAGCTTTCCTTGTGCTGGAAGCGGGTAAAAAAAAGGCCTACGTGAATGAAGTCATTCCCGTTACGGTCAAACTCTACGTAAATAAGCTTGCGATAAAGGATATTTACCCTCCCATGCTGGCGCACCGGAAATTTTCGATAGACGAATACGAGAAGCCGAGGCAATACAAGGAAATTCTAAACGGCATACCCTACGACGTTATCGAATTTAACACTAATGCATTCGGGAATCGTCCGGGAGAACTTACGCTGGGGCCGGCTGAATTAAAGTGCAGTTTGCTTTTGAGAAGAAAAACGCGAAACAGGCGGCATTCTTCGATTTTTGGCGACGATGACTTTTTCGGACCGGGCGCTTTTGACAGTTTCTTTGGCGGCGGCTATGAGAAATATCCTTTGAATTTAAAGTCGGAGAGCGTTCCTGTCACAGTAGCGGAATTGCCGATTGAATTTGTCCCGAATGACTTTACGGGCGCGCTCGGCAACTATCAGTTTTACCTGGAAGCAAGCCCCAAAGAGGTAAAGGTCGGAGACCCGATAACGCTTAAACTAGTTATCGCGGGGGAAGGTAATTTCAATACCGTAAAGAATCCCGCTCTTCGCGCCGATGGCGATTTTAAAATATACGACCCGGATGTCAAACAGGATGAGACAGGGAAAGTATTTGAGCAGGTTATTATCCCCAAAACCGTAAACGTAAAAGAGATTCCCGCGGTTACCTTTAGCTTTTTCGATACCTCATCCGGCAAATACAAAAGCATTACAAGAGGGCCCATGCCGATAAAGGTAAACCCGCTTCCGAAGGGTGAGGAGCTCATAATCTTTGAAACGCCCGAGGGCCCTGCCGGGGCGGCGCGCGCTCGGGAAATTTTCGGGAAAGATATAATCTACATAAAGGACTCACCCGGGCTCCTTAAAAAAAGAGGCGCGTTTTTATGCAGAAATAAATTATTTATCGCGCTTCAATTTATTCCCATACTTTGCGTTATTTTTACGATTGTATTCCAAAGAAGAAAAGAGCGCCTCGAGCGCGACATACCCTACGCAAGGCGGCTTGCCGCGCCGCGGAAGGCAGGGCGAAACCTTAAGAGGGCACGTCAATTTTTGAGCGCCGGAGACTCGCAGCAATTTTTTGACGCTGTCTTCAAAACACTTCAGGAGTATTTGGGCGATAAATTCCATTTACCCACCGCCGGCATAACCTCAAATGTCGTAGAGGCGCTTCGGGGTTACAATATTGATTCCGGTATAATCGACAGTTTAAAAGAATGTTTCGGGAATTGTGATACGGCCCGTTATGCGCAGTCGTCCATAACAAAAGAGGATATGTCGCGGACTCTTACGCTTCTCGAAGGGGTTATCGATAAACTGGAAAGGGCGAAGATATGAAGGTTAGAAAATATGTAATCTCTTTATTTTTAATACTTACCTTTGCCGCGCCGGCTTATTGTGCTACGAAAGACACTGCGCGCCTTTTGATCCTCGAGGGAAATGCCCGTTATAGCGAAGAGAAATTCGAGGAGGCGATTGCCGAATATGAAAAGGTTCTTAGCATGGGATATGAAAGCGGGCCGTTTTATTATAATCTCGGGAATGCTTATTTCAAACACGGCGAACTGGGGCGGGCAATCCTCAATTATTTGCGCGCCGCAAGGCTCATGCCGCAGGAAGCGGATCTAAAGGCAAATTTAAATTACGCGCGTTCCCTCGTAAAAAACGGCCGGGTAACGCTCGGGAGAAACTGGTATGCGCGGCTCTTTTTTGCGCTTGCGGATTCTTTTAGCCTGGATAGTATTACCTTTGTCTTCATGATCTTGTATTTTACGCTTGCGCTTCTGGTTATACTGGCTATAACGAAAACCGGACCTGGGAAAGTTTACCTTTATGTAAATTCAGCGCTTTTCGCGGTTTTGATTATCTCCGTTTCTTTGTTTGCCATAAAATACAAGAAGGAAATTCTGGAAAAAGAAGCTGTTTGTGTCGTAGAGCGCTCGGACTCCAAATTCGAGCCCTCAATAGGCGGAACCACTTTTTTTACCCTGAACGAAGGCGAACCCATCACGGTAACAGCCTCCAAAAAAGACTGGGTAAAAATAAGGCGTCAGGATGGCAAACAAGGCTGGATCAAACGCACCGACATTGACCTCCTCTAAGAAAGGGACAGGCCAGAGTTCACGAAATGCCCCGTCCCTATGCCTTGCCTTGGTCGGCTACGCTTTTCATGGCTTGCTTTACTTTTTCTGGGTCGCCCAGGTAATAGTGCTTGAGCGCTTTTAGGTTTTGGTTGAGCTCATATACGAGGGGTATGCCTGTGGGGATGTTTAATTTTATGATGGCCTCGTCCGAGACGCCGTCCAGGTGTTTTACAAGCGCCCTCAGGCTGTTTCCGTGTGCGGAAATCAGCACTTTTTTCCCGGATTTTAACACGGATACGATTGTTTTATGCCAGTACGGCATAAAGCGCGCCACCGTATCCTTCAGGCTTTCGGTTGCGGGAATGTATTTTTTATCGAGATCTTTGTATATTGCCTCATGCGCTGGGTGGCGCTTGTCTTTTTTGTCCAGCACAGGAGGCTGGATGTCGTAACCCCTTCTCCATAAGAGCACTTGTTCGTTCCCGTATTTTTTGGCTGTCTCCGATTTGTTGAGCCCCTGTAGAGCACCATAATGTTTTTCGTTAAGCCGCCACGAGCGGTAAACCGGTATCCACATCAAATCCATCTTATCCGTTACGATCCAAAGCGTTCGTATTGCCCTTTTTAATACGGATGTAAAGGCAATGTCGAATGCATAACCTTCCTTCTTAAGAACTTCCGCCGATTCCCCGGCTTCCTTTATGCCTTTCTGAGAGAGGTCAACGTCCGTCCATCCGGTGAACCTGTTTTCCCTGTTCCATATACTCTCACCGTGCCGCAAAAGCACCAACTTTATGTTATTCATAATACCATTTGCCCCCTTTTATTCTTCGCCACACATTATATCACGTAATATCCCTTGTTCAACACCAAAAAGGGGCTCTTTTGCAATACTTTGGATACCGCGTTACATCCTGCCTGCGCGCCCCGGTAAGGGTATGCCTCCGGGGTGCAGCAAATTCCGGCCTCAGCTAACTCTGACAGGAGAAAACCGAAATAAGGAAACCCTATACATTTCTCCTGTCAGAGTGGATCTTCGGCCGGAATTTTTGCAATGCACCCCGGAGGCACACCCTTACCGGGGCGCGCAGCGACTGTGCACTCCGCTCCGGTCCGGCAGGGAAGCCGGTACTTGGCGCATTGCGAAAATTTTACCTCGAGATCCACCCAGACAGGAGAATCATACAGGGTTTCCTATTTTTGTGTATTCTCCTGGATGGGTTAGCTGAAGCCAAAATTCGCGCGCCAGGTACCGGCTTCCCTGCCGGACCGGAAGGGTGTGACGTAACTCTTTAAATATTATAGTTCGATGGAAAGAGGGCTTTACTTATCTATATTTCACCATTATAATAGGAATATGCAAAAAAGGAATGTGCTAATAGATGTATTCGGATGGGTTTTTCTGCTTCCTTGCACTTATCGGACCCTATTCATCGGGCAGTATTTGAGATCGCCTTACCTTGAGCCTATAAACTACGCGAAATACGATACCTTGGCCAAGCAGCTTTCGATCACGATGCAAATTTGGGTTCGCCCTGCCGTCTCCGCGATAGTATCGCCTTTATTCATATTGATCGGAATGGGTATTATATTCAGGCAGAAATGGGCAAGGATCTTACTTATAACTGTTTGTGCCCTTGAATTGATATTTGTGTCGTCATGGATGCTTGTGGCAACTATACTGAATCCCGTCTGGATAGCGAAGAATTTGCTTGCGGAAATATATTTCGATGATATATTGTGGTTTGCGGCGATCCCGCTACTCTGCCTTATTATTTTTACGAGGCCCGAGATAAAGAGATTTTTCACATAAATGATCGAGAGCATATAAAGGAGGAGATGGCATGTATAATGCGCATAAAAAATTCGCTTTATTTATCGGAAGATGGCAGCCGTTCCATAACGGGCACAAATTCTTGATCGACAGCGCCATCGCGAAAGGCGAAAATGTCTGTATAGCGCTCAGAAACACGGAGATATCCGAGCAGAATCCCTATACGGTAGGGCAGAGGACGGAAATGGTAAAAAGGATTTATGGCAACACGGTAGAAATAATAACGATTCCCGACATAAAAAGCATAAATATCGGCAGAAAAGTCGGCTATGATGTCAACAGGGTGGACCCGCCCGCGAATATCGGAAAAATTTCCGGAACAAATGTACGCGCCGGCAAGGATAGCAACATTCCTGCCGAGGTGAATGAGTATATAAAGACGCTTAACACGACACTCTGGCTTACCGGTTTACCCTGCTCGGGCAAGACCACGATCGCAAAAAGGCTTAAAGAAGAGCTCGACAACCGCGGGTACAAAGCGGTTAGCCTTGATGGCGACGATGTTCGCGGGAAACTGAATGCGGATCTCGGCTTTTCCGAGGCTGATAGGAACGAAAACCTTCGGCGCATAGCGCATGTGGCGGATCTCTTTAACCGCAACGGCAACTTTGTAATAGCGAGCTTCGTCTCCCCCGCGAATAAGTATAGAAAAATGGTAAAGGATATAGTCGACAACTTCAAACTGGTTTATATTAAGTGTAGCGTCAGGGAATGTGAAAAGCGCGACGTAAAAGGAATGTATAAAAAGGCAAGGAAAGGCGAAATAAAGGAGTTTACCGGTATTTCTGCCCCGTTCGAGGAGCCTGATAATGCCGACATAGTAATTGATACGGAGTCGAACGACCTCGAAACCTGTGTTAACACCATTCTTATGGCGCTTAAAGTAGAGCGCGTTCCCGACTCGCGCGAACAAATAAGGAGCTGGTAAGGCGCCCCGATGGAAGAGAAGCTCAAAAAAGAATTGGGCATCCTCGATGTTTTTTCCATATGCGCGGGGGCAATGATAAGCTCCGGGCTTTTTATCCTACCTGCCCTGGCATATGCGAAAACCGGGCCCGCCGTAATTTTTTCTTATATCATAGCCGGTATTTTTATCCTGCCGTCTGTATTTGCCAAGGCAGAGCTTGCGACAGCCATGCCAAAAGCGGGAGGGGTATATTTTTTCATTGAGCGTAGCATGGGTGCGCCGCTCGGGACTATCGGAGGATTTGCGAGTTGGTTTTCCCTGAGCCTTAAAAGCGCGTTTGCCCTCGTGGGAATAGGCATATTCGCGACGCTGATAAACCCCTCGATTTCCGGCTTTCAGGTAAAGCTGATCGCAGTGGCTGCTTGTATTTTTTTTATGGGAGTCAACATTACCGGTGTCAAGCATACCGGAAGGCTCCAAATTGCGCTTGTTATGATTCTTTTCGGCATACTTCTTTTTTACGTATTCCGGGGCGCACAATTCATTAAACCCGACCGGTATGTTCCGTTCGCGCCGTTCGGCCTGGGTCAAATTTTTGCGACAGCCGGACTTGTCTTCGTATCGTTTGGAGGGTTAACGAAGGTCTGCTGCGTGGCAGAAGAAGTAAAGAACCCGGGGCGCACGATCCCGCTCGGAATGTTTCTCGCATTTGGCTTCGTCATGTTTCTTTATGCGGCCGTTGTTTTTGTCACGGTGGGCCTTCTCGGGAGGGCGGAGCTTTTGGGAACTCCCGCGCCGATTTCAATAGCTGCCGGGAGGGTTATGGGTGATGCGGGTATAATAGTTTTGTCTCTCGCGGCTATACTGGCTTTCATCACTACCGCAAACGCAGGGATTCTCACTGCGTCGAGGGATTCAATGGCGATGAGCCGTGATTATCTCATACCCAAGTTCCTGCATAAAGTAAACAGGCGTTTCAAGACGCCGCATATTTCCATAGTAGTTACGACCCTTTTTATGATTTGCGCAATACTTTTCTTAAGCCTCGAGAACCTCGTGAAGACTGCGTCGACTCTGATGCTACTTCTTTTTCTTCTTGTAAATGTTTCGGTTATCTTGATGCGCGAAAGCAAAATCCAGAGCTACAGGCCGAAATTTCTATCCCCGCTTTACCCCTGGCTTCAGATAGCAGGTATCCTTGGATACGGTTTTCTTATTTTTAAAATGGGAAGGATCCCTCTTTCCATAACTGCGGCTTTTATAGCCTTCGCCCTTTCGTGGTATCTCATATACGCGCGAAAAAAGGTAAAACGCCAGGCAGCGCTTGTGCATATTGTAGAACGTATTACGGCCGGTGAGCTTGCCGACCCTACGTTGCCTGACGAGTTAAGGGATATTCTCCTGGAGCGAGACCAGATCGTAGAAGACCGTTTCGACCATCTGATAGCGGATTGCAGCATTCTCGACCTGGGAAGATCCCTTTCCATGGAAGATTTTTTTAAGGAGGCTTCGGGCATTATTGCGAAAGAACTGAACGTGAGCTCCGATGGAATATTCAATTCCCTCGCAAAGCGCGAAAAAGAATCGAGCACCGTTATTGGGCCTGGCCTCGCC
>JAMXCZ010000047.1 GCA_024542975.1 Candidatus Omnitrophota bacterium | reverse complement strand
CGTTCCCCATGCGCCCGGGTAATACCTCTTCCCTACCTTGATAGTGGCGGGCATGATGAACGGACCTTGCGATACTCAAAGAATATCGTAACCTCGGGTTAAGCGCCTTTTTGATACAGCGCGCCAGGAAAGAGACGGAAGCTAATTTTTCATTTTTTCTTCTGGGCGGAATGAATAGAAATTCTTATAGCATTTTTCAAAAGAGCGGCTTTATTGACCTCGGGAAAATGCCGCGTTATGTGAAGATATTGGATCTCGAGGCGGTTCTTTTCCTGTACGGGGTGCCCAGATTTTTTGCCCGAATAACGCAGGCGATATTTCGCGCAGCATGGAAAATATACTTAAAAGTCCGTCTGACAAAAAAGCCCGGCGATCTGCGCATTCAGGAGGTTGCCGGCTTGGATTACGAATTCGGAAAATTCTGGGATTCAATATCAACGCATTATAATTGTATTTCGAAGAGAAGCACGGAGTTTCTCAGGTGGCGGTATGTCGATCAACCGCTGTGGGAATATACGATATTGAAGGGAGAACGATCCGGCGCGATAAGAGGTTTTGTTGTCTTGCGGAAAGGACGCGTTAAAAGCGGAAGGCTAAAGGGGCACCCGATAGGGATAATATCCGATATTTTGGTTCATCCCGACGATAGAGGCGCCCTTCGCTGGCTACTGGCGGAAGCAGTGAAGTTTTTTCGCGAGAAAAGAACACTGATTGTAAAATGCGACATTCTAGATGCCAAAATAGAGAAAGGCCTTTCGGGAGCAGGTTTTGTAAAGGTGAGTTCCGACCATAGATTTATGCTTAATATCTATGAAAATGGCATGCCCCGGGAAGATATTGACCTGGCAAGGATGAGGAAAAACTGGTTTATTAATTCGGGGGACTCGGATTTTGATTTTGATTAATGCAAAAAATGAAAAAAAATAACAAAAAATGCGACTTTTTAATTCTGGGAGCCCAGGAACCGATACAGAGCCGGCTTACCGATAACAGCAATGTTTTTCGCGGTATTCCGCCTTATTTTATGCCCTACGGAAGGGATTTTATAAGAATTTCGCAAAAGGCATACAGTTTTCCGGCCTATGCCATTCCCATTCTCGCGGGGATCTTGAGAAAACTGCATTTTTCCGTATCTTGCATTAATGATTTCTATTCGGACAACCCGGCGGCAGCCAGAGAAAAGATAAAAAAAACGCGCTATGCCGTTTTTATATCTACGACTTTTCTTACCAAAAAACGCTCCATAACGGATGTGGCAAAGTTCGTAAGAGACGCAAATCCCGCCGTAAAAATCGTGATGGGAGGCGCCGGAATCGTAAACTTCCCCGGGGCACGGAGGTTTGCGGATATTAATATTTTTTACGAAGGAGAAGATACTGTCGCGGAATTAGCGCCGTTATTATCCGGAAGACGCGCAATTTCGCGCGTCAAAGGAATATCTTATTTTAATGGCACCAAAGAGATATCTATGCCAAGAAGGGATTGCATAAAGGACCTCGGCAGGCTCACCCTGCCTGACTGGAGGACTCTTTCTCGTAAGGTAAGGGAAGAAAAATATTTACCGATAGAGTCTTCACGCGGATGCATAGGAAATTGTTCATTTTGCCTCGAAACAAAATACTGGCCGGGTGTAAGATTTTATCCGGTCGACAGGGTTATAAGGGAAATAAAGGAAAACATTAAGAGGTTCGGGATAAGGTTTTATTATTTTCAGGACTCAAATATTTCAAATAGTAGGGCCTATTTGACCCGGCTTATCGAAGCAATTCGCGATGAGCAACTTAAAATTACCTGGAGCTGTGAATCGAGGATAGATACTGTTACGGAAGAACTTGTTGCGAAGATGAGAAACTCCGGGTGCAGGGCCATTACCTTTGGCATGGAATCTGCCGACGAGAGGGTGCTTCGCAATATGAATAAGCCGATGACAGATAAAAAGATGAAATCTTTTTCGTCAATAGTCAGAAGTATGAGAAGGGAAGGCATGCTCGCGAATATAAACGTAATCGTCGGCTTTCCCGGAGAGGACAAGAAAAGTATAGAAAAAACGATTCAATTTCTCCTGGAAACCGAACCGATAACCTATTCAATGTCAAAATTTTTCCTGGAAAAAGGCACCGGTATCTGGAAAGCCCGGAAGAAATTCAGCCTTAAAGGATCCATGTACAAATGGACCCATACGACCATGAAAAGCGGGGAACTGGATGGCCTCTTGCGCCATATGTTTCTTTCGGTTTCACGGGGCTCCCGAATATACCACTGGCCAAGTGCGTCAGTGGACTTAATCCGGCATATGGGCAAAGGAAAAAGCTTTAGCGGTTTCGTTAAGTATCTAAAATCGGTAAATCATATATGTGCTGAGGATCTTGACCGAAAGAAAAATGAATATTCACGCAGGTACAATGATAGCATGCGCGATATTACAGACTATCTTACCCGGTGGCCCAGAAACGCAATGAAAAGATCCATGTGAAAAAATCATATCCCATGAAAAGAAAAACAAAACTAAAGTTTTTGACCGATTTCGTAAAAAGATTCATAAAAAGGCTTTTAAGCAAATACCGGAAGGTTGTAATAATATCATATAGCGACCCCGAGAGAAGCAAAGCCCTCGATTTAATAAATGAAATCAAGGCAAAGACCGAAATGGAATTGCTTGATAACGAAGCATATCAGATATATATGGCGGTGAAACGGACAGGAAAGGTTTGCGGGGACTTAGCAGAGGTCGGCGTATATAAGGGAGGGTCTGCCAGGCTTATTTGCGAGGCAAAAGGCAACAAGGCCTTGCATTTGTTTGACACCTTCGAAGGTATTCCCGTGGTTCACGAAATCGATTCCCCGCATTTTCGCTGCGGGATGTGGGCAGGGTCGTTAGAAGAGGTCGGAAGCTCTCTCCGAGCATACAAAGACGTATATTTCTATAAGGGGATATTCCCGAATACCACCGGGCCGGTTAAAGACAAAAAATTTTCTTTCGTCCATATGGATGTGGATACACACAAAAGCACGCTGGATTGCCTGGAATTTTTTTATTCCAGGATAAATCCCGGAGGAGTGATCATATCGCACGACTACATCTATTTTGCCGGCGTTAAGAAAGCTTTTGATGAATTTTTTAAGGATAAACCGGAACCTATTATTGAATTATCCGGTTCGCAATGTTTAATCGCAAAAATATAATCATGACTCTATGCATTATTTTTTCACCACCGTATTCCGCGCGTTTGCTCCGCCCTTAAGAAGCATTATTCACCGAAGACATCCCGTAAATCATAAAGACCGATATATCTCAGAGACTCGTTATCCAGATATGCTTTCACGCCTGTGTATGCCATTGCTCCGTATGCTCCCGGGTTGTATACGAAATGTGGGCTCTCGACATAAACCAGCGGTTCGGCGTTTTTAAATGCTCCTTTCGGAGGAAAAGTCCCGTCGCTATCGGATAGACTTGCGATAAAGTATCTTATGTAGTTTTTCCTGTATAGCTTTTTGACATCCTTCCACGTAAGCCGCGTTGCACATAGTACGATCTTGTCGTAATAACGCCTCGATTTAACCGAAGCAAGCGACGTATGGTCACCACCCTCGATTGTTTTCATGTCCGATTTAAAACCCGGAAGGCCCCTCAAGACAAAACCGCCCGTGTTGACATGCATGACTACCGAGTCGGAAATAATATCGTCAAGTTCATTTTTTTCGATATATTCTACTATAGGGCGCAATGTCAATTTGCTTTTAATAATCGAGTGAATACCGGTGGCAGAATTGAAAAAATGGCCGGAGAAAAATTCCAAAACCAATGCAATAAAAAATATCTTGTATTTTCCGGTTGAAAGCATACGGTCTAAAGAATAGCCTATTGCAATATACAAGGCGGGAATGAAAGTCATGAAATGCCGGCCCTGCATTAGCATGTGCCCGAAACTGCAGTGCAGTATGGGAAGGGAACAGTTATCCATGCCAGGACAAGAAGAGGCCTATAATTTTTTCCCTTTGCTAATTTATGCGCGAGAAATCCAACGCCGGCTACGGAAAAAACGATATAAAACAAACCCTCGGAGTGCAGGAGATATATAAAAGCGTAAAATGTATCAAAAACCGATCTTTGCTGCACAACAGACCATTTTCTCAGCACCACAAAGCAATTCCAGAAGTTTTTAAAGAATCCACCCATGTTGTTGATACCTACCATACTTGTCAGATAGTCTTTAAGAAACGGGTTCCTTCCTTATTACTGCAAAATAGGCATGGGACAGGAAATAGGGGAGTTCGAGCGAGAGCGTTATAAGGGCGAACGGTAGAAATAAGGACGCGGAGGAGAAGAGTGATGCTGATTTACGCTTCGTAAAGAAATATTTGTGGATTTCAAGAATAAGATATATAGGGAAAAAAATAAAATAAGCCGGATGAGCCATGCCGGCAAGCGACAGGAAAAACCCCGACAAAAGCTTGTTCTTTATGGAACTTTGCGTTTTTTCCCTGCTTTTTACATAGAAAAACATCGCGGTTACGAGGAAGAATATACCATAGATATAGAATACCCAAATCTCGAATAATATACATGGGCCGGAGAAAATGCCAAAAGCAGGATCGCTATAGCCGCTGCCCTTATTGAGAAGAGCTCTTTGCAAAGGAGAAAGAAGGGAAAGAGCGTGAGAATACAAAAGAGCGCATTCCTATAAAACGCAGTTTCCGGTCTCACGCCCGATATAAGCGCCGAAAACAATGATACGACATAATAGAGCGGCAAGAACGTGTCTCTTGAGAAGATGATGCGCCAAAATCCCAAAATATATGTTGGAACCAAATCCCCGGTTGTCATGACAGCGGGGGATTCTGCGAAAAAGCTTTTTACAAGACTTACATTGCGGGTGGATTCGTAGAAATAGAACTTGTCTGTCTGGAAGAATTCTTTGCCGGATAAGCCTGTAAAACGCACAAAAATTGCAAGAAAAATAATCAACGATACCGCAACAAGCAGGATATATTTTTTATACATCTCACGTGCCTTTTCGTCAGCCGTAAACTCCGATATTGTACTGCATGATAGTGTCTTAGTAAACGGAATACTGTGGCACTGTTGTAATATTTGAATAGTTACGTCACACCCCTCCGGTCCTGCCGGACCGGAGTGCACAGTGCGCAGGCAGGATGTAACGCGGCACCAAAGTATTACGATACTGCGGCACTGTCAAGCTTTTGGAATATGCAATTTTCTTGTAATAAATGAAAAATCTGTTAATATGGTAAAAAAGAGGAAAGCGGAGTATGTATGTTTTTTGAATATGGGATATATGTAGGTGAAGAAATCGTAAAAAACCAAACGTGAGGTTCTGAAAAAAATGATGGAAGAATATACGTTGCCTAATGGGATGCGTGTCTATCATATAAATGAATACGAAACTAAGTTTATTTACAAAGAAATCTTTAAAGAGAGAACGTACGTCAAGAATGGAATATCTCTCGATAAAGGGGTTGTAGTATTTGATGTTGGGGCTAACATCGGCCTTTTTACACTTTTTATAAAGAACGAGGTTCCTCATTCTACAGTTTATGCTTTTGAGCCAGCCACGGATATTTGTGAAATATTACAGCTTAATGTTGCTCAATATGAAGAAAGTGTTATCGTCTCCAGGGCCGGACTGTCAGATAAAAAGGAAGAGGCAATTTTCACTTATTACCCTAATTATTCAATATTGTCCGGATTCCATGGTCATTCTTCTAAAGATAGGCAGATACTGCGAGCGGGTATTGAGAACCAATTAGATAAGGGTAGGTTCCATGATCATGGATTTGTTAAAGATTACGTAGATTCTTTAATAGAGAATAAACTGGGTAACAAAAAAGAATATAAATGTAATCTTACTACAATTTCGGCGGTCATAGACGAATACAAAATTCCACAAATAGATTTATTGAAAATTGATGCTGAAAAATCAGAGGAAAAGGTTCTTAAAGGTATTTCTGGTAAAGATTGGATTAAGATAAAGCAGATTATAATTGAAGTACATGATCCAACTTGGACACTGACAGAACGAATTAAAACTCTCCTTGAGGTAAAAGGATTTAAGCTTACGCTTGAAGAAGAACAACAATTTAAAGGTTCCGGAATAGTTAATATTTTTGCAATCAGAGCAAAACCCTAGAACGATTTTTCATTAATAAATTAGGGATACATCCCGGTATCAAAAATAGGATGTTCCTAATTGTCCCCTGCCGCCGAATTTACACCTGTCCCCGATACTAAAGCTCTTACCATTTTTATAGCACAAAACGGAAAAATGTGATAAAATATGCCCTACTTAATGGGTATATATAGCTCTTGATAATACTAAGATAGGATATATGAAGATATTGCTTGTCAACCCGCCGTCTAAATTCCTGATAGATGATAATGTTTTTCCTACGTTGGGGCTTCTCTATTTGTCTGCCTACCTGAAGCGTAAGGACTATAACGATGTCACTCTTTTAGACTTAAACGGCAATCACGTCATTCCGGAGGCCATAGAGGCGGACGTCGTAGGTTTCTATTCAAATACCCCGCAATTTCCGTATGTAGTGAAATTGAAGGAAGTATTGGCAAGGATCAACATGCGAAGATCCGCAATCTATGTCATCGGCGGGCCTCATGTTTCTGGCAGGCCCGAAGACGCATTGCCGCATTTCGATTATGTCATTTCCGGGGAAGGAGAAAGGGCCTTTTTAGATTTGGTAGATAGCGCATCCGGTAAAACCGATATGCCTAAGGGACAGATAATAAAATATCAGTACATCGAGGATATTAATACCATTCCATTTCCCGACAGGGCTCTCGTAGATATAAAAAGCTACAAATACTTAATAGAGGGTGTTCCCGCTACGACTCTCGTAACTTCGAGGGGTTGCCCCTTCGGGTGTGCTTTTTGCGCAAATAATGCATGGGGGAAAACACTGCGCCTTCGAGATCCGGAGAACGTTACGGAAGAAATGCAAATCCTCATAGAACAGTATGGTTTTAAAGCATTTATGTTTTTCGATGATACAATGACGGTTAGCAAAAAAAGAATGGAGATTTTATGCAACCGCATAAAAAAGCTGGACATCATCTATCGCTGTTTTATACGCGCGGATACGGTGGATAGAGAGATTCTTACAAAGATGAAGGAGTCCGGATGCGTTGAAGTGGGAATGGGAATGGAATCCGGGTCACAGCGGATTTTAGACACCATTAATAAAGGCCAGAGTGTCCGTCAAAATTTGAACATTGCAAAATTATGTAAGCAAGTCGGTATCTCCATAAAAGGTTTTTTTGTTGTTGGCCTTCCCGGCGAAGACAGGAATTCAGTTCATGAGACGATCAAATTTATCGAAGAAAGCAAGGTCGATGACCTTGACATAACCGTTTTTGCACCATATCCGGGATCGAGGATTTACGAATATAAGCATAAATACGACATATCCTTCGAGACAACATACGAAAGCAGCTGGTACAAAGGAAAGCCGGGTTTTTATCGATCGGCGGTTTCCACTTCCGGTTTAAATTCGGAGGAAATTGTAAAAATTCGAAATAAAATGGAGAAAAGATTTAAAAAAGAGCAGGGTGCCAGGGAAACAGGTGATTTTGCAAAGCTGGTAACTTGAAATGTTAAAGAACGAAGATATTATTTGCATCTCAAGCATAGATTGGGATTTCATATGGCAAGGCCACCAGGAGATAATGACGCGCCTTGCAAGAGGCGGGAATAGAGTTCTTTTCATTGAGAATACAGGCGCGCGGATTCCGGGGCTTAAGGATTTTGGCAGAATCAAAAACAGGTTCCTGAATTGGAAGAAAGGCGTTTACGGAGTAAGAAAGATAGAAAAAAACCTGTACGTATACTCCCCCCTTGTCCTACCGTTTCCGTATCTACGAATTGCCAGGTTTATTAATAAAAAAATGCTTTTTCCCGTGCTTTTTCGATGGCTTAAGACAGTTGGCTTCAAAGAGCCGGTTGTCTGGGCTTTCCTCCCGACAGGGTTGAGCCTCGACCTCATAGAGGACCTGGAGGCAAAGGTGCTCATATACTATTGTATCGATTCATTTCAGGCAAGTTCCCGGCATGCCAGAAAAATAGTGCTTACGGAACGTCTTATGATTGAAAAAGCCGATCTTGTTTTTGCCACAAGCCGGAAACTTTTCAACTATTGCGCGCAGTATAACAAAAATGTGCATTATTTCCCGTTTGCCGTAAGCATGAAAAACTTTTCCAGGGCGCTTGACGGCCGATCCGATCCTCCTCCTGACCTTCTTCAGGTGAAAAAGCCGATAGCCGGTTATGTAGGCGGCATACACAGGTGGCTGGATTTTGACCTCATAAGACATGCTGCAATGAGAAACAGTGGGGTCTCATTCGTTTTTTGCGGCCCTATCCAGACGGATGTATCCGGGATAAAAAATTTACCGAACGTCTATTTTTTGGGGCAAAAAAAAGCAGATGAACTTCCCGGCTATGTAAGGGAATTTGACGTTACATTGATTCCCTACAGGATTACGGAATACACCCGGAACGTCTATCCTACGAAACTCAACGAATATCTTTCACTGGGAAAGAGGGTTATATCCGTAAACCTGCCGGAGGTAATTGAATTCAACAACGAAAATAGCCACATAGTGGAAGTTACGACAACAAAGGAAGCCTTTTCCGATAGCATAGCCAGCATAATCAATCAGCCGCCAACCGAGGATAAAAAGGCATTTGCGATAGAGGTAGCCGGGAAAAATTCGTGGACAAGCAGGATCGAAAATATGTCCGCACTTATCGAGAGGGTAGCATATGAAAAAACGATTGAGAAAGAGATATCCTGGAAGAATAATTTATCGCGCCTCTACAAAAAAACGAAGAAAAAATTTGTGCCAGCAATTCTTGTTGCCGTCCTTTTATATGCGATAATTTTCCGTAGTCCGCTTTTATGGTTTTTGGCAAGCCCCCTCTATATCAGCGATTCTCCCGGAAAAGCCGACGTTATAATGGCTTTGGGCGGAGGGGTGGGTGAATCAGGAAAGGTGGGACAGGGATACGCCGAAAGAGTTGAAACTTCCGTAAGATTATATAACGAAGATATGGCAGGCAAAATAATCTATTCGAGCGGGTACAGATACATACTGAAGGAAGCGCAGGTTATGAAAGCTCTTTCGGTTTACATGGGGGTTCGTGAAGATGACATAACGGTTGACAAAGGCCCCATCAACACATATGAGATGGTGATGCACCTCAAAGAATTTATGATGGAAAACAATTGGAAAAGCGCAATACTTGTGAGTTCACCTTACCACATGAGGAGGCTAAAATTGCTTTGCGCCAAACATCTCGAAGGCATGAATATTTACCTGGTTCCGGTTGAAAGAAGCCGTTTCTACTCGCGCGGCTCGCGCGTTAAACTGCGCCAGATAACGGGAATAGCGCATGAATATCTGGCGATCCTGCATTACACCTTGAAAGGGTATATATGACGAACGGAGGAGTGGCATGAAGATCATAAAGGACAAAAGGCTTTTTGGTGTTTTTAATGCTCTGGATATTTTTATAATCATTTTTATCCTGGCCGTTATCATACCGATGCTGCACTATTACATCAAGTTCAACGAAAAAGGTTTTGCGGAAGAAAAAACGCTGGAGAGATACCTCGGGCAACAGGGAAGAACCTCATCGACGCTTCAAGATAAGCAAAGTGCAAGCGTGATTGTAGACATTTCATTTAAGAACCTTACCGAAAAAGATCTTGAGAAAATTAAGGTTGGCGACAAAGAAACGTTGCCCAATGGAAGCGGTGTTGCGGAAATATTATGGCTTGGTAAACCTGAGAAAAATTACGTTGTAGTAAAGAATCTATTCTTGAGCGCGTCAGATTTTCAGGATTTGATACTGGAAGATAAATTGTACGCGTTGCCCGCAAAACTGAAATTAAACGGTTTTGTATTGAAAGGGAATTTTTATTATAAAGCCCACATAACAAATCCGCTCGATGGGCATGCATTCATTGCTCCTGATTACAGCGTGGATTTTATAATCGAAATGTATCCTTACGGAAAAACTAAGCGATTTTCAGAAACTTATAAAAACTAAGCTTAAAAAAACGGGGTAGTATGCCATTCAAATTATTCCAAGAGAGCTTTATCTTAAGGGCGATTTTCCTTGCTTTTAGCAGAGTCCGCGAATTCTTCAAAAAGCAAAAAGAGGAAAGCGCGATTATCAGGCTTCTGATTAAAAAATAATCAATCATGCGGAAAATAAAAGTCCTGCGTATAATAACAAGATTGAATATCGGTGGGCCGGCCAGACATGTCACTATCCTTTCGGGTGGATTAGAGAGTGAGAGGTATGATTCGCTTCTCGCATACGGCAGCCTTGAGGCCGGGGAGGGTGATATGTCCCATCTTGCAAAAGGCTACGATGGGATAAAGTCTATTTTTGTTCCCGAGCTTGTAAGGAAGATAGATCCTTTAATGGACATCAAGGCCTTCATAAAACTTTTTTCCCTAATAAAAAAAGAAAAGCCGCATATTGTCCATACTCATACGGCAAAGGCAGGCGCTCTCGGGCGCCTTGCGGCAATTCTGGCCGGTGTGCCCATCAGAGTGCATACCTTTCACGGTCACGTATTTTACGGGTATTTTGGAAGGGTAAAAGGGTGGATTTTTCTGTGGATCGAACGCTTTTTAGCGTTCTTCACGGATCGCATTATCGCGATTAGCGAAAAACAAAAAGAAGAAATTTCCACCGCTTATGGGATCGGTGATAAGGCAAGATACACCGTTATAAGGCTGGGATTTGAATTGGAACAGTTTTTGCATGCGGAGGAAAAAAAAGGCAAATTCAGAGCGGAGTGCAAGTTTAAAGAAGACAACATTCTGATAGGCATTGTCGGGCGCCTGGTTGCGGTAAAAAACCATAAAATGCTTTTGCGGGTTGCGGACCGTTTAAGGAAGGATCTTTCTTCGGAACTTTTTAACAGGATCAGATTTATTACTGTGGGTGACGGGCCGGAAAAAAATCCATTAATAGATTACGCCAGGTCACTTGGTATAGAATCGAGCGTGGTTTTTAACGGATGGGCGAAGAACATGGATGAAGTGTACGCGGATCTTGATATCGTTGCTTTGACATCCCTAAACGAAGGGACTCCCTTGTCGCTTATCGAGGCGGCCGCCTCGTCAAAACCTGTCATTACCACAAATGTTGGCGGCGTAAGCGATGCGGTTAGCGGCACGGATTTCCTGGTAGAAAAAGATGATGATGCGGCGTTTGCCTTGAAACTATCCGAGCTTGTTAAGTCCCGTTCCAAGAGGGAAGAGGTAGGGGCACGTGGCAGGGAATATGTAACCGGCAAATTTTCGAAGGAAAACTTGATTAGAGAAACCGAAAAACTCTATGAAAAACTCCTACACGAGAAAGGAATACCGTCATGAAAATCCTGATAACCGGTGGCGCTGGATTTATCGGATCTCACCTGGCGCGTGCCCTTGTAAAAAAGCACCATAAAGTCTATGCGATCGACAACCTATCCACGGGAAGCATTGAGAACATAAAGGACTTAACGGCCCACAAGAATTTCCGTTTTTACATGGATACGATACTGAACAAGCAAATAATGCGACGTCTCATCGCGAAGGTAGATATCGTGTACCACCTGGCAGCTGCCGTGG
The DNA here is from genome assembly GCA_024542975.1 of Candidatus Omnitrophota bacterium. Lineage (GTDB taxonomy): Bacteria > Omnitrophota > Gorgyraeia > JABMRN01 > RBG-13-46-9 > JAMXCZ01. The sequence continues at coordinate 18 of JAMXCZ010000047.1, read as the reverse complement.
GAGTCAAATACATCATCG
>JAMXCZ010000046.1 GCA_024542975.1 Candidatus Omnitrophota bacterium | reverse complement strand
TTCCCCCGGCTCCCAGAAGGATTGGTATCCCCCCGGCGATATCCCAAAACATGATATCCCTTTCTGAATATGCGTCCGCCCGACCGGATGCAACGTAACAGATTGAAAGGGCAGCAGACCCTAAAAGCCGCATCTTCTTGTGTGAACGAGCGTTATCGGAAAAAGCTTCCATATTACCCGCTGAAAAATCCGTATTAACCGGAAAGCCCGTACATAACACGGCTCTTTTCTTGTCGCTGGTATCGCTCACCTTTAACGCCCTGTCGTTTAGCCATCCTCCTTTTTCTGAAATGCCGGAAAAGAGTTCTGACCTCCCGAAATCGTATACTACCCCCAGGACAGGCGTATCACCCTTCCATAGGCCGATGGAGACCGCACAGAGCGGAATTCCACGCATATAATTGAAGGTGCCGTCTAAAGGGTCTACAACCCATATAAAATCCTTTTCTTTTTCCGGAATCAAACCTTGCTCTTCGGATAAGATTGAAAAGTCCGAATTTTCTTTGAGGCAATCGAGAATAATGCGCTCTGACCGACAATCGGCTGCTATTTTAATGTCCCGCCTGGATTCTACGCTAATCTCAACATTTGCGGGGTCTTTTTTTCTGAGAAACTCCCCGGCTAAAAGCGCGGCTTTCTTTGCGACGGAAAGCCAGGCTGTGGTTTTGGTTTCAGAAGCTATCATGTATCCTCTCCAAAGGCCTTTATCAAATTGTTCACCGCTTGCATCTCCATCTGTTTTCGGCACTCCAGCGTATATGAGCCCACGTGAGGTGTGAGAATTACCTGCGGATATTCTTTTAAGGGGCCGTTATAGGGTTCGTCGTTAAATACGTCAAGCCACGCACCCCGAACCAGGCCTTTTTCTAAGGCTGTCACAAGGCTTGTTTCGCAAACCAGATTGCCTCTTGCCGCATTTAATAGAATGACGCCTTTCTTCATGAGCCTGAATTCTTTTTCTCCAATAATCTGCGCCTCACCTCCGGAGTGTATTGTAATTATGTCGGCCATACCGAGGGCTTCATCAAGCGGAAGCGTTTCGACATTACCGTCTTCCCGCAAGGCCGGGTCGACGGCGATAATACTGACACCAAAAGGCCGAAGAAGCGAAGCAAACCTTTTACCTATGCGCCCGTAACCGATAATAGCAACTGTTTTCCCCTCAAGTTGCAGGCCCACCTTTTTATTCCACCGGCCATTGTGCAGATCTCTGTTCATCTCGGGAATCATCCGGAGGAGACTGAGCATCGCCCCCAACGTTAACTCGGCAACAGCCCCTGTCGGGGCGTCCGGCGTATAGCAAACCTTGATGCCCAGTTTTTTCGCCGATACGATATCCACGTTAGAAATCCCGGAGCCGCAACGCGATATAACCCTAAGTTGTGATTTCTCAAGGGCCTCGCGATCCAACACCTCCATGCCCGCGATGAGCCCGGTAATCCCCGTGGCCAGCAAATCAATAAGTTCAGGCCTGGTTAATCTGCGCTTAACGGGATTGTCTACTACTTCACAACCTGTTTGGCGTAGGCACACAAGCGGCGCTTTATCCAACGCCGCAAATGACGATGTTCCGATCAGAATTTTTTCACCCGTAAGCTTCATAGAGCGTCCCCTCCCGCCTCTTTATGACGCAACCACATATATACGAGATGATTTACGGCCATATGCACATCCTCTACGGGCCCGTATTCGCCCTCTGGTGTCCGGACGTGTATGGCAATGTCACTTAGGCTTTTAAGTTTTCCGCCGCTAAAACCCGTAAAACCTATAACGGCGCCGCCTTTTCTCTTGACCCATTCACAAGCAACAATAATATTGGGCGAATTGCCGCTGGCGGAGATAGCCACCAGCTTATCACCGGGCCTGTAGTGAATTTTGAGCTGTCGCACAAAAGCGTCATTGTAGCCGTAATCATTCGAAATTGCCGTAATCTTTGCAGTATTGTCTGTCAGGGCAAGGGCCCGATACGGATACGCGTCTTCCTTTACGTGCGACCCGATGCCAAAATCATTCGCCATGTGCGTAGCGGTCACTGCGGACCCTCCGTTTCCTATGAAAAATACCGTATTTTGCCTTTTCCTCGCTTCTTCCAATTCATCAATAAACAAAGCTATTGCTTCTCTCTCAACGCTTTTTAAAAGTGTGGCTACATATTCCAAATAGTTTCCGGCGTAGTCCAGGACGTCCCTGGATTTTTTCAATATGTGTTGCATGCTATCCACGGGCCTCACCCCCGATTTCCACTACGGCCCTGTCTGGATCCCGGACTGCGTAAGTCTCGCGCCATGCAGGGTCAGCATGATAAATCCTGTAAACTACCTTCATTGTCGCGAGCGCATCGGCGCTCGTTCCGTGGCGTATTTTCTTTTCATTTGTGATCGCCTCGGCAAATTCGCATATCTCATCACGCCACGAATTGTCTGCCAGATACGTAAATGTCTCTTTTTTTAGGGCACCCTGGTCGGATTCGCTGCGCCTGCCTACGATCAGCTGTTCCTGTCCGTAACTTTTTGATCCCGAAAGGATGCCTCTTAGTTCAAGATAGCCCTCAGTTAACGCGATATGTATATGAAAACAATGCTCCCATTGGGTAGCGCTTGAATGGAGCATGGCAATCTTACCGTCCGCAGCCTTCATGAGAGCAAAGGCGTTATCCTCAACGTCGTGATGCCAGTAATCATTGGAAATAAAGCTTTTGATTTCGGTAAATTCGCCGCAAAAAAGCCTGATAAGGTCTACCATATGAATTCCCTGGTCAAGCAGAATTCCCCCGCCGGCGTACTTCCGTTCTGCGCGCCAACCGCTTTCGTAGGAAAGAATCTTACTCTTGCCGTAAACGCCGCGCACGTTAAGGATCTTTCCGAGTTTTCCCGATTGTATTATGTCCAGGGTGTCGGATACGGACTGGTGATATCTGTGATTAAATCCGTATTTTAAAACGCATCCCTTATGGCGCCTTTCACATTCGATAACCCGCTCCACGTCGGCAACGTCCCTGCCGGGCGGTTTCTCGCAAAATACATGTAAGCCCCTCTCTAATCCGGCGATTGTGACTTCGGCAGCCATGTAGTTCGGCATGCAAACAAACAGAATATCCAACGGTTCTTTCAAAAGTTCGCGATAATCACGGAGCGAGCGAGCCCCGCAAGGCAATGTTCCGTTTTCTCTAAATTTTTGGTCGCATACCGCTATTGTCTTAAGCAGGGGGTGTTCATCGATATATTGGCGCCTTCGCTTTCCAACCACTCCGTATCCTGCAATTCCAACTTTTAGTTTATTTTCCATTTTTTGCTCCTTTGTCGCTATATTTCGGGATTAGCGGATCGGCCTGCATCAGTTTTCCTACCCTTTCCAGGTCCCGGGGAGTATCTACGCCATAAGTGGAAAAGCCGGATGGAACCATCCTGACCGCATATCCGTGTTCCAAAAGCCTTAGCATGTCAACGGACTCAATAATCTCAAGGGGCGTCTGGGGTAATTTGTTAAAGGTAATTAAAAAATCGCGCGCGAACGGAATAATGGGAACTTGCTTATAACACGGAGGTGCGCCTTTTGCTTTTTTCCGCGAAGGAATTGCCTCCCGTGAAAAATAAAGTGCATTATTATCTTTGCCTACGACGACCTTGACGATATTAGGGTCTTTTTCCTCTTCTTCGTTTTTGAGCTCTGCCATAAGGTTGGCTACCCGGACATCCTTTTTTTCCACAACAGGCCGGACAACTGAGTCTATCATCTCCGGAAAAACCATCGGTTCATCCCCCTGGATCATTACGACTATATCTGCATTCTTTTTCGTCTCTTTTTCTATTTTTACCACGGCTTCCGCAGCCCTGTCCGTTGCGCGCTCATGCGTATCCGCAGTCATCACTACCTTTATGCCAGCCCTTCGACAATAGTCTTCTATTTCTCTGTCACATGTCGCAACATAGACGCAGTTGAGAACTTTCGACATCTTACTTCTCCAATAGACATGATATATCATCGCTCTTCCCGCTATTTCTACGAGCGGCTTACCGGGAAACCTGTTTGAAGCCATTCTGGCCGGGATTATTCCTATAATATTCATCTCAGACCCTTTACCCCCTCCAACTCTTCTTTGATCTTGTTTCCCAAAAAAAGCGCATCGAAACTAAACGCCATAAATTTAAAGCCTTCTTTTAACCTATCCTTGAGCTTTTCTGCTTCGGGTTCTATAACATGAAAGCCACCCGGTTTTTTTAGTTTGTCGCAAATGTCTGTGTATTTCTTTATAGCATCCACGATTTCTTTTTTTTTAAAGTCCCCCGGGTATCCCAAAGAGGCAGACAAGTCATACGGCCCTATCATGCTGGCGTCCACGCCTTCAACCTCCAATATCACCTCCAGGTTCTTTATCGCATCAATGTGCTCTATTTGAACGATTACGACGCTCTCCGAGCTCACCCATTCTCTATACTTTTCGAATGTCAGACCGTACCCTTGAGCCCTAGCAAGCCCCACACCCCTTTTCCCATGAGGGGGATACTTAACTGAACTTACGGCACTTATGGCATCCTCCCGGCAATTGACCATTGGCACAATCACACCATGCGCTCCGGCATCCATAACCCGCTTTATGAGGTTAGGGTCGTTCTTTCCCACTCTGACAAGAGGAACGCACCCCCCAAGCTCTACTACCCTGATGAGCTCCTGGGCCTGATGCAAGGTAATGGCGCTGTGTTCCATGTCCACTGTCAGCCAATCAAACCCGGCCTTTGTCATAATTTCACAGATAGCCGTATCAGGAAGCGTAATCCACGAACCAAGCGTTTGCTTATTTGCTTTTAGTTTTTCTTTAAGCGAATTCATCCTATGCCTCCTGCGTTTGGCGTTCTACGTAAAATTGCGAATCGTACAGTTTCCTATAGAGGCCGTTTTTGCCGAATAACTCCATATGAGTCCCTGTTTCGACAACCTCCCCTTTATCTATGAGAACAATGTTATCGGCATGCAAAATTGTCGATAAGCGGTGGGCAATGGCTATAACCGTCCGCCCTCTTGTTAGATTGTTTATCGCCTCTGTAATCAACTTTTCCGTCTCCGTGTCAAGCGAGCTTGTCGCTTCGTCTAAAATCAATATTTCGGGGTTACGTAATATGGCTCGGGCAATTGAGATTCGTTGCTTCTGTCCGCCCGAAAGCTTGACGCCTCTCTCCCCCAGCATAGTATCATATCCTTCGGGAAGGCCGGTTATAAAATCATGCACACCGGCTGCTTTTGCGGCTAGGACGGCTTCTTCTTCGGAAACGCGCCCGTGGCCGTATGAAATATTATTTTTAACACTGTCGTTAAAAAGAAAAATATCCTGCGAAACAAAGCCGATTTTATTTCTCCAGTCTTTGAGCGAAAGTTTCTCAAACTCAATACCATCAACCAGTATCCGTCCTGAATTTATGTCATAAAACCGCGCGATTAAATTGACAATGGTGCTTTTGCCCGCGCCGCTTGGACCGACAAAAGCTGTCACCTTCCCCTTGGGTATCTTTATGCTGACGTTCTTCAGGATTTGCTTGCCCTCTCTGTACGAGAAATTTACAGAATCAAGCTCTATCGCACATTTGAGTTCTTCGATTTTTATATTTCCGCTTTTTATCGTCTTTCTACCTTTGGGATTAAGCATGTTTTCGTAGGACTTGAAGGCAGCTACCTGCCCCACCGCTTGGGACCTGCTGTTATTGAAACCGCCAAGTTGCGTAAGCGCCTTTGTCAGGGTAACCAAATACGTAGCGATGAAAGGAAAGGCCTTTGCAACGTCTACTTCCCGCGTGTTGATAATAACGATAAAGCATAAAACGATAAGGCCGAATACGGATATCTCGGACACGGGCAACACAAGATGCCTATACATTACGCTTTTTGCCCGGAAACGATAGATATTATTAGTTACGTTTTTGAAATTTGCCTTTTCTGGAATTTCCGTTCCACTCGCTTTTATGAGCCTTATGCCGTTTAGCATCTCGGTTAACTTGTAATTATAGTCCGCCAGGGCGCCGGACAGGCGCTTGCCGATCTTGCCCAGCTGTCGCATGATCAATTCTATGGGCAGTAAGACCGTCAGGATCAATGCAAAGACAACAATACTCGCCTTCCATGAAATCAAAAACAAAACAGCCAGATATGCGCATATCTTCACAAAAAATACGGTGAGATTGAGGCATGCATATATAAAGTCGCCCATCCGTTGCGTTTCGGCATTAATACTGCTTATGATGTGCCCGATTTTCGCATGATCGAAAAATTTGATATCATAGTCCAATAAGTTGTTCATGAGGTTTGTCCTTAAGTCTCTGATCATAAAAAATCTAAGCTTTCCTATGGATATATTCGCTACGTAGGAAGAAACATTTTTAAATATGATCAACAGAAACATAAAAACAAATATAAATGAGATTATGCCGGCCTGATTAACGGAAGAATGGGAAAAATTCATATAGTCGGTAAAAAATACGTTTTTGAGAAACGGGGCGCTTTTATTCGTCATGCTTTGTATAAGGGGGATCATCATGCCGAATGTCGCGCCCTCGAATACCGAGGCGATTATAATCAAACACAAAATGACTGAGGTAAAACCAGGATATTTTTTTAAATACTTAACGGCCAAGGGCAAGAGTTTCATTTATGAAACCGCGCCTTTCTTCAATTGTTCATTTAATAAATCGACGAGATCTTCCCTCTCCTCTTCGCTATAAATGTAGGGTTCAAATAAATACCGGTATTTCGCATGCCTTAGGCCGAGATCCAGAATGTGTCTTATGGCATATTCGGCGTCTTCTGCGGCCTTCGCGTGATAGACGGCCTGGGGCTTGGGGGAGATGCCTTTTTTTATAACCGGCGCGGCTATATGCTGATAACGCCCGGCGCACCCGTAAAACAAAACCGGGATTCTGTTTTGCAACGCTTCCTCTATGGTCGTGGAAGAAAAGCTTACCAAGAGGCTCGACATCCCCAGGATATCCGTAAACGGCTCGTCCGTGCTCAATATAATCTTTTCCGAAAACGGAACAAGGCGCTTCAAGTCGCCTATACCAATTTCTCTCGTGGGCCTGGATCTTACCACAAGAATCGTATTCGGAATATTCAAAACCGCAGCCGCGAGCTCCCGGATACTTCTAATATACTCATCCGGCGTTTCATACACATAGAGCCTCAACGCATCACTCGACTTAGGCGTTCCCGCATGCAAAACGACTCTGGTTTTGTTAAAATCGTACCTTCCCTCGAACATTTTATTAAACAGTGCCCTCGCTTTTTGTAGATTCACAGGCCTCCCCCACAACATAGGCCCTGTTTTAATCGTGCGGCTCGCGGTGGGAAACACATCAAGATAACCCTCGTAAAGCGGGGATTGCATGGCAAGAAACGGAAACTTTGTCTTTAGAAAAGTCCTTCCGTGCTCTCCCCACTCAATTCGCTCATATTCATTCTTGGGGCGCACGTGCGAACCGTGAGAAATGAGCACCGCAGGGATTCCCTTCTTATGACACAATTCAGCCAGAAACATATCATCCGAACGGTTACCGTTGGATATGACTGCCCGAGGCTTAAGCCTATTGAGACTTTCTCCGAGCGCCCTCACCCATAAACGCATTCCCGATATGAAATCAGCAATCGTATTTCCGATCTTTTGCGCCACCAATTCAGAAAAGGAGATACCCCTGAATGAAAAAAGCTCCTTTTCTTTTTCTACGAGTGTTATTAAATTTTTGAAAATTTTCTTCGTTTCCAGCACGGAATTGGCGCGCGAGGCATAAAAAGTACCTACGGCAGGGCCTTCCAGAAAATAAAATCTTTCGCCCGGCATTGTCTGCCGCATTTCATCGGCGAGCCTCTGCATCCCATAGAACCTTGTTGTAAAAAGCACGGGCTTTTTGCAGGTTATAACGGTTTTGAGCAATATTGATTTTTCCCACAGTTGAAATTTTCCGCATTTCAAAATATGCCTGGCGGCGCGATACCGGGAGCCGCAGAAACCCAAGGATCTTACTTTATCGTTTTTTCTTTTAGACCTTCTCAGATTCTCGAATCTAATATTTTTTTTGTTCGCGGCTTCTCTCACAATGTGTCCCAGATACCGTTCCTCGGGCTCGACAAACAAGCTCGGGACATTTCTTCTGCCCAGAGACGCGGCTTGCAATATTTCGGGCCTGTGCATCTCGACAGCATTTACGACTACTTCACTGGCCCATAGACAATAATTTATGACAAAGCGCGCCCTGAAAAGAAAAGTGTCCTTGTATGATCGCTCGATACCAAGGTCCATATCCGTTAAGCTGAAATTATTGTCCAGCCATTCTACCAGGGCACGCGATTTTTTCAAAACTCTCGCGTGAGATTCGTTCGTAAAATACCTAACAGTATCACGCGCCGTAAGGTTATTCTCCGCCAAACGCGAACAAACACGCGGCGTCATCGCTATAAGGAGCTTATCGCCTCTTGAACGAAGCCTCTGTCTATTGTGTTTTATATATGTGTCGACTTCTGACGGGTCTTGAAGAAAAATAATTTTTTTGAATTTACTTTTCATCATGGCCTTTTTTAAACCATTTTTCAATTAAAAGAGAGGCCAATTTAAATTCTTCGTCACTTCGCACCTCGAAACGGGAACACGGATCCTTAAGCTCATAGATTCCTATTTTTTCTCCCAAGAGGCGCCCTTTTCTCAAGAATTCCGGGTGCGTAACGGAGGCAACCCCTCTTAGCTCCACAAACGTAGGATCTTTAAACTGGCGCGGGGTAAGGCCTTCGTCAAGCTGGACTATTCTCTCGCCGTTATCTTTCCAAATCGCTTTATTTTCCAATCTTGCCGCTACTACGCTGTCAAAGCCACCCTCTGTAAGCTGCTCAATCATCTTATCTATTAAGCCTCTCGGGCGAAACGGAAAGGTGCTTTCCAGCGAAACAATAAGATCCGGGAAAATGCCCAATTTCTCTATTTTATCGAGGGAGTACTGGAAGACCTGGTTTAAGTCAATACATTCTCCGGAAAAGGTGCTCTCTCTTAAAAATGGGGCCTCCGCGCCAAGGCTTTTGGCTATGCGCGCAAATTCGGGGTTGTCTGTCGAAACAATGACTTTTTTGACATACCTTGACTCCATGGCCCTCTGGATTGTATATGCCAAGAGGGGCTTACCTGCTAAGCGCTTGACCTCTCCCTTTATCGGAATAATTGCCGTAACATTCAGTTTATCGATTTCGATTGATTTATAACCATAATCCGAGTGAAGATTTTCAAGCACTCTTACTACATTTCCGCAACGCTCGGCATCTCCATTCTGATGGATTCCATGATAATGGTACACGCTCGCTTTCGGTTCGTATATAATTCTATACCCTTTCTCCAGTACAGCTTTAGCCCAGACCCTGTCCTCTATGTTAGTTACCCCTTCGTCAAATGGAATCTTGTCCCACACCTCGCGGCGTATTATGCTGTTTGCATTATGGAAAAAGCTGTCTTTTTTCTGGATCTTGCGGTCAGCCCCAAAAACGTAGGCAAGGTCCCTTTTGTCCGCGTCAGAACTAAAGTGCATAGGCTGCTGACGGCCGTATACACCGGCAATTTTCGCGCTGTTATCGCCGCTGAAATTCTCTAAAAGATTGCGCAGCCACCTTTCATTTGTAGGTATACAGTGCCCTGAAAGACAGACTATGCAAGCGCCACCGCTTGAGGCCTTTATCCCCATGTTAATGGCTTTACCGGGAAAAAAGTCGCTCAAGGTAAGCGCCTTTGCTATACTAAACTGCTTGGCCTTCTTGAGGGTTTTGTCGCTACTTTCGTTGTCAACTATTATGACTTCGAAGTCTTTGTAATTCTGGTTGAAAACCCCCTCCAGGCAACGGCTTATCCAGCGCTCTTCGTTCTTCGTTCTTATTATAATGGATACATTCGGTATTTTTTTCTTCAAGGCTTCGGGCCCCCTTTAGCTGCTTTTATGCCTTTGACGTATTTTACCCTGTAGGCGCTCTTCTTTTTGGCAACGCGTAACAGAAACTCCGCTAACATGAGGTCTTCCTTCCTTTTTATTATCACCGAAGCGGGCTTCCCTACCGGATAAAAACCGACTTTGCCGGAAAAAACGGCGCGCCCTCTCTTTTCAAAGGTGCGCATGAAACTACTTGTGCGCCACATCATCACGGAATACACAAAAGGTTGAACAGGCGTTAAGTCCTGAGTCCGCGCAAACACCCCTTTCCTTCTAAAATTAACAGGCCTTCCCTTATATAAACAGTGCACCTGCTCTTCTTTCACCGTAATCAACGAATCAAGGCCTTTCTTAATGAAATATTTTACTGCCCCCTCAATATCTCCTCCGCTCTGAAGAGGAGAAATGGAATTGACCCAAACGATAATGTCGCATGGGTTATTTTTTACAAAATCGTAAACCACAGAATCAGACTTTGCCCGGGAGGTTGCCCATCGAGCAGGCCTTTTGTAAAAATCCACGCCATATTGCTTTGCGATCCCTGCAAATAAGGTATTTTCCGAATTAACGACGATGCGATTAAAAACGCCCGATTTCTTAGCAGCGGCTATTGCGTAAGAGATAAGGGGCTTTCCGCCAAGTAAAGCAAGGTTTTTTCGGGGAAGCCTGGTGCTCCCCATGCGGGCGGGTATCATGGCGGTTATTTTATTCCTTATCCTAACGCCCGATAACTTCATTGTTTGCAAGCATCTCCCGTAGTTTTCTATTTATGTTCCTGAGCGACATATCGCTGTTAATTGAATACCGATCATGCTTTCCGATAAGCTTTTTTATATCAATATTTATTTTCTTTCTGAAACGGATCGGTTTTGCCCCAATCGGGGACTTACGGTCGTGTTTTAACAAAGCAAAAAAGAAGGCTTCAAACTTCTCCTTTACCGCGCTAAATAATCTCTTCTGTCTTTTGTATAGCGCCAGTATTATGAATATGTGCATGATTTTCGCGAGCAGGCGGTTTTCAATCTTGTACCTTTTATAGAAGTAGTGCCTGTCCAACTCACCCTTTAATTGCCGATCCCATCCTGCCACAACCTCATCCGGCTCGTCGGTGAGGTTAATGTTAAAACCCGTACTTGCCGCCTCGCCCGTAAGAGAGGATAGGTACTTGTCTTCGTCGTCTATTGTTCCGGTAAGGCGCGCGAAATTATAAAGCTCGGAGCCCGGAATCGGAATGGCGTATTTCCATTGATATTGTTTGAAATCAAAATCTAACGACTTCAGAAAATCTATCGTTTCTAAAACCGTTTCTGTCGTTTCGCCGGGCATGCCTAAGACAAAGGCGGGAGACGTGTATATGCCTGCCTGGCGAGTCCACACAGCCGCACATTTATTATCTTCCACGCTCACCCTTTTGTTGATAATATTTAACATCTTCTGGCTGCCCGATTCGAACCCGTACTCGATCATCCAGCAGCCTATTTCCTTATAGGCCTTTAGTATATCCTGGTCTACCGTATCTACGCGCATACCAAATATTTTGAATACTATGTCGAGCCTTCTTCTCTTATATTCCTCGATAAACTCCCAGTTTCTCTTTTTTGTGGGCGCAAAACATTCATCACCGAGAGTAATAAAACCTGCGTTAAATTTTTCGATGCAATATTCAATAAAATCAAAGACATATTTTATCGAATGCACGCGCAGCCCCGGATAGGACCTGAAACAAAAGCTGCACTCGTTAAAACAACCGCGGCTCGTAGGCACAACCACCATATTCGGCATTCTATCTTTGTCAAATATCCGCCTGTCATCTATCTTGGTGCTAAAAAGTTTGATGTGCTCCGCTCCGTTTACAATGTACTTACTCATATCCACAAGGTCAAAGGCCGGGTATGGAAGGCTGTCCAGTTGCGCGATTAGCATTCTCTCTCCCGTAAAGAGAATGCTTTCGCCTTCCCTAAAATGTATCCCACGAACCGTATGGAAATCCCTCTTTCCATTCAGGCAATCCATAAGTTCCGTAGCCGTAATATCGCCTTCGCCGCGTATGACTATGTCGATTGCGGTATTTTTTAACACCGTCTCCGCTGCGCTCGAAAGCCCTCCTCCGAGAATTTGTATCTTAGCGGGGAAAGCCTTTTTCAGATCAAAGCTAAGGCTCTTTATGTACGCATATGACGGGGCGACAATTCCGCTAAAACCGAGGTATCTCGGATTCAGCTCTTTTACCCGCCGGACAACATCACGGTTCGTAATTCGTTCGGCATCAACATTCAATATCGCCGGGTTATAACCTTTTCGGCGTAAGGCGCTCGCAACATACATTGCCCCATAGGGCGGATATATACCGTTTTTCTTGCCGCTTGACGGTGGAATGATTATCAGGAAGTCAACTGCCATTTTTCAAACTCCGGGATGTTTCGA
>JAMXCZ010000045.1 GCA_024542975.1 Candidatus Omnitrophota bacterium | reverse complement strand
ACCATATTGGAGGCAAAAAGAGCCGAGGATGATAGAGGCCCCCTCTGGGGGCCGAGTTCCGCAGGCTCCCGTTTTTCAAGTGAAGAAAATGCCGGCCCCGGAAACCGCAGGTTTTCGGGGATAATTTTTCTTATCTGCATATTTGCAGAAAGACCATGACGCTCTTCTTCCTTTCGGTCTTGGCCGGGGTGAAGGAAAAGAGTTTTTCTTATCAGCACTTTTGTATAAGGCCCAGCGCACTACCCTTGCATACGATCCCGGGGACCTGCGAGATTTGTTACGAAAATTTTCGCTTGTGTTCGTACTAATATTATGATATATTTAGCTCGTATGTGTGCGCATGCGTAGGAGGGATTATGAAGTTTTCGGATAGAGTTTCGCAACTTAAGCCGTCGCTTACACTTGCGATAACGGCCAAGGTTAAGGCTATGCGGAAGAAGGGGATAGACGTTATCGGTTTTGGTGCAGGTGAACCTGACTTTGATACGCCCGACAACATAAAAGAGGCTGCAATTCGTGCTATAAAGAGCGGCCTTACCAAATATACGCCGTCTGCCGGAACGCCCGAGCTTCGGGAGGCTGTTTGTGAGAAACTGAAAAAGGATAACTCGCTTGTATATAAGCCCGAAGAAGTGGTTATCTCCTGCGGCGCAAAGCACACGTTGTATAATATATTCCAGGCCCTGTGCAACAAGAATGACGAGGTTATCATAATCTCCCCGTACTGGGTAAGCTATCCAGAGATGGTGGCTTTAAGCGGCGCAAAGCCACGAATCGTACGCTCGCGGGAAGAAGACGGTTTTGTGGTTGACCCCGGGTTGATCGAAAAAAATATTACAGGCCGCACCAAGGCTATAATCGTAAATAGCCCTTCAAACCCTACAGGTGCTGTGTATGGTAAAGATGTTTTGAAGAAAATCGCAGAGATTGCCATTTCCAGGAACATCTTTGTGATAAGCGATGAAATATACGAAAAATTTACTTACGGAGAGGAGCGACACGTTTCGTTGGGCGCAATTTTGCCTGAAGCGAAGTCGCACACCATCAGTGTAAACGGCGTCTCCAAGGCATATTCGATGACCGGATGGCGCATAGGGTACGCGGCCGGGGACGCTCAAATTATTAAACTCATTTCGGCGCTTCAGAGCCACTCTACCTCGAACCCATCTTCGATCAGCCAGGCTGCGGCGCTTGAGGCGCTTCGTGGAAACCAGGCAGCGGTTTTAAAGATGAAAAAAGAATTTGAAGTGCGAAGAGATTACATGGTAAAGCGAGTAAATTCCTCGGGGAAATTATCGTGCGTTGAGCCAAAAGGGGCTTTTTATATTTTCTGTAATATATCAAAGACGAAACTTGATTCGACTGCATTCGCCGGGCAGCTCCTCGAGAAAGCGCACGTCGCGTGCGTGCCGGGCGCTGCATTTGGTTCGGACAGGCATGTAAGGCTTAGCTTTGCTACCGGCATGGACAACATTAAAACCGGCCATGACAGGATTGATAAATGGCTTAGGACGTTATGAGACAAACGATAGCCGAAAAAATATTGAGTAACCACGCAAAAAAAGAATTAAGAGCGGGCGAGGTCGCGATAACCGAGGTAGATTTTTGCCTGGGCCAGGACGGAACAAGTTCTTTGATAATCGAAAGTTTCGGCAAGCTCGGCGCAGAAAAAGTTTTTGATAATTCAAAATTCGCGATGTTCATTGACCATAGTTCCCCCAGCCCGAACATCGGAGTTTCCGAGATTCACAAATCAATGCGGGAATTCGCAAAAAAACATTCCACCAGGCTTTTTGATGTAGGAAGCGGTATTTGTCATCAGCTGATGTTGGAATCAGGCGCTGTGACATGCGGGGATCTTGTGCTGGGGGCAGATTCGCACACCTGCACATACGGGGCACTCAACATATTCTCAACAGGCGTAGGCTCTACGGATCTGGCCATTACACTTGCAAGCGGTAAGAATTGGCTTAAGGTCCCGGAAACAATAAAACTCGTTATAAACGGCAAATTACCTGTCGGAGTATACGCAAAGGATATAATCCTCCATATCATAAAGGATGTAACGTCAAGCGGCGCCAATTACAAGGCCCTCGAGTTTTGCGGGGATGCCATAAAGCGCCTAAGCCTCGCCGCCCGCTTTACAATGGCGAATATGTCTGTTGAGATGGGCGGCAAGTGCGGGATCTTTGAGGCGGACGAGAAAGTTTTAAAATGGCTAAAAAGCGCCCACGCCCGAAAAAAGCCCAGCCCCGTTGTTGCGGATGAAGGGGCAACGTATGAAAATATAAAAGAATACGATGTGTCCAACCTCGTGCCGCAGGTTTCCCTGCCCCACGAGGTTGACAATGTCGAACCCGTGGGTAGCGTAGCGGGCGAGCGTATCAACCAGGCCTTTATCGGCACCTGCACAAACGGAAGGCTCGAAGACCTGGAGGTGGCGGCGAAAATACTGAAAAATAACTTGGTCCATCCGGGTGTCCGACTTGTTGTTTGTCCTGCGTCGCGCGGTGTATTTTTGGATGCCGCGAAAAAAGGTTATATCGATATTTTTGTTGAAGCCGGAGCCGCTGTAGTGGGGGTGGGATGCGGCCCATGCGTGGGCACTCACAACGGTGTTCCCGCGGACGGCGAAAATGTAATATCTACGGCGAACAGGAATTTTAAGGGCAGAATGGGAAACCCCAACGCGAGGATATTTCTGGCAAGCCCTGCCACTGTTGCCGCCTCCGCCATAAGCGGGAAGATCCAGGATCCGCGGAATTTTGCGAGGAGATTGAAAAGGTGAAAATGAACATAGCGCATCGCCTTATGAAGGTCCGGAACAACGTAAACACCGATTATATAATTTCCGGGCGGTACAAGTTCCAGGTAAGAGACCCGAAAGAGTTGGCCAAGCATGTATTTGAGGATATTGAAGAAAATTTTTACCAAAAAATAAATAAAGGTGATTTTCTTGTAAGCGGCGAAAATTTCGGTTGCGGCTCTTCAAGGGAACAGGCGCCGCAGGCACTTTTGGCGATGGGGCTTAGAGCCGTCGTAGCGAAAAGTTTCGCCAGGATATTTTACAGGAATGCTTTGAATCTCGGACTGTATCTTCTGGAATGTAACACTAACTATATAGACGACGGGGACGAGCTGGAAATGGACTTAAGCGGCGGGGTTTTAAAAAACAGGTCAAAGGGGCTAAACATAGGATTTAAGCCGCTCGCACCGCTTGCCAAAAAAATCCTGGAAAACGGCGGAATGATAGAATATTTCAAAAAGCACGGAGGATTGACAATTGAACCCCGTTAGACTCCAAGTCAACGGAGTTTAATGGGGTGGGGTGAGGAAGGAGTCTAACGGGGTGAAGCATGAAATAACGTTAATTCCAGGTGACGGCATAGGGCCGGAAATCAGCGAGGCAATGAGACGAGCGGTTGAGGCAACGGGTGTGTCCGTAGAGTGGGTACTCGCGGAAGCCGGGGGTTGTGTAGTTCGGAAATATAAAACTCCGCTGCCCCAAGCAGTAATTGACTCCATTAGAAGAACAAAAGTTGCGATAAAAGGGCCGATCGTAACGCCGGTCGGGCGCGGTTTTCGAAGTGTAAATGTGAAGCTCCGGCAGGAACTCGACCTCTTTGCTTGCGTAAGGCCATGCAAACTTTACAAGGGTGTAAATTCGCGCTATAAAAAAATCGATATTGTTGTAGTGCGTGAAAACACCGAAGACCTTTACGCCGGCATTGAATTCGAAAAGGGCACAAAGGAAGTGGAGGACCTGATATCTGTTATTCAAAAAAAATCAGGCGCGAAAATAAAAAAGGGCTCGTCTCTCAGCATTAAACCCATATCGGAAAGCGCATCGAAACGTATTGCAGAGTTTGCCTTTAACTACGCAAAAGCAAATAACCGCAAAAAAGTAACCTGCGTCCACAAGGCCAATATCATGAAGTTTACAGATGGGCTTTTTTTGGAAAGCGCGAGATTCGTCGCGAAAAAGTTTCCCGGCATCGAATTTGAGGACAGGATCGTGGATAATATGTGTATGCAGCTGGTGCAAAAACCCGAGCTTTACGACGTCCTGGTGTTGCCAAACCTTTACGGCGACATAATATCAGACTTGTGCGCAGGCCTTGTAGGCGGGCTTGGCGTAGCGCCCGGGGCCAATATCGGGACCCATACCGCTCTTTTTGAGCCAACCCACGGAAGCGCGCCGAAGTATAAAGGCCAAAATAAGGTAAACCCTACGGCAATAATTCTTTCCGGGGTCCTTATGCTAAGGCATATCGGAGAGGTGAAAGCTGCCGATAGGCTCGAAAAAGCGGTTGCGGCGGTCATAGAAGAGGGGAAATCGGTAACGTACGACTTAAAAAAAGATAGAAATGACCCAACGGCTGTCGGTACGCAGGAGATGGCTGACGCTATCATCGCAAAACTCTAACTCGAACGAATATGAAAATATCGATAATCGGAGCTGGTAATGTAGGTTCGGCTTTGGCAGAGCGCGTTTTGACCGCTAATATTGCGGATATCGTTCTCGTAGATATCGCGGAAGACATCGCCAAGGCCAAGGCGATGGATCTCACTGATGCCTCATCGCTTGCAGGCTATTCAAAGCGCATAACCGGAACGGGAAATTACAAGAAGACAGAAGGCTCAAGAGTCGTATTCGTAACTGCAGGTTTTCCCAGAAAGCCGGGCATGTCCAGGGATGACCTCATTGCAAAAAACGCACATATCGTAAAAGCGGTCGTTAAAAATATAAAGACGTATGCACCGGAAGCGATTCTGGTTTTGGTCACAAACCCGTTAGATGTTATGACGTTTATTGCTTACAAAGAATTTGGATGCGAACGCAAAAGAATACTGGGTATGGCCGGGAATCTGGATACCGCCAGGTTTACGGCTTTGTTGTCAAGTGAACTTAATATACCGCACGAAAAAATCGAAACCTTTGTACTGGGAAGCCACGGAGACACAATGGTGCCGATTCTCTCAAAAACCAGAGTTGACAAAAAGCCTTTGAAAGACGTGTTGGGAAAAGAGGCGATCGAAGGCCTGGTAGAGAAAACGAAGAAAAGAGGGGCAGAAGTAGTAAGGCTTCTCAAGTCCGGAAGCGCGTACTTTTCGCCGAGCGCCGCGTGCCTCGAAATTCTTAAGGCCGTTATTGGTGACGAAAAGAAGGTTATACCGTGCTCGTGCGTTCTGGAGGGAGAATACGGACTCAAGGGGTGCGCGATAGGCGTTCCCGCTATCATAGGTAAAAACGGTATTCATGAAGTCCTCCAGTGGGATTTGCCGGAAGACGAAAAACGAGCTCTTAAGAATTCGGCAAAGGCCGTAAAAGACGCTATAAACACAAGCTCTAATCAGAAATAAGTTAAGGAGAGAGACGTATGCAGGAAGCAAACAGGTTAAGAAGGTTGCCTTTATACCTTTTTACGATCATCGACGAATTTAAAAGCGAGGCTGTAAAAAAAGGGATGGACATAATCGACCTGGGGATGGGGAATCCCGACCAGCCGACCCCGCCGCATATTGTGCGTGAATTATGCAATAAGGCCACTACAAGCGATAACCACAGGTATTCCCGATGCATCGATGAGTCCGAAATAAAACTAAGGGAAGCGATAGCCAAGTGGTACCACTCCAAATTCGGCGTTACCCTTGACCCTGTTTCGGAAATCCTTCCGCTAATAGGTTCGAAAGAAGGTATAGCGCATCTCGCGCTCGCGTTTCTCAATAACGACGATATTGCCCTTGTTCCAAATCCGGCGTATCCGGTGCATTTCAATGGGGTTTTGATAGCCGGCGGAATACTACACAATATACCGATTTACGAAAAAGACGGTTATCTTCCGGATCTTAAAAGCATTCCGAAGGAGATCGTAGATAAAGCAAAACTGCTTTTCCTGAGCTATCCTCACAACCCGACTTCTGCTGTTGCAAGCCCGGAATTTTTTGAGGAGGTTGTAAAATGGGCACGGGGGAAGAATATTATAATAGGGCACGACCTGGCATATTCGGACATTGTATTTGATAACTACAGAGCGCCGAGTATTCTCGAAGTAAAAGGCGCAAAGGAGATGTGTATCGAATTTCACACATGTTCCAAATCTTATAACATGGCCGGATGGCGGATAGGTTTTGCCGTAGGCAATAGCGCGATCCTCAGAACCCTTGAAAAAACAAAAAGTTACATTGATTTCGGCATATTTAAGCCTATACAGTACGCTGCCATAAAAGCGCTTTCAGGCCCTCAGGACTGCGTCAGAAAGAACGTTGAAATGTACAAAGAGCGTCGCGACGTTCTTGTAAGCAGCTTGAAAAAAGCGGGCTGGGATGTCCCGGTGCCGAAAGCGACATTTTACGCATGGGCGCGCATACCCGATAAATACAGCGCTCTCACTTCGCTTGAGTTTGTAGGACGCCTGATCAAGGAAACGGGAGTCGCAATCGCGCCCGGAACAGGTTTCGGAGAATATGGCGAAGGGTACGTAAGATTCGCGCTCGTTGAGAGTACAGGTAGAATCAAAGAGGCGGTAAAAAGAATAAAACGCTTTTTAGAAATTGTCGCATAGAGCTGTAAGCCGGACAGGCAGTGAATAGGTAGACCTTTTAAAAGTCGGCCCATGAGCAAAAAACGAATTCTCTTAATGTATATCTCGGAAAATTCGGGGCACCACTCGGCAAGCCTGGCTTTGGAGCGCGCCTTTCGGTACCTTTCCAGGGATATAGAGCTCCTGAATGTAAATTCCTTTCACTATACAAATCCAATACTTGAAAAAATTGTAAATCAGGCATACATGGGCCTCATAAAAAGTAGGCCTGAGGTATGGGGCTATTTATATGACAATCCGAAAGTCGTAAAAAGGACTCAGAAGCTGAAGGAGTCCATCCATAAGTACAACTCGCAAAAAACAAAAGTTTTGATCGACGGTTTTAGGCCGGATGCGGTTGTTTGCACGCAGGCCTTCCCCTGCGGGGTCGTAGCCGATTATAAGAAAACCCAAAACGCCGAGTCCCTCGTGCTTTCGGGGGTCCTTACCGACTATGCGCCTCACTCTTACTGGATGTACGATAATGTGGATGCCTATTTTGTTCCGTCTCCGGAAATCAAGGAACACTTTGTATTAAACGGCATATCGTCAGATAAGGTTAAGATAACCGGCATACCCATCAATCCGAAGTTTAAGGAGGTGCCGGATAGGGAAAAAATTGCTGCTTCGCATAATCTTTCGCTGGATATCCCCACTGTGCTTCTAATGGGCGGGAGCCAGGGTATCGGCCCCATAAAGGACCTCATAAAAATTCTGAACAAATCCGATATAAAGCTCCAGATTGTCGCTGTCTGCGGCAGCAATAAACGGTTATTCGGCTACATGAAAAGGATTGCCCCGCACCTCAACAAAAAAACCGTTGTATTTGGCTATGCCGACAATATCCATGAGTTAATGGGAATATCATCCGTTATTATAACAAAACCCGGGGGCATAACCATTAGTGAAGCCTTGGCAAAGGGATTGCCGCTCCTCATCGTAAAGCCCATACCCGGTCAGGAACAAATGAATACAACATATCTGGTCCGAAACAAAGTCGCGATCAAAGCAGAACGCCTTCAGGACGCTGCCGTTTTCACAAAAGAACTACTGTCCAACCCGCAAGCGCTTAAGAATCTACGGGAACGCGCAAAGCAATTCTCAAAACCAGACAGCGCCATGGATATCGCAAAAGACATCCTGGAAAGGATCATGTAATGCTATATGCTCTTTTCAGGATAGGCCGGCGTCTTGCCATGTTCCTGTCGCCGAGAGCCGGCTACAATGTAGCTACCGCCGTGGGCGACATCTTTTACTGCTTCGCCAAAGAAGATAGGAAAAATTTATGGCATAACCTTAAAATCGCGACCGGCATAAGTGACAGGCGGCTCTTGAGAAAATATACAAAAAATATATTCCGCAATTTCGCCAAGTGCCTGGTTGATTTTTTTCGATTCGAAAAAATGGACTCAAATTACATGCGAACCCATATTTCGGTAGCGGGAAAGGAAAACCTGGATCGCGCATTGGCTAAGGGTAAGGGCGTAATCGCTCTTTCGGCGCATCTCGGCAACTGGGAGATGGGGGCAGCCGCTGTGACAAACCTGGGGTACGCATTCTGCCAGATTGCGTTGGAGCACGGGGATAAGCGGATCGATGACTTCTTTGCGAGGCAGCGGGCCTTTCCCGGCATAAAAGCAATAGCGCCCGGTAGCGCTCAACTGAAAAATTGTTTCAAAATACTTAAGAAGAACGGGATCCTGGCCATCGCATCTGACCGGGATCTTACGAATAACGGAATAAGCGTGAATTTTTGCGGCCGGGACGCAATTATGCCGAAAGGAGCTGCTGCATTTTCTCTTAAGACCGGCGCTCCGATAGTGCCAACCTTTCTTGTGCGACGAGGTAGTGGCCCGAACTACGACTTAATATTTGACAAACCGATAGAGGGGAAGGCGACCGGAGATAAGGACGCGGATATCAGAAGTATTATGAAAAATTGCCTTTCTACGCTGGAGGCCTACGTAAAAAGGTTTCCGGATCAGTGGTGTGTTTTTCAAAAAATATGGGAGTAGAACACTTAGGATATGAACGTGTGCGTTTTGATACCGTCCTACAATGAAGAGCTTACTATCGGGGGCGTTGTAAAACGCATAAAGGATATGGGGCTCGAAGTCATTATCGTCGATGATGGCTCTACGGACAAGACAGAAGAGGCTGCTTCAAAATACGGCGCGCTTGTGCTGCGGAATATAAAAAATATGGGCAAGGGCGCGGCCTTGAGGGAAGGGTTTGATTTTATATTGAAAGCGGCAAAATATGATGCTGTCATAGTGATGGATGCTGACGGGCAGCATAATCCGGATGACATCGGGAAGTTTGTATCGCGGCTTGCGGATCACGGCGATGATATCATAGTCGGAAACCGCATGGCCCATCCAAAAAATATGCCCTTTGTAAGGCTTGCGACAAACAGGTTTATGTCATATCTGCTTTCCGCTATCTGCAAGCAGGAGATTCCCGACACCCAATGCGGGTTTAAGCTTATCAAGTGCAAAGTGTTAAAGGAGCTCAGGCTCGAGGCGAATAATTTCGATTTTGATTCGGAAATCCTGATAACTGCATCCCGCAGGCATTTTAAGATCGCTTCTGTGCCCGTGGATACAATTTATACAGGCGAACTAAGCTATATAAACCCTCTAAAGGATACCTTAAGATTCATCCGTCTCCTTCTAAAAATGCGAAAATGATAGCTATTATGGATTATGGATTACTTAGGGATAGGATGGTGCGCGAACAGCTTGTGCCGAGGGGGATATCCGATAAGAGGGTGCTACGCTCTTTTCGTGGAGTAGAGCGGCACGAATTTGTTCCCCCGGACTTACGTGGGGGCGCCTACGAGGACCACCCTTTGCCTTTAGGTGAAGGCCAAACCATATCGCAACCGTACATGGTGGCATTGATGACGCAGTGCCTCGCATTGAAGGGAGGGGAGCGGGTCCTTGAAATCGGTACGGGGAGCGGTTATCAGACGGCCATCCTTGCAACCCTTTCGAAGGAAGTGTTCTCCGTAGAAAGAGTCAAGGGGCTTGCCAAAAAAGCGGAATCAACCCTGGCAAGGCTCGGCTACGACAATATCAGGATAAAAGTTGATGACGGCACACTTGGATGGCGTGAAAACGCGCCATATGAGGCTATAATCGTTACAGCCGGATCACCGAAAATACCCGAGACATACATAGCGCAGCTTGAAACGGGAGGAAGGCTCGTGATACCGGTTGGCACCGCATTTAGCCAAATTCTCACGCTTGTTGAAAAAAAGCCTGACGGCGCCGTTATCTCCGAACTCTGCGGCTGCGTCTTTGTCCCGCTTGTAGGCAAAGAAGGCTGGAAGGAATAATGGAAAAGATAGTTTTTTTAAAATTTCAAAAGGGACGGCAAAGGTCAATAATTATGACAGCAATTAAGAAAGCTGGTTCTCAAGGAAAATTAATTAACTTACTTGGGATACCTTCAGCGTCGATTTACGACTACAAAAACGAGAACAGATTTCTTCCAATTAAACGGGTCAAAAAATTAATTATGTTTTTAGGTTTGAATTTTAATAAAATAAAAAAAGGAACGGAAGAGAAATTTATTGAGCAATGGGACAACGGAGAAATCAAGTTCATCTTCGCGAATTATTTGGATATGACCGCTAGGGAAATTGCCGACAAATTAAACAGGAGCGTACACAGCATTAAACATAGGCGTGAACAATTAAGTTTAAAGAAAGGTCCGGCATATCGTTGGACTGAGAAGAAGGTTATAATTCGTTTTAATGAGCTAAAAAAGAAATTAGGGAGGGCACCAACATACCAAGAATGCACAAAAGAGGCCGGAGGGATGCTTTCCGCAATCCATAGAATCTGGGGTAAATATAGTGACTTTTTAGGTTCTTTAGATCTGACTACTAAGATAAGAAAATGGACTAAAAAAGAATGCATTGGCGAATTTGAAAAATTACGGAAAAAGATATGTAGCATCCCAACCCAGCAGGGTTTTAAGAAATGTTCTGGCTTATTTCGTGCGATTATTAGAAGGTGGGGTTCTTATAATAATTTTCTGAAAGAACTTGGACACAAACCTAATTTCGAATTAAAGTGGAATCAAGAAGAATGCATATCTAAATTTAAAAAATTTAAAATTAAGAAAAGACATTTACCAACTATTGAAGAATTGCGTAATTTATATCCTGCATTAGTCGCAGCGATTTACAAATATTTTGAAAGCTATCCTGATTTTCTGCGAAAAATCGGCTATGAATATAGCGACTATTGGCAAAAATGGGAGAAATTAGTTACGAAGATATGCCAAAAACTCTATTCAAATGTAGTAGTTAAACCCAGATTAAAAAATAATAAGCAACCGGATATCGCGATTTTAAAGGACGGAGCATTTGAAAAGATAATTGATGCAAAATTAAATTCGTTCGCTAGTAGTATTAAAAAAGATATCAAAAATTATAAATCTTATTGTAAACGATTAGAATTTTGGTGTTTATTGGGGCATAAGAAATTAAATTTGAAAAATGTTAAAGTTGTACGACTTAATCAACTAAAATAAATGTTAGAGAAAAGTGGAAAAAAAAATCTTATTAAGGAACTTAATAAAATGGAGCGATTTTGATATACAAAATTTTAATTTTAGTGTTAGTAACATTTATTCCTGGGCTTGAATTAAGGGCAAGTATCCCACTGGGAATACTTGCCGGAAAAATAGAATTTTTGAATTTAGTGCTAGAAGGATATGGTCTAAATTGGGTCGTTGTATTTTTAACATGCGTAATAGCCAACGTTATTTTGGGACCATTAGTTTATGTTTTTTTGGATAAATTTGTGCATCGTTTTTTAAGACTTAGATTGTTCGCTAAGTACTACCATGGAAAGGTTGAGAAAACTCAGAAAAAGCTTAAACCTTATGTCGAAAAATATGGTCTATTTGGGGTAGCCATTTTTATCGGTATGCCCCTTCCCGGAAGTGGGAGTTATACGGGTGCATTAGGTGCATACCTATTAGGATTAGACTATAAAAAATTTATAATTGCGAATACAGTTGGGGTTTTTATTGCAGGAATAATAGTAACAGCGGTTACTCTACTGGGAAAAGAATTTTTTAATTTGTTTTAATCTTAATGAATTACATAAAAAAATAATCGCATGAAACTTAAAAAAGGTTTAGTCCAAGTCTACACCGGAAACGGAAAAGGAAAAACGACAGCCGCGTTCGGGCTTGCGTTAAGAGCGACAGGAGCAGGGCTCAAGGTATATATACTACAGTTTATAAAGGGCAGGTTTTACAGCGAGCTTGCCGCGTTTAAAAGGATAAAAGGTCTAAAAATTGTGCAAAGCGGCCGCGGATGCTTCATCAGAAAAAAACCTAATCAACGAGACAGGGACTTAGCGGAAAAAGGGCTCCTTAAGGCCGAAGCGAATATAATGTCCGGAATTTACGATGTCGTCATCCTTGACGAAGTAAATGTTGCGCTCCACTTCGAATTGTTAAACACAGAAGATATTATAACCTTAATAAAAAAGAAGCCGAAAAATGTTGAGCTCGTCCTGACAGGCAGATACTGCCCGCAGGAAATCTTGAAACAAGCCGACCTCGTAACCGAAATGCGAGAGATAAAACATCCTTACCGGAAGGGAATAGGTGCGCGGCGCGGTATCGAATATTAACCCATCTAATGATTGCGGTTGCATCGGGGAAAACATTAAAACGGGTTGACAAGGCAAACTTTACTTGCTATAATTTACCTGTTCTTTAAAAAAGTGTTCTATATAGGTGCCCGAAAGGGCTTAATAGGGAAGCCTGTCGAAGCAGGCGCGGTCCCGCCGCTGTATTCTATGGACGAAAGCCTCAATTGAGCCACTGGCAAACGCTGGGAAGGCGGAGGTGAGTAGAGTGAAGTAGTAGCCAGAAGACCTGCCTATATGTTAGACGGTGCCGGTAGAGCGCCATATAAAGGGCTAAGTA
>JAMXCZ010000044.1 GCA_024542975.1 Candidatus Omnitrophota bacterium | reverse complement strand
AAACGCCCTTCTCGCGCAGTCGGCTGCGGGCCGAGCGGGCATGAACTGGAACGGGCCCTACCTTGAGAAGCCCCCTATAGATCCGTGGGGGAACGCGTATCAATACCGAAACCCGGGCTCTAACAACCCCGCGGGCTACGATCTCTTTTCGATGGGCAAAGACGGCATGGTAGGCACGGAGGACGATGTTGGTAACTGGTGATTTGGTCAGCCGGTTAGCCGGTTTGCCGGTTATTATGACCGCAGTCCACCTATTTTGACTGTAGGCATACCGACCGGCTCACCGGCTCACCAATAAGGTGGACAATGTATAAAAATAATAACCGGCTTACCGGCTCACCGGCTCACCGGCAAACCATACACGGATTTACGCTGATCGAGGTTATGATCGCCGTAGCGATTCTGGCCTTCGGCATAGTAGGTATTACCCGCTCTTACGTGGTCATGATCAATACGCTTGAAGCTGCGGAATACAGCCTGGAGGCGGTTTGCCTTTTAAAAGAGCGCATGTTTTACGCCAGGGCAAAAGCGATAGAGGAAAAGAACCTCTATCCGGGCGTTGAGAAAGGGAAATTCACGGGCGAATACGATGATTTCAGCTGGCAGACGGCCGTGCGCATGGTGGATTCCAGCCTGGAGGAGCCCGAGTACAAAGAAGGAGTGGTGACGACCACCAAGAAAGAAATAATCATGTATTTAAACGAAGTAAAGGTTACCGTATCGAGTTTCCGGGCCAGGCGTCTGCGAAGCTACGGCCTGGTTGCGTACGTAGAGGGGTATGAAGAAGAAGACATTATCCGGTAGGGGTTTTACCTTAATCGAGCTTCTGGTAACCGCCGCCATCCTCGGGATAATATCCATGGCGGTAGTTTCAACCTTTGCTGCCGGCCTTAAGGTTTATGAAAAAGCCCGGGATTACAGCTGGGAGCGCGTCGATGCGCTTCTTGCGCTCGAGAAAATGGAGAGGGATATTTTAAACCTTGTTAACTTTTCCGGGATTGATTTTGTGGGGGGAAAAGAAACAATCTCATTTGCGGGGCTGACTAAAGAAGGAGAACCGGGCAAGATACGTTATTACATGAAAGGCGGTATGCGGGGTGTACTCATAAGAGAAGAACTGGGCTATGCGCGCGCAATTTCGAAGACAAGCCGGAGAAGGGGCGAGAGGAAAGAGCTTGCCACCTTAAGGGACATGGATTTCGAATACTATTATTATGATAACGATACCAAAAAATACCTCTGGAAAGATAAGTGGAAACTAAACGAGGAAGAAAAGGAAGACCTGGAAAAGAGCGAATGGATCCCGATCGGCGTGAGGGTTAAAATAAAGTTCAAAGAGGGCAAAAGATATGTTACACTGACACGAAGCGTCCTCATCCCGATAAGCTCAAGGGGTCCGTTGATTAAAGGATGATATGACGCTTAAGCGTGGGAGTATCCTTATAATAATACTTTGGTCGTTGTTTTTTTTGGGAGTGTTAGCTTTGGCGATCAGTTCTTATGTCCGGCCCCGGCTTGATCTTGGCAGCCGGCTCCTGCGCAGGGCGAGGACGCATTATCTGGCGGAATCAGGCGCGAAACGTGCCATGCTCGAGCTGGAAAAGGACGATACGGATTCATACGATGCTTTGAGTGACAGCTGGGCGACCGGTAGGGCGCTTACCGGGGAGCTTCGCGGCGGGACATTTACGGTAAAATTTGTCGACGAAGAAAGCAAGATAAACATAAATACCGTAAAGCGTGACGTTCTCAAGGATCTTTTTGAAATAATCGGAGAGGCCGACTCCATGAGGTCCGAAGAGCTCGCTGACGCGCTCATGGATTGGCGCGACGAGGACGACGACACGCGTGACGACGGCGCTGAGGACGGGTATTATTCGCTGCTGCGCCCGGGGTACCCTTGCAAAAACGGCCCCTTCGAAATTCTCGAGGAATTGCTTCTTGTAAAAGGCATGGACGCAGAACTTCTGGAGAAGATCAGGGACAAGGTGACGATATATTCCGAAGGTACGGTGAATATAAATACGGCCGATGGCCTGGTTTTGCGGTGCCTGGGCCTCGACGAAGAGCTGGTAGGGAAGATACTCTCTTACAGGAAGGGCACAATGCGTGGGGGCACCACCGAGGGTTCCTGGACTTTTGACGATGTGGGCGGGATAACAACGTACCTGAATGAGGCCGAAGGCCTTTCGAACGAAGAAATCGCCCAGGTGGCCAAGGTTTTTGCAACCGGGATTTTTTCGGTGACTTCCGATAACTTTATGGGGGAGTCACTGGGCAAAGTCGAGGGTAGGCCCGACGCCAGCAGAGTAATTTTTGTATTTGACCGGAAAAATAAAAAAATGAAATATTGGAAGGAGAGATAATGTTTGACCGCGAGTCCAGAAGACCGGTCGTCGTAGTCGAAATAGGCAACGACTGGCTGAAGATTGCAGAAAGCAGGTTTTCTGCGAAGGGACGGTGCATTACAAAGGCTAAGTTTATACGCCTCGTAGATATTAAGGGGCCGCTTAAGGATGCGGTAGCAAAGTTGTTCAAGAGCCTGAAGCTTGGGGCGCACGCCATAGTTACATATTTACCCAGGCACCTTGTCAACGTGCGGATTATGGAACTGCCTTCCATCGATCCCCGCGAGATAGACGATATGGTGAATCTGCAGGTGGGTAAGCAGACGCCTTATGCCAAAGAAGAAATCGTTTCTGCCCACAAGGTAATCGATACGAGCCGCGAGGGATACATAAAGATGATGCTGGTTATCGCCAAGCGCAACGTTGTAACTGAACGCATGGATACGTTGGAGGCGAGCGGCGTAGGGGTGGAGAAGGTGGCGCTTTCCTCCGAGGGTGTCTACAGCTGGTTCAAGGCCGCCTACATGCCGGGACTCGCGCAGTATTTCGAGCAGTCGATGGTTCTCGTAGACATAGATTCGAATTATTCCGATTTTATAGTTATACGCAGAGGCAAGCCAGTTTTTACGAGAAACATATTTATCGGAGTGGAAAATATGGTGAAAAACCGCGCCGAGTGGCAGGAGAAATTTATAGAAGAACTCAACCGTTCGATAGAACGCTACCGAAACGAAGATAAGGCTGCAAAGGTGGCGAAGATATTTCTAAGCGGCGCGGCGAGGAGTATACAGGACCTTGATAAGCTCCTGAGCTCGAGGCTCGATATTCCCACCGAAACGACAAGCCCCACCAGGAATCTATGCATAAAAAAGAGCGTGGGGATCCTGCCCGATGAGGATTTCAGGATGGTTTCGCCCTCAGCCCTTTTCGGCATGGCGATGAATTACAGGGACCTTGAGCTTGACCTTACCCCGGAAGAGGCGCGCATCCACAAATCGATGGAAGAAAAGAGAAAAAGCCTTACGGTAATGGGCGTCCTTATCCTTACCATTGCCCTGCTTTTCTCCTCGCTGCTCTTAGGCGGCATTTACACGAGAACTGTCTACTTGAAGGAACTTCAAAGCAAAATTTCAAAAATAGAAAAAACAGCCGACGAGGCGCGCCGGATGCGCCTGCGTATTGACCTTGTGGAAAAACGCCTGGATGCCAAGGGCTCTACGATAAATATATTGCATGAGATACACCGATTAACGCCCAGCGAGATCCATTTTTCAAATATCAACATAGAAGAAAAAAAGCAGGCTATACTTAAAGGCCGCGCACAGGCGATGTCGGATGTTTTCAGGTTCGTCACGACCATTGAAAATTCGCCCTATTTTCAAAATGCGAAAACCACCTATACTACGACCAAAAAAGAAAAAAATGTCGAATACGCCGATTTTGAGATAATAAGTACTTATGAAAAAAGGTAACGGGATTTTATGATGGATTTTTTCTCAAAGCTCGCCAAAAAAGAAAGAATCGGACTTTTTATTGCCTCGACCGTGGTGCTTTTAGCGTTTGCTGACCGGCTTGTGGTAAGCCCCATAAGGGGAGTGATACGCCAGCTCAACCGCGAGATCGAAATGCGCGAAGAAGAGCTAAGGCGAGATATCATGAGCTTAAACGAAAAAAAGGCCATATCCAAAGAATACGAGAAATATACCCAATATGTGACAAAGGCAGGTTCCGATGAAGAAGAGGTGGCCAAGATACTGGCGGAGATAGAAGAGATCGCGCGAAAGTCAAATGTTAACCTTGTGGACATAACGCCGCAGGCGCCGAAGGAAATAGATTTCTATAGAGAGTATGCCGCCGAGATAGAGATAGAAGGCCAAACGTCATCTATCGTAAGCTTTCTATATCGCCTGAGCAATTCAACCCTCCTTCTCCGCGCCCAAAAACTAAGAATAAACCTAAAAGCCTCCGGCTCCGTAGGCGCCTTCGTCCTGGTAACCAAAATCCTAATCACCTAATGGGGACGTCCCCCTTTGCCCCAACCTCTTACGTCACAATGGGTTGTGAGCTGGCATTTTCCAATTTTCGGAATACCGCGAAGGCATGAAAGGAGAAATATATGAGCGAGATTAAGGTTGAGCAGCCATCCATGGAAAAGCTGAAACAATTGGGCGTGTTTTCCTGGCCCATATGGGAGAAAGAGGTTTCGTGTTTCGATTGGCATTACGACCGGATCGAAATGTGCTATGTCCTCGAGGGGCAAGTCACCGTGGAGAGCAAGGGTGGAGGAGCCGTAAGCTTTGGCCCGGGCAATTTCGTAACCTTTCCCAAAGACTTAGACTGTGTCTGGAACATAAAAGAGGCGGTTCGCAAACACTACAGGTTTAAATAAGGGGAAACGATGAAGAGGCCTTACATAACGCTGAAATTTGCTCAAACGCTGGATGGGAGGATTGCCGCGAGAGATGGTTCGTCGAAGTGGGTGAGCGGGACGAGGAGCCGCGAGCTCTCACATAAATTGCGGGCCGAGAACGATGCTATTCTTGTGGGCATACGGACTGTGCTTGCCGATAACCCGTCTCTTACCGTGCGCCATGTAAAAGGAAAAGATCCCGTGAGGATAATTTTGGATAGCGCTCTTCGCACTCCCCGAGCATCAAAAGTTGTAAAAGGGGCCTACCGGGTAAAAACGATTATTGCTTGTGCCGGACGGAAACCGGGAAAGAAAAGCGCTCTTCTCGAGAAAAAAGGCGTTCAAATCATTTCGTGTGCGTCAAAAAAAGGAAACGTCGATTTAAAAAAACTCGTCCACATTCTCTACAAAACGGGCTTAAGGAGTATACTTGTCGAAGGGGGAAGAGGAGTTATCACGTCGTTTCTTGCAGCCGGATTGGCAGATAAAATAGTAGCGATCATATCGCCCAAAATATTAGGAAGCGGCACAGAAAGCGTAGGGAGCCTCGGAATAAACAGTATGAAAGGCGCCGTGAAGCTTGGGTTTAAGTCTGTAAGGCATCTCGGCGACGACGTGATTTGTCGGTATAATGTCATTGCTGCGAAAGTATGAAGCCTGCAAAAGAACGAATAAAAGATATAATAAAAATACTACACAAAGAATACCCCGGGGCGCACACGGCGCTTCGCCACAAATCCGCTTTTGAACTGCTTATTTCCACTATCCTTTCCGCGCAATGCACCGACCGGCGTGTCAATAAGATCACCCCCGGCCTTTTTAAGAAATACAAGGATGCGCGCGGTTTTGCCGGGGCCCGGCAGCAGGCCCTGGAAAAGGAAGTGCGTTCTACGGGCTTTTACAGGAACAAGGCAAAAAACATAATTGCATCCTCAAAAAAAATCATAGTAAATTTCAAAGGGAAGGTGCCGGATACAATGGAGGCTCTTATCACGCTTCCCGGCGTAGCGCGAAAAACCGCCAATATCGTGCTTTCAAGCTGTTTCAATAAAGCGGAGGGAATAGCGGTTGACACCCACGTAAAGAGGCTTTCCGGAAGGCTTGGTTTAAGCGGCGAAAACGATCCGAATAAAATAGAAGAGGATCTAATGGCGCTCGTTCCGCAGAAACATTGGATTGTTTTCAATTACCTCTTCGTAAACCATGGCCGCGCGGTATGCATGGCCAGGAAACCGCTCTGCGGCGAATGTTCGGTTGCGCGCCTTTGCCCGTCGACCGGAAAGTTCTAAGCATATGCAAAAAGAAGCGATGCTCTACGAAAAATTGGAAGGCAACAAGGTCCTGTGTCTCTTATGTTCCCATTATTGCAAAATAAAAGACTCGGAATACGGCATATGCGGGGTGCGCAAAAACGAAAAAGGCCGCCTTTACACACATGCTTATGGCGAGGTGATAGCTTCGCACGTTGACCCGATTGAGAAAAAACCGCTGTATCATTTTTTCCCCGGCTCCTACGCCTATTCCGTAGCGACAATGGGATGCAATTTCAGATGCGGCTTCTGTCAGAATTGGCAGATATCGCAGGTGTCGAAAATGGACGGCGCTTTCGGTGGCCGCGCGCTTCTGCCGGGCGAGATCGTAAAGGAGGCAAAGAAACACCGTTGCAGGAGTATAGCGTATACATATACCGAGCCTACGATATTTTTTGAATACGCATACGACACCGCAAAAATCGCCAAAGAAGAAGGCCTCTTAAACACTTTTGTTACAAACGGGTATATGACGAGAAAAGCGCTGGAAACGATAAGGCCCTATCTCGACGCCTCTAACGTGGACCTCAAGTCCTCGAGCGATGATACTTACAAAAAAGTTTGCGGCGGAAGCCTTAAACCCGTTCTCGAGTCCATACGGCGCATGAAAGAGCTCGGGATATGGGTCGAGGTTACGACGCTTCTTGTGCCGGGGATGAATGACACAGACGATGAGCTTAAAAATATCGCAGGTTACATAGCCGGTATAGGGACGGATATCCCCTGGCATATAAGCCGCTTCCGTCCGGATTATAAATTTACCGGATCTCAGCCTACCCCTGCCAGGACTCTCAAAAATGCTGAATCAATAGGGAGGCAGGCGGGGCTAAAGTACATATATTTAGGTAATATAGGCGAAGAAACCAACACATTTTGTAATAATTGTGGTAAACTTCTTATTGTGAGAAAGGGGTACCTTAAATGCGAAAATAGCATCAAGGGTGGTAGGTGCCCCGGATGCAATACGCAGGTAGAAGGAATATGGTAAGTGAACGGGGAGTCTTACTCTGTCATTCCCGCGAAAGCGGGAATCCAGACGAGAGCCATACATAGATTCCCGCTTTCGCGGGAATGACAGGGATTCGAATATGTACTTAATCTGGGTTAAATTTATAATATGCGCGGGGTTGATTTTTTTTGCCGGGAAACAGGTGGCCAGGTACGCTGATGCCATAGCCGAAAAAACGGGCTTGAGCCGTCTCTGGATAGGCGTGATACTCGTATCCTTCACCACGAGTCTTCCGGAACTTTTTACCGGTATAGGAAGCGTGGTTTTCGTTAACGCGCCTGACCTTACGGTCGGAAACCTTTTCGGCGCGAATTCCTACAACCTTCTCAACATAGCGCTTATCGATTTATTAAACCGCCCAGGCCCGCTTCTCGGCATGATAAGCCGGGGACAGCTTTTGACCGCCGCTTTCAGCCTGGTTCCGGTTGTGCTCGCGGCAATTGCGATAACGCTTTCCGGAAACGGAATCTCAACTCTCAGTATAGCCAATATCGGAATATGGAGCGCGGGTATCTTTTTATCGTATTGCGTTATGGTCAGGGTTATATACACTTTTGAGAAGAAAAATACAAAACCGGAAGAGGACAGTAATCGACATAACGCGATTACCCTTAGGAACGTGTGGATCAATTTTTGCGCATCTTCAGTGGTAATAATGGGGTGCGGCATATGGCTTGCATATATAGGGAAGGAGATGTCCGGTGTCCTCGGCCTCGGGGATAGTTTTGTGGGCACATTGTTTCTTGGGCTGACCACTACATTGCCGGAGATCACCGTCTCAATTGCCGCTATTTTGATAGGAGCGAAGGAAATAGCCATTGCCAATATGCTCGGAAGCAACCTCTTCAACATGGCCATTATTTTTGTGGACGATGTATTTTACAGAAAGTCCCCCATACTCTCGTCTGTTTCTCCGAGCCATCTCTATCAGGCCGGCGTGGTTGTGGTGATGACAGCCGTTATTATATTGGCAATAGCTACAAAACCGAAAAAGAAATTTTTCAATGTAAGCTGGTATACGCCCGTTCTCATATTTGTCTTTTTAATCGGCGCGCTTATCAGTTTTCGAATGAGGTAAAAATGATAAAAATTCCGGATAACACAAAAAGCCTTCTGGATGCGCAGCACGTATCCGTTGTATCTTCCATAAATGCCGGTGGCACGATACACACCTCTGCCAAGGGGATCATGGAAACCCATTCCAAAGGAAAGATCTTACTTCTCGATCTTTACAAAGGGGTGACTTATAAAAATATAAAGCGCCATCCGCATGTTACGCTTACCGTAATAGATGAAAAGCGTTTTAAGGGTTATTCGATAAGGGGAAAAGCAAAGATTATAAAAGAGAATGCCCTCCCGAAAAGCAAGGTTACCATGTGGCAGGAGAAGCTCGCAAAAAGGATCGCCAGGCGCGTAATAAGCCACGTGAAAGAAGAAATCCCGGGAAATGAAGGTATCCCCGAGGCAAGGTTCCCGTTTCCCAAATATATAATAGAGATCTCGGTCGAGCGAATCATAGATTTGACACCGCATAAGTTGAAGCAGGGAAAAAGGAGGTAACGGAATGGAATACAACGCGGTCATTGTAAGGCTTTTTTTGGCTTTGTTATGCGGGGCAGTAGTAGGCCTTGAGCGTGAATTGCATGACAAGGCTGCAGGCCTCCGAACCCATATACTGGTATGCCTGGGGGCGTGCCTTTTCGGCATATTGGGCCAGTCGCTTACGTCACACCACACAGAGGCCGATATTTTGAGGGTAGCGCAGGGGATTCTTATAGGCGTGGGCTTTTTGGGCGCCGGTGTTATATTTAAAGAAGGCGATACCATAAGAGGATTGACGACCGCGGCGGGTATGTGGGTTATAGGAGCTGTCGGCCTTGCTATCGGCACGGGCAATTATTATCTGGGGATAGTAGGGACGCTGTTTGTTTTTATTACACTGTCGATTGTCGGAAGAGTCGAAAGGTGGAAGAAAAAATGAGTTTCCAGGCCGCTCTCTTCGATGTAGACGGTGTAATCGTGAATACGGTGCCGCTTCATTTTGAGGCATGGAAGAGGATGTTTTCCGAATACGGAAAGGATTTTACCTTTGAGGACTACAGAGAAAAAGTAGACGGCATACCCAGACTTGATGGCGCGAGAGCCGTACTTACTGCCCTAAGCGCCGAAGAGCTTGAAAAGGCTGCTTCGAAAAAGCAGGGCTACTATCTGGAGCTCGCTGACAAAGACGAAATAGAGGTCTATGCCCCTACGGTAGATCTTATAAATGAATTAAGGAAAAACGATATAAAAATAGCCGCTGCCTCATCAAGCAGAAATTGCAAGTACATACTGGAAAAAGCAAAGGTTAGTTGCCTTTTTGATACAATCATAAGCGGGAATGATTTCAAAAAAGGAAAACCGGACCCGGAGATATTCCTGTTGGCAGCCTCAAGTGTAGGCGCTTCGCCGGATACGGCCGTTGTTTTCGAAGACGCAAAACTCGGCATCCTGGCGGCCAAAAACGCCGGGATGCGTTGTGTAGGCATTGCGAGAGAAAATAACTATGACCTTCTGGCAAAAGCAGATATCGTAGTAGGCGGCCTAAACGAGATAGATTATGCGAAACTAGCCTCGCTTTTTGGATAACGGGGAGAGTGGGTTCCGTGGGATGTAGAAGGTGTTAGTGTATGAAAGGTAAATTTGCTAAATATTTGTCCGGCAAGGATTGGCTTATTTTCGAAAAGGACTGGCCCGGTGGGAAGCCGGGAGTAGCCGAGAGCCTCTTTACGCTGGGCAACGGTTACCTCGGCTCGAGAGGTATCTATGAGGAAATTCCGGAAGGTACGGAGCCCGGCACATATATCGCAGGTGTTTATGACAGTGCCGCCTCCATGGTGCCGGAGCTCGTTAATGCCCCAAACCCTATCGATTTTCGTATCATAGTGGAAGGCGAAAAGCTTGATATAGGCAGGATGAATGTCGTAGAAAACGAGAGAATACTGGACATGGGAAAAGGCTTCATATTAAGGAGAACCGTTTTCTCGGATACGAAGAAGAGGCGTTTTTTATACGAGTCCCTGCGTTTTTTCAGTTTAAGTGAACCGCACATAGGCGCGATGCAGGTTTACCTTAAAGCGTTGGATAAACCCGCCAAGATCATAGTGCAGGACACCGTGGACGACTCCGTGACAAACTTGGGAAGCCTCCTGGAAGGCAGAAAAAGGCATACGCAGCTCGTGGGCGTTTCTACTTCGGGGGACATAAATTACCTGTGCGTCAAGACCTTTACAAGAAAAATATGGATTGCATACGCCTCATTTCTTGCTGTCGCAAGGGGATTGGGGCAGGGCGTGGGGACCCTTAACAGAATATTCAATATGTCGGTCAAAAAAGGCGAAACGGTATGTTTTACCAAGATTTTTTCCGTGCGCACTTCAAAACACACCGGCTATCCGCGCCTTAAAAAAACGACGATAAATAATCTTGCGCGGGCAAAGAACGTAAGGTTCAAAAATTTGCTGAAACAACATACTCGCGCCTGGCAGGAAAAATGGAAGAACGTTGATATAAAAATAGAAGGTGACAGGGATCTTCAGAAGGCGTTGCGTTTCAATATGTATCACCTGCTCATCGCGGGAAAAACGGATGACGAAAATGTCAGTATAAGCGCGCGTACCTTGAGCGGAAACGGTTATCACGGGCACATATTCTGGGATACGGAGATTTTTATCCTCCCGTTTTTCATATACACCGATCCCGGAATTGCGCGCAACCTTCTGATGTACAGGTTTTCGCGCCTCAACCGCGCGCGGGTAATTGCGAGAGAGAATGGATATAAGGGCGTCCTCTTTCCCTGGGAATCCGCCGACACCGGTGTCGACGTCACCCCGCCCTACGCGAAGAACCTGGATGGCACGATCATAGAGATACACACCGGCAGTAAGGAGCACCATATTACCTCCGACGTGGCCTATGGTGTGCTCCAGTATTTTCACGCTACGGAAGACGTAGAATTTATGAAAAAGGCTGGATGTGAGATTTTATTTGAAACAGCCAGGTTCTGGGCAAGCCGCGTTGCGCGCGGCGGAAAAAGAAAATTGTTCGAAATAAAAAACGTGATCGGGCCGGACGAATTCCACGAAGGCGTTGACAATAACGCGTATACGAACGTAATGGCAAAATGGAATCTCTACAGCGCAAAAGCGCTTTATGACGCCTTCGGCAGAAAATATCCTCGGTTTCTTAAGGGAATATCCGGAAAAATAGCGCTTAAACCAGAAGAGGCCGAAGGCTGGGTAGAAATTGCTGATAAAATAAAGGTTCCATTCTCGGAATCGAAAGGAATTATCGAAGAATTTGACGGGTACCTCAGAAAAAAGGACATTGTTCTGGATGAACTTAACCGTTTTTTTATGCCGATACTTCCCAAAAACGTTCCATTGAAAGATATAGAGAGGACGCAGATTGTAAAACAGGCGGATGTTCTTATGCTTATGTATCTCCTGCCGGATTTGGTGGGCGACGAAGAAAAGGCGAGGAATTATTTGTACTACGTGAAAAGGACGCTACACAAGTCATCCTTAAGCCCCAGCATTTATTCAATAATCGCTTCCGAAGTCGGGGATGCTACGAGGGGATATTTATACTTTCTATTTTCCGCGTACGCGGACCTCGGGAATATGCACGGCAATACGCCCGAGGGCATACACGCTGCCTCACTCGGAGGAACGTGGCAGGCTGCGGTTTGCGGATTTGCGGGTTTCCGCCTGGCAGGTGGAATGCCGTCATTTGAGCCGCGTCTCCCGTCTCACTGGCGCAACATGGAATTTTGCCTGAAATGGAAGGGGCAGGATTTAAAAATCCGCCTCAACAACAAAAAAATCGAATTTTTTGCTATTTCCTCGAAAAAAGGCAACGTTATAATAAAGGCATTCAACTCTGTTTATAAAATTCCTTTCAATAAAAAGACTATTATACTTAATAAAAAAAAGAGGTGACATTATGGCTTATGTAAGGGATGTTATGAAAAAGGAAATTGTAATTGCTAAAATAGATGACAGCGTTAAAAAAATATGCGGCATTTTGTCAAAAAAAAAGATGAGCAATATACCGGTTGTAAATAAAAAAGGCGAACTTCGTGGCGTTGTCTCCGAACAGGATATCATACGCGGCATGGAGTCCCAAGGCTTTATGAAACTGACCGCGAAAAATATCATGACGGAGAGCGTCTTTTCGGTAAAAGAAAACGATTCCCTGGAGCATGCCGCAAAGATGTTTACGGAAAAGCCGTTCAGGCGCCTTCCCGTCCTCCGCGGCAAAAAAGTAATAGGTACCGTAACGCGGGATGACATAATACAAAGCTTCATGAGCGACTACTATTGAAGAGAATTGTAATACTTTAGATACCGCGTTATATCCTGCCTGCGCGCCCCGGTAAGGGTATACCTCCGGGGTGCAGCGAATTCCGGCCTCAGCTAACTCTGACAGGAGAAAACCAAAATAAGGAAACTCTATACATTTC
>JAMXCZ010000043.1 GCA_024542975.1 Candidatus Omnitrophota bacterium | reverse complement strand
CAAACAGGTACGATTGATGTATACACTTCATTTAAAAATCTCGATAGGGTTACGCTTGATAAAATCAAGGTCGGTGACAGGGAGATTTTACCGGACGGGACCGTTCTCGCGGAGGTACTATGGGTCGGCGGTCCCCGGCAGAATTATTTTGCTACTCATTTACCCGGCGTTCAGGCGGTACCAGACGGAGAATCTTATTCTCTGCCTGTAAAAATGCGGTTGAGAGGTATTATAGAGAATGAAGGAAACATTATTTATAAGATGCAGAATATGCATAATATTTCCGCTTTTACATTTAACCCACAAAATTATGCGATACGATTTGTAATTGAACTGCATTTAGGAAAACAAACAGGGACGGTTGACGTATACGTCTCGTTCAAAAATATCGATAAAACCACGCTTGATAAAATCAATGCCGGCGACAAGGAGGTTTTGTTGGACGGTACTGTCATCGCGGAGATACTGTGGGTTGGCGATCCCCTGCAGAATTATTTCGCTACACACTTATATGGATTGAGTCAAAGATCGATTTTTGCGATAACTGACGGCAATTTTTATTCTTTACCCGCAAAATTACGCTTAAGGGGTGTTATCCGGCAATCAGCGCCATTTGTGTATAAACTAGGGGATGTAATAGACGGCTCGTTTTTCACATTTGACTCGGGAAAATACGCGGCAGACTTTGTAGTTGAAGCGCACCTATTTGAGATATATGAAGAGAGTGACAAGTGAAGTGCGATATCATCATTCCTATATGGAATCAGCCGAAACATACAAAGTCTTGCATCGAACATCTTATAAGCAATACAAAATATCCATATCGGTTGATATTGATTGATAATGGTAGTAGCTCCGATTTTAAAAATTACCTTGAAAAATTGGCAAGCAGTGAAAAAACCGAAAATATTCTTATAAGAAATGAGCAAAATTTAGGTTTTGTAAAAGCCGTAAACCAGGGCTTACGCGTTTCAAAGGCGCCATATGTGTGTATCTTAAATAACGATACGCTTCCTGGTGAGGGCTGGCTTCGGGAGCTCGTACGATTTGCCGAAAAGCATCCCAACGTTGGGCTTCTCAATCCCCTTTGCAAC
The DNA here is from genome assembly GCA_024542975.1 of Candidatus Omnitrophota bacterium. Lineage (GTDB taxonomy): Bacteria > Omnitrophota > Gorgyraeia > JABMRN01 > RBG-13-46-9 > JAMXCZ01. The sequence goes on along the minus strand of JAMXCZ010000043.1, from coordinate 11,621 downwards.
GGGCATTTGACGCGGAACCTTACGGTAAATGAGTACGCAAAGCTTATTTTGTTTGATAAGGGTAGGTTTATGGAGATGAACCAGTGTCAAGGATTTTGCATGCTCATAAAAAGAAAGGTAATCAATAGAATAGGCTATTTGGACGATGCCTTCGGCGTAGGCGGCTTTGACGATACGGATTATTCGATGAGGGCTCACCTGGCCCGCTTTAGATCGGTGTGTGTTTATTCTTCTTATGTCTACCACGCAGAACATGCCTCCTTCGATGCATTGGGCGATAGAAAAAAGATACAAAAAGCGGCTGAGAAAAAATATTTTAAAAAATGGCCCGGACATCGTAGGATAGTCATCGTAGCTTCCATATCAAAAGCCACCCCGGATTCGGAAGTAAACGGCGTCCTGAACAAGGCCCTCGCCTTCGCAAGGGGATGGTGCTGGGTAAATCTTCTCGTGTTTGGCGATAAAAGCACGAAGGGGAGGATAGAGGATGCACGGGCCAAAATGGATTTTCCGCTACACCAGAATATAAAATTCAATTTTCTAAACGAAAGATTCAAAATGTTCGAGATAGCCGCGCGTATTTTAGAAAGATCCTTCGGGCGAAAAAGAAGAAAGAAATACGACATGATCTTTTTCGATAAGGCAGGGCTCTCGCCTGTTTCAAGGGCCCTGTCGAGTTTCCAGGGATGTAAGGTTTTACCGCTTGAGGGCGCCTGGGTGTCGCGGGAGCCTGTTCCGGATGACGCGAAGTGCGATATTATTCTTCCGGTCTGCGGGCAATATGAGTATACCAAACAATGTATCGAAAGTATCATTGCGCATACGATTACCCCGTATAAGCTTATCGTAATAAATAACGGCCGGGATCCCAAAACCAAAGGGTATTTAGGAGATCTCGCCAAAGATAAGCGAGTGGAAAGCGTGATAATTGAAAATGACCGGAATGTGGGATGGGGAAGAGCGCTTAACCAGGGATTAGAATGTTCCGATGCGCCTTACATATGTTTTCAAAACAACGATACCGTAGTAACGCGCGGTTGGATCAGGAAAATGATAAACATTCTCACCCGCCAGGATAATTTTGGCCTGATCAATCCCACATGGGAGGGCCGGCCGGAGGGCGCCTCCATAGATGGATACAACTCCGTGCTCGAAAAGGCCGAGGGCCAATTTGTAGAAACAGACTGGTGTAGAGGGTTTTCTACGGTTATCAAAAAAAGCGTGGTAAAAAAAATCGGCAAAATGGATGAGGCTTTCGGCCTTGCATACTTTGAAGACGTTGATTATTCAATACGCGCGATAGAGGCCGGATTTCTCTCTCTCAAAGCGCTTGATACGTACGTTTACCACGAGCGTAACGTTACTGCGTTCGAGGAATTGAAAGGCAAAAAATGGAGCGAGCTCCATGAAAAAAATAAACTTATTTGCCACAAAAAATGGGGGCGTCCGCTTAAGATCGCCATGTTTCTCAGCGGGAAATCCTGCAAGGACCTCGATCTTTTAGAGCGCATGGAAGATACGGTGTTTTATCTGGCGAGAAAACAACACCATGTAGACATATGGACGCCGCGCAGGCTTAACGGGAGGTTTCCGCATACAAATGTGCGACTTAGGGTCTGCCCTCCGATTCTATTCGATTTTTTAACGCGTTGGGGTCCCTTTTCAAATAAAACGAAAAAAACTGCGAAAAAATACAACGCCGTATTTAGATATGGCGGAGAGCGTGATTTTGAGAAGGTTGTAAAAGAAACCGTGGACACGATGAAGGAAAAGACAAAGGAAGCATAGAAATGCCGGGATGCGATATTATTATGCCGGTCTGGAACCAGCCTGAGCTTACGCGAAACTGTATCGATTCGCTGGAGAAGAATACACACTTTCCTTACAGGCTTATCGTAGTTGACAACGCATCAAATCCCGAAACGGTAGAATATCTCGAAAGCTTAAAGATCCGATTTAAGGATAAGATGGTACTTGTAAAAAATGAAAAGAACGAAGGTTTCGTAAAAGCCGTAAATAAGGGGCTTACGCTTTCTGACGCGAGGTTTGTGTGCATCTTAAACAACGATACGGTTGTTACTGCGGGCTGGCTTAGCGAGATGGTGAAACTGTTCGATGCGGACCCATCGATTGGCATAGTGAATCCCTCCAGCAATAGCCTGGGACAAAAATTGCCCCGCGGTGTGGGCATAGACGAATATGCAGAAACTATGAAATCTCAAAGCGGCCGGTCGAGTGAACTTCCGAGTGCCCTCGGATTTTGCATGCTTGTTGAAAGGTTCCTCTTCCGCCAAATAGGGCAGCTTGACGAACTTTACGGGATGGGTAATTACGATGATACCGATTTTTCGTTGCGCGCAAAGAGGGCAGGCGTAAAAATAGTGCGCGCATACGGCTCCTATGTTTATCACAGGGAAAAAAGTTCTTTCAAGGTGCTTCGGGGGTCTACGAAAAGTTTCGAAAAAAATAAAGAGATCTTTGAATCAAGATGGGGCCCGATGAAAAGGACGGCCGTTATCTTAAAGGACACAAATCCCGATTCTCTCAAGCGCCTCATGGGTATAATCAAAAAGCACGCGAAATCCCGATACTGGATATATGTCATTTCTCCGCCGTTAGATACGCAAGAGTTCTTCGCGAATATTTCAAATCTTACTTTTTATCAGTTTAAAAACTTTTTTTACACATTTGCCTTTTTTAAGATATTATTCAAAAAGAAAAAACCGCATCTTATCTATTGCGACAATAGAGTATTTTGTTCATTTCTTAATGGATTCAAGGCTATGCATAAGGCGAGCCTTCGAATGATGGAAAGGGATACGGTGTAATGCCAAGGGCAAGGGTCTCGGCCGTTTTAATAACAAAAAACGAAGAACGGAACATCCGAAGGTGCCTCCAAAGCCTCGCGTGGGCGGACGAGATAGTGCTTGTTGACGGGGAAAGCACAGACGGGACCTGTGAGATCGCAAGGTCTTTCGGGGCTAAAATAGTGCCCCACAGGTTCTGTGGAGATTTCGGTTTGGAGCGCAATATCGGAAACGAAAATGCTACGGGAGACTGGATTTTAGCCATGGACGCCGATGAAGTTATCCCGGAAAATACCCGGCAGGAGATAGAGAATGTCCTGAAGAAGGGTTCGGAATTTAACGCGTACAATGTGCCCCGCATGCAATATTTTCTGGGCAAACCCCTCCGGCACGGCGGCCGCTATCACAGCATTGTTAATTTTTTCAGGAAAGGAAAAGCAACTTTTTCCGGTAAGGTTCACCACCTTGTCCTGGTAGACGGTAAAACCGGCCGGTTTGAATGCCCAATAGAACATTACCCTTTTAATACCGTTTCGGAGTTCATACAAAAACAGGATAGATACACCCACTATGAAGCGCTTGAGATGTATGAGAAATTTGGGAATGAAAAATTCAAAGATGTGAAATACAATCTCACAATAAAACCCTTGAAACTGTTTTTCAAAAGCCATTTCAAAAAAAAGGGGCACAAGGACGGCACGGCAGGGCTCATCTTCTCTATTCTTTTTTCCTGGCGCCACTTTCTCATATGGGCTAAATACTGGGAGCTTTGCGAAAAACAAGGGAGCCGTAAATGAATAAAATTCCGTTATCGATCGTAATTTTAGCCAAGAATGAAGAAAAAAGAATTCCGGACTGCCTGAAATCGGTTCTCGGATGGGCGGAAGAAGTAATCGTGATAGATGACGATAGCACAGATAAAACGAGGGATGTGGCCCTGGGCATGGGCGTTCGTGTGCTCCGGAAGAAGATGAACATAGAGGGTGAGCACAGAAACTGGGCCTATTCCCGGGCAGGCCATAAATGGGTGTTTAGCCTTGATGCAGATGAAAGAATGACAGAAGAGCTAAAGCGTGAGATAGGAGAAACTCTCGCTACGCCTCACGAATTTGGCGCTTTTACCGTGCCGCGGAGAAATTTTATAGGCGGTTACTGGATACGGGGAGGAGGGCTATATCCTTCCCCGCAGCTTAAATTATTCAAGAAAGACAAATTTAAATGGGAGGAAGTGGAGGTCCATCCCCGGGCCTTTCTGGAAGGTGAATGCGGCCACCTCAAAAACGACCTTATCCATTATACCTACAGGGATTGGCAGGATTTTCTGAATAAACTTAACAAACAGACAACCCTTGAGGCAAGGAAGTGGTTCAAGCTTTCCCTGGAGAATCCCAAAAAAGCAAGATATAAAATGAATGTGCTGCACGCCCTGTGGCGGACAATGGATAGATTCGTGCGGACTTTCTTTGCCAAGAAGGGTTATCGAGACGGCTTTACCGGATTCATGGTAGCATATTTCGCCGGTCTCTACCAGATAGTAAGTTATGCCAAGTATCGAGAGTTAGCAAAAAAGGGTTAGCATAAAAGGATTTACCACCTCTCGAAAGGAGGTTACGATGGAACGTGAGTGCTTATCAGTCGTGATGCCCGTGTATAACGAAAGAAGCACAATATCAGAGATCATAGGTAAGGTATTAAAACTCGACATCCTTAAAGAGCTTGTTATTGTAGACGACGGCTCTACGGATGGCACGAGGGAATTCCTTAAAAGTGATAATTTCGGTCCTAAGGTCAGGAAGGTTTTTCACGAAAAGAATTCCGGTAAAGGCGCAGCCCTCCGGACAGGGTTTAAAGAGGCCAGTGGTGAGGTTATAGCCGTGCAAGACGCGGATATGGAATATGACCCCGAAGAATTCAAAGATTTAATACAGCCGATACAAAAGGGGCGAGCCGATGTAGTTTACGGTTCCAGGCTTTCCGGCGGAAAACCGCAGAGGGTACATATGTTCTGGCATAAAGTAGGGAACGGCGTCCTTACGCTCTTTATGAATGTCCTATACAATTCAACGCTTACTGACATTGAAACCTGCTATAAGATGTTTAAAAAGGACGTGATTAAAGGGGTTCGTATACGATCAAACGGGTTTTCGGTCGAACCGGAAATCACGGCAAAGATCCTTAAAAAAAAGAATCTCAGGATATATGAAATTCCGATTTCCTACTACGGCAGGACATACCGGGAAGGAAAAAAAATAACATGGCGGCAGGGATTTTCCGCGATAGCAGCCATATTCTGGTACAGATTTTTTGATTGATGAAAATTCTTCTGGTAAAGCCCTATAATCTTACAGACCACATACAGCCCTCCCTGGGCCTTGGGTATCTGGCAACTTCCATAAGGCAGGATTACGACGTCGAAATCTTAGACTGCGTTAAGGACAGGATAAAACCGCATGACTTTCACAAAAGCCTTAAAAAAAATAAACCCGACGTCGTCGGGATCCAATGTTATACTTACGACCTTTATAACGTGAAAGAAATGTTGAGGCAATGCAAGGCGCGCAATATCAAAACGGTGCTTGGCGGGCCGCATCCGTCGGCGGTCCCGACTGATACGATGGAATTTTTTGGCGCTGACTTAGATTATGTATTTCAGGGTGAAGCGGAGGATGGTTTTAAAAAACTTCTGGACAACCTGAGTGATACATCTGGCATAGGCTTAAGAGATATTCCTGGCCTTGTTTTTAGGAACGAAGGAACGATTTGCGCCAACGAGAAACACTTCCCGAAAGATTTAGACAGTTTGGGGTTGCCTGCCTGGGATCTAATAAGGCCCGAGACGTATCCTGAAGCCCAACACGGGGCTTTTTTTAAAAAATTCCCGATAGCTCCGATTATTACAACTAGGGGCTGCCCTTATCTTTGCACGTTTTGCGCGGGGAGCCTCGTATCGGGCAGGGCGCTACGCAAACGGAGCCCCGATAATATACTCCGGGAAATCAATGGGCTTTACCATGAGCGTGGTATAAGGGAGTTTCATATCATCGATGACAATTTTACACTCGATAGAATTTTTGCGATCACATTTTTAAAAGGCTTAAAGAACTTAAATCTGGATATGAGCTGGGCTGTGCCGAACGGCGTAAGGATGGATACGCTGGATGATGAAATGCTTGCGCTTATGAAAGATACGGGCCTATACCTCATTTCTTTAGGTATAGAGTCGGGGTCTGACAGGATACTCCGGAGTATGAAGAAGAACATAACTACCGAAAAAATAAGGCAGGCGATCAGCTTAATACGTAAACACAAGATTGACATAGCCGGATTTTTCATACTCGGTTTTCCGGGCGAGACAAAAGGGGACATCAAAGCGACGATCAAGTTTTCCAGGGAGCTTGGCCTCATAAGAGCGAATTTCTTTACCTATCTTCCGTTTCCCGGCACGGAAAGCTTTGATAAATTAAAACTTGAAGGGAAGATAGATGACATAAATCTTCGGCGGTTCTATTTTATGAACGCAACCTTTACCCCGGAGGGTATAAGCAAGGAGAATCTTAAGCTCTTTCAGCGAAAGGCCTTTTTTGGATTTTTCCTGAGGCCCGGGATTCTTATAAAAAATTTGGCCGGGATCAAATCATTACGCCATTTCAAATTCCTTTTTAAAAGATTTGCGAGATGGATATTCCTGAAATGAACAAGAAAATTTTCCATATATTGCTTACTATCTGGATTATCCTTTGGATTAACTTCATCGTTAGGGATTTACTGAAAAGAGGCGATTTACAAGACTATAGAGCGCTTGTTACAAAAGATGCCGAAGGAAAACACGCACATACGTACGGTGAACAATTTTACAAGTTTCTAAAATTTATAAAACGAGAGATCCGCGAAAACAAAAGCTATAAACTTGTTGGCGTAGAAAACCTTTCGCTCGCGCATAGAAGGGCCGTATATTTTCTCTACCCCGCGCTCGAAAAAGAGAGCCCGGACTATGTTGCATACTATAACGATCGGCGAAGAGGGACGGGCCTACTAAGTGTGAACACAGGCCGTTTTCATGGAATAGATTGAACATGCAAAACCTGATTTTACTCATACTATGCATCCTTGTGACCGGCTTCATAGGCTGGAATGTACTATACCTTTTGTCGGGCAGAAAAGGGTTTGAGCGTTTTTTCGCCGCCGAAAAGATCGGTTTATCCTACCTCCTGGGCTTCGGTGTTATTACGATTCAAATGTTTATAATGGGGCTTTTGGGAATGCGATTCACGCGTCTCGCTATATTGTTACCCTGGGTATTTGTGGCGGCGGTTAATCTGGCGCGGGGCTTGAGAAGGAGTCGTTCGGAGGGTCGAGGCCCATTCCGGTTTTGCGTTACCGATCTGGCGCTAATCGCATTAATAGCGCTACAGACGTGCTACAATTTTTTTCGCGCGCTCATAAAACCAATCGAAGCGTATGACAGCGTTGCAATATATGGCCTTAAGGCCAAGATCATGCATTTGGCCGGAGGGTTGCCGCCCGACTTCTTTAGGGCTTTGGCTTCGAATTTTCATGGTGCCCATCCGGATTACCCGCTACTCATTCCTCTCTCCGAGGTATGGGTTTATACCTTTTTAGGCAATTTTAACGATATTCTTGTGAAAGCTATCTTCCCGCTTTTTTACCTTTCGTTCATACTTGTTTTTTATGCGGTACTAAAGCGAATCACAGAGAATGTGCGCCTTTCGCTTTTGTTTACATTCGCGCTCGCCTCGATAAAACAATTTTCCGATTATTCAACCATAGGTGTTGCGGACCTTGTGCTCGGCATTTACTTCGGAGCGGCATTATTCTATTTATATGCGTGGATAAAAGATAATAAAAATACACAGTTTCTTAATATTTCTCTCATCTTCTCCATATTGTGCGCCTGGTCAAAAAACGAGGGAATCTTCCTTCTTTACATAGTCCTATCCCTCCTTTTCTTATACCTCTTCTCGAACATCGGGAAAATTCCCAACAGAGTCAAATGGCATCTTGCCCTGTATGCGCTCTTTGCGGTGGCCCTCTCTCTATCATGGATGGCTTTTAAGAATTATCACGGCCTTGTAAACGAGAATTTCGATTTAGCCATGCTGAACATCGGGCGTTTCATCACGGGTTTAAAAAAGATCCCTGCGATTATGTACGAATATCAAAAACAATTTTTTGGATTTAAAAAATGGAACATAATATGGATTTTATTTGCTTTTGTTTTGTTTAAACGAGCGAGAACCGCTGTTTCGGGTAATATACGGTTGATAACGGCCGCTTTTCTTCTGTTCGGGTTGGGTTATACGCTTATGTATATTTTCTCAGCTGTAGAAATAGCTTTTTTTGTGCGGTTTACCGGCAGCAGGTTTCTTCTGCACATTTTACCCGTATCTGTGTTCTGGATGGCGGTTATATACAGTGGGGAGGGCATATGTCCCGAAAAATGATCTTTATCGACAGAGACGGAGTTATCAACAAAGACCCCGGGGGGTGGACGAAGCATAGCTATGTAACCCGCTGGGAGGATTTTGTTTTTCTACCCGGCTCCAAAGAGGCATTAAAACGGCTGGCGTGTTGTGGGTATGATATAATTGTGATTTCCAACCAGGCTGGTGTAAGCAAGGGGCATTACTCGGAGGAGGAGCTGGGCTCTGTGAGCTCAAACATGATTCGGGAGATCAATAAATCGGGGGGCAAAATCAGAAAAGTATTCTATTGTATCCATCAGGATAGCGATAATTGCGATTGCAGAAAGCCCAAGACAGGCCTTTTCAGGAAAGCGGAAAAGGAATTGGGCATAACCGCATCCGGAAGTTACTTCATAGGCGATGGAAAAACCGATATCGAAGCGGGCAAAAAAGCAGGCCTTGAAACAATACTGGTTTTAAGCGGAAAAACGGGTCCTGAGGAGATGAAGGCGTGGGAGTCTAAGCCGGATCATATCTTCCGTGACCTGCAAGAAGCGGTAGTGTTTATCACCGGAAGGAAGGGCCGATGAAAATTCTAATAACATACGCAACAGCCGGCGTAGGCCACAAAAAAGCTGCAATGGCAATCACGAAGTCTTTTTATGGCAGGTATAAAAACATAAATACACAGACCATAGATGTCCTTGATTATACAAATCCGTTTTTTAAAAGAACATATTGCACAACGTACCTGTTTCTCATAAACAAGGCCGTATTCTTATGGGGATTTTTCTATTATTTTCTGAATCTCAAAGTAGCCCATGCCCTGTTTGCCCCCTTAAGAAAGGGCCTGCACGTCTTAAACGGTACGCGCTTTATAAACTTTTTGCTGAAAGAAAAGCCCGAGGTGGTGATATCAACGCATTTTTTTACGGCTGACATATGCGAATACGTAAAAAGGAAATACGGCGTAAGTATGCGCGTCATGAACGTGATTACCGATTATCAGGCGCATTCTTTCTGGATATCAGAATGCGTGGATACTTACGTGGTGGGGCACGAGCGCGTCAAAGCGGAACTTGTGACTAAGTGGGGGGTATCAGAGGGAAAGGTAGAAGTTTTTGGAATTCCGGTAGAAGAAAAATTTTCTAAAAAACATGATGTTGTTTTTTTGCGGCGGAAACTCGGTATCGATCAGGATTCATTTACCGTTTTACTTCTCTCAGGCGGGTACGGAGTAGGGCCGTTTGTCAGGATTCTGCGCGCGCTTAACAAAGCCGGTTTCCCCTTAACTGCGATTGCTGTTTGCGGGCATAATAAAAAACTATGTGAAAGAGTCGCAAATTTTAAAAAATGCGCTGCCATAAAAATCATAAATCTTGGATATGTCGATAATATAGATGAACTGATGGCCGTTTCTTCTGTCTGTATCGGAAAAGCCGGTGGAATAAGTACAACAGAGGCCATTGTGCAGGGCGTGCCATTCATATTCATAAGGCCTATACCCGGACAGGAAAGGGCAAATGCCGATCTGTTTGTCAAAACAGGCGCGGCTCTCGAATTGAGAAAAATAAGCCATATTCTCAAAACCGTAGAAAGCCTTAAGTTTTTGGGTGAGCGTGTAAAGGCGCTCTTAGAGAACATAGAACGCGCAAAAAAGCCAAATGCCGCAGGCGACATAGCCACTTTTGCAGCAGAAGAGTTTACCAAAAACACAGATGGCAAGCAATGAAAGTGAAAAACGAGCTAAAAGACATAATATTTTCTATTAAGCGGCATATAGAACTCGAAGGATTAGCAGGAACAGGTGCTGTAGGAAATGGGGACAGCGCCATATTTTCTAAGAAAAATAGGGCGCTGTCCCCATTTCCCGTACGTGCGCCTGTTCCGAATAAGACCACCGATGCATGGGTGGGGTTAAAACACGAGGTTGGCTCTTGCGCAAAATGTGAACTCTCTAAGACCAGGACGCGTGTGGTGTTTGGTTCGGGCAGTCCAAAGGCGAGGCTTATGTTTGTCGGGGAGGCGCCTGGAAGGGACGAGGATTTGCAGGGGCTTCCATTTGTTGGGCGGGCGGGGCAGCTTCTTACAAAAATAATCGAATCTATAGGTTTAAAACGGGAAGATGTTTACATAGCGAATATTCTAAAATGCAGGCCTCCCAATAACAGGAACCCGTATCCTACGGAGATTCTCGCGTGCGAGGGATATCTCTTGAGGCAGATCGAACTTATAAAGCCGAAGCTCATATGCACGCTCGGAAAATTTGCTGCCCAGGCCCTTTTGAGAAGCACCGAACCCATATCGAGATTAAGAGGAAGATTTTTTGATTATCACGGTTCAAGACTTATACCGACGTACCACCCCGCATATCTCCTGCGCAATCCCAGCGATAAGTACCTGGTGTGGGAAGATATGAAAAAAATACGCAAAATCATAAACGGGAAGTAGGCAGAAAAAAGCCATGAGGATAACATTAATATATCCGAATGTAACCGTCGAAGGATTTGCCAAAGGTGGCGTAAAGCCTAAAACAGGATGGATTCATCACGGATTGTGCTATATAAGCGCGGCTCTTAAAAAAAATGGGCACGATGTATTACTTGTGAATTTAAGCCAATTAAGCGGCTGGGAGGAACTACCGGGTATAATTGAAAGTATGATGCCGGATATAGTGGGCATAACCATGATGAGCGTTGATTTTGACGCGGCAGTAAAATCAGCGAGAGTTGTAAAAAAGGTAAGGAGTGCAATAAAAGTTCTAGTCGGCGGCGCACATCCGACGATAATGGCAACTGAGCTCGCGGATAACCCCCATATAGATTACATATTTAAAGGGGAAGCCGAGAAGACGTTACCTGAGATCCTGGACGATATTTTAAAGGGAAATGTCAGTAACAAGGTCATACAGGGCGAGACTCCCAATCTTGACGAAATTCCTCGAGTCGACAGGTCTTTGTTTAAAATCCTGGAGGCGCCCATTGCTCCATTTTTGAAGATGCCGCATATCACTGCGATTGCCGGCCGAGGTTGCACATACAACTGCAGTTTTTGCCAGCCGGCGGAAAAAATAATGTTTGGTTCAAGAACAAGACGCATGTCAGCCGAGCGGTTTCTCGTTGAACTTAGAGATGTCGAAAAGAACCGAGGTTTCAACAGCCTTATGATACACGATGATTGCCTCGTTGAAGACGAAGAGTGGGTTCGTGCGTTTTTAAGCGGGTACGGCAAAAAAACTTTTAGGAAGCCTTTCGTATGCCAGAGCCGGGCCGACATAATCGTAAGAAATCCCCGCCTTTTTAAGGATATGCGGAAACACGGGCTTGAGATGCTTTTAATAGGTTTTGAAAGCGGAAGCCAGCGGATACTGAATTTTTTAAGGAAAGGTACG